>JAEPLP010000001.1:1200000-1565153 GCA_017644375.1 Prochlorococcus marinus CUG1435
AAGTCAATTATGAGAAAAAATATTCTTTTTTTAACTTTGTTACTTCTGCTTTCTCTTGCTTCAGGTTCATGTAAGAGAGTATCAAATAAAAATGAAAGTAAAGAAGTAATACTTGCAAGTTTCACTGTTTTGGCTGACATAATTAGCAATGTTGCTAAAGATGAGTTTATTGTTAGATCAATAACGAAACCTGGAGTTGAAGTTCATGGCTATCAACCAACTCCAAGCGATTTGGTAAATGCCTCTAGTGCTTTTGTTTTTATTGATAATGGTTTTGGATTTGAATTATGGGCTGAAAAATTTGTTTCTAATTTAAAAGTTAGAAGAATTACTGTTGCGGAAGATTTAGATCCTATTTTTATCAGTGAAGATTTTTATAAAGGAAAACCCAATCCTCATGCCTGGATTTCTCCAAAAAGAGGGATCCTATACGTTGATATTCTGGTGGATTCTTTATCAGAATTGAGGCCATCCAAAAGAATATTATTTGAAGAAAATGGAAAAATTTATAAAGATAAACTCTCTAAATTAGATAAAGAATTCTCACTTTTTATTAATAACTTAAATAAAGACAGGAGGTATCTAGTAAGTTGTGAAGGTGCTTTTTCATATTTAACAAATGATTATGGATTAGAGGAAGTTTATTTGTGGCCAGTAAATGCTGAGAGTCAAATTACTCCCAAAAGAATGACAAGAACAATCTCACTAGTTAAAGAAAAAAATGTCCCATCTGTATTTTGCGAAAGTACTGTAAGTAACGAATCTCAAATGGTTGTTGCAAATGAAACTGGGGCTAATTTTGGAGGAAATCTTTTTGTTGATTCATTATCTGATGATAGTGGTCCTGCTAGTTCCTACATAAAAATGCTTGAGCATAATTTGGATTTAATAAAAAAAGGGCTTTTTTGAATTATGGAATCAATCAATTATCAAAATTTTAGGATTGATGCAGAGAATATTTGTGTGGATTACAACGGTAAGGTGGCTTTGTATGATGCTAATTTAAGATTGAAACCTGGCCAGATTTGTGGGTTAGTAGGAATGAACGGGGCTGGTAAAACAACCTTTTTTAATGCTTTAACTGGCTTTGTAAACATTTCAAAGGGAAAAATTAGAATAAATGGAGAGTCTGTAAGATCTGCTCAAAAAGATCAGACAATTGCTTATGTTCCTCAGAATGAGGGAATTGATAGTCAATTTCCAATAAGTGTTTGGGATGTGGTGATGATGGGAAGATATGGTTCGATGAATATTTTTAGGTCTCCTAGAGAGTCTGATGTTCAGGCGGTCAAAGATGCTATTGAGAGAGTTGATCTTACTGATCATTTATCTACACCTATTGGAAACTTATCTGGAGGTCAGAGGAAACGAACTTTTTTAGCTAGAGCAATTGCTCAAAGAGCGTCAATATTACTTCTTGATGAGCCTTTTTCAGGTGTTGATATAAGAACTGAAAAACTTATCTCAGAATTATTTATTCAATTTAAAAATGAGGGGAAAACTATATTATTATCAACGCACGATATGATTCATGTCCGTGAATTTTGTGATTTGGTTCTTTTAATAAATAAAACTGTTGTAGCTTACGGCGAGACCTCTGAAGTGTTTACCCCTGAAAATATTACAACCACTTTTGGAGGGATCTCACCTAATTTCTTGTTTGGACCTGAATCCTAAATTTAAAATTATATGGAGCTCTGTTCTTTTTTAACTTTAGATTCATTCATAACAGAACCTTTGACTCATGAATTCATGAGAAAAGCACTTCTTATGAGTTCATTAGTTGCAGCTGTTTGTGGTTTTCTTTCAAGTTATTTGACTCTTAAAGGATGGGCTTTAATGGGAGATGCTGTGTCACATTCGGTAATGCCTGGTGTTGTGGTGGCTTATGCATTAGGTCTTCCTTTCTCATTAGGGGCATTTATTTTCGGAGTTGGTTCTGTAGCATTGATAGGTTTTATTAAGCAGAAATCTAGAGTTAAGGAAGATACTGTTATTGGGTTGGTATTTACCGGATTTTTCGCTCTTGGAATCGTATTAGTTTCTAAAATAAAAAGTAATATTGATCTGCATTCTATACTTTTTGGTAGTCCATTAGGAATATCACTTTCAGATGTAAAACAAACTATATTCATTTCTTTATTAGTAGTAATCCTTTTATCGATTTTTAGAAAAGATTTAATGCTTTATTGCTTTGATCCTAGGCATGCAAAAACAGTTGGGATTAACGTATTTTTTCTTCATTATTTACTCCTCACATGCTTGTCTTTGGCAGCTGTTGTGGGCTTGCAGTCTGTTGGAATTATTTTGGTAGTTGCAATGTTGATTACACCAGGGGCTACAGCATATTTACTTACGGATAAGTTTGATAATATGACACTAATTTCAGTATTAAGTGCAATTTTTTCAAGTCTGATAGGAATCTATGTTAGTTTTTGGTTTGATCTTGAAACAGGTGGATCAATTGTCCTGGCACAAACTTTTATATTTTTATTTGCTTTTTTATTTGCTCCAAGATACGGAATATTTAAGTTAAAGAAATTATTTACTGGGTATAAATTATAGTGGTGGAAGAAACTTTAAATAAAAAGTGGAATTGGTGGCCATTATTCCCTTTATATCCTTATGGATATAAGAAAACAATTTTAAGAGAGTTAATTCCTAATCAAATATGGTCTTTGGAACAAATACAGGGGCTTTATTATGTTGCGGTTCCAATAAGAATGACGGTAATAAAGGTTGATAATGGATTGATGCTAATAAATCCACTGCCACCGACAAAAGAATTAATAAATGAGTTGGAAAAATTAATTGCGATTCACGGCAACGTAAAAACAATAATTCTACCGAGTGCCTCTGGACTAGAACATAAAATCGGATTGCCTGCTCTTTCAAGAATTTTTAAAGATGCAGAAATTTGGCTTTGTCCTGGACAATGGAGTTTCCCCATAAATCTACCAATAGATTTTTTAGGAATTCCATCAAAAAGATCAAGAATACTGTTTGAGGAAGGTACTCCACATAAAAACTCCTTTAAATGGTCTTCATTAGGCCCACTGAATTTAGGACTTGGAAGATATCAGGAGATAAGCTGTTTCCATTATCCTACGAAAACTCTTCATGTAACGGATGCAATAGTTGGAATAGACTCTACACCACCTGAGATATTTGATTTTGATCCAACTCCACTTCTTTTCCATGCTAGAGAGAGAGGAGATCAACCTTTAATTGACTCCATAGAACAAAGAAAAAAAGGCTGGAAAAGATTAGTCTTATTTTCATCTTTTTTGAAACCAGGTAAATTAAATATTCCACCTTTAAAAAAAATATTTAAGTATTCTTTCAAAAAAGATCTTAGAAATTGGAGATCTCATTTCGGTATCTATCCCTTTTTATGGGAGGAAGATTGGGAATCCTCTCTTGTAGAAATAATGGGTAAAGATACTCCTAAGATTCAAATCGCACCAGTTTTACAAAAATTAATTTTTCCGCGTTCAAAAGAAGTTTTACTTAAGTGGTTAGAAAATATAAAGTCTCTTGAAGATATGGAATATTTAATCCCAGCTCATTTTACGGCGCCTATAAAATTTACAACAGATGATTGTCAAAAATTAATTAATGAAATTAATTCCCAAAAGTGGGACAAACTTCCTGAGGATAATAAATTCTTGATGGGTTTATATAAAAAGTTGTTTGAACTAGGAATAATTCCTGAAGAAGTAAATCTTTAAAAAATATTATTCTTCTATAGACATGTTTTCATCATTTTTAAGAGTTTGTTCCAGCTCTTTTCTTTGCTCCATTTGTCTTAAGAAATATCCTGTCATCATTGCAGAAGATAATAAATTAGCAATGTTGTCTTTTGAAGATGTTATTTTTACATCAAATTGATCTGAAGGAAGCATTCCAAGTAGACCTTGAACGTTATGTCTAATAATTTCTTGAATATCTTCACTAGCTGATTTTGCTACTCTTTGCAATACTTCTGGAGATTGTTTTTGTAAATATTGGATTAAATCATTCTCATCGTTCGGATCATTATTTTCAGTAGCAAGAAATTCTGGATTAAACATTTCTACAACTTCAGTATATAAGAACCCTACAACATCACGTACCCATTAATTTAATTTATTAAGGGCAGGGAACCGAATAGGTCCAATTTTATTAAACGGCCAATATCTAAAAATAGCTTTACCAATAACCTTTTCATAGGGTAAAAACCCCCAAATATGTGAGTCCATACTGTTATTTCTATTATCTCCCATCACCCATAATGACTCTTCTGGGACAATAAAAGGCCCTATTGAATAATTAATATTCTTGTCAAAAACGTAATTTTTTTGAGCGATATCATTTAAGTAAAGGTTACCATCTCTTACTTCTACCTTGTCTCCAGGTATTCCAATGACTCTCTTTATTAGTGCAGTATCAGCTTTATAACCAGCATTAATTAATTGTTCTGGAACGTTAAAAACAACTATTTCATTTTTTAATGTTGAAAGATTTGATTTGGATGTGATTTTGGGGGTTACTTTCTCAACAAGAATTTTATCTTGTATTTGAAGAGTTGGAAGCATTGAACCGGATGGAATCCATCTTGGCTCAATAACCTGCCATCGTATAATTAAAGCTATAGATAACCAGATTAAAAGATTTTTTAAATCCTTTAATATTGAATTTCTTTTTTCTTGAGTTGTAGACATGTTTTATTTAATTCAGTTATAAGGAAAATCCCAAAGCATTTATATAAATTATGACATCATCTATTGAATGCAAAAATTTTCTTAGAAGTTTACAACTTTTGAATCTTCTTATAAAAATAGGAGTTCAAAATTTAATAGTATGTCCTGGTAGTAGATCAGCACCTTTAGCTATAGCTGCGGGAGAATTAAATAAATTAGGACTGGTAAATATTTTTAATTCAATAGATGAAAGATCTGCGGGATTCCACTCTCTTGGGATTTCTGCTGCATCAGGTAATCTTTCTTTAGTTATTACCACTTCCGGAACAGCCGTAAGCAACTTATTACCAGCAGCAGTTGAGGCAGACCGATCTTGTAAAGGTATTATATTTCTTACTGCTGATAGACCCTTGAGATTAAAAGATTGTGGGGCTAATCAAACAGTAAATCAAGAAGATTTTTTGAGTTCAGTCTGCAGAAAAGTTTTAAGTACAAATCTAAATGGACTCCATGAAACGCAAGATAATGAAATCTTAAATTTAGTACGAATTACTGAGAAACAAATATCAACCTACCCTGGTCCTATTCATTTAAATATTCCTATTGACAAGCCTTTGGATATTTCATTTTTAAATAAAAAAAATGTTTTAGAGGTTTTTGAGAGAATTTATTTAAAGAAAAAATATGTCTTTCAGGAACTTGAAATAAAGTCTGATAAAAACAAATTTTTAGAAATTTCAAAGAGTTTAAATCTAAATGAATCTGGCATTATTTTGGTAGGTCCTTATCAAGGTTCAATAAATGACTTATCTTCTTTTAATAAATCTTTAGAACAATTACAAGAAATTACTGGTTGGCCAATTTTCGCTGATCCTATTTCAGGCGTTTATTCTTATTTGAGAGGTTTAGTTGTGAATTGGGAATTAGTCTTAAGAAAAAATAAGAATTTAATAAATTGTCATCAACTTTTGAGGCTTGGTCCTATGTCATCCTCAATTGATTTGGAGAAGTTTTTAACAACCTTCGAAGGAATACAAATTCTTATAAAAGAAAAAAACTACAGAAAATTGGACCCTATAAAAAAATCATTTGAATATGATTTTGGGCTATCAAATTTTACTACTCTTTTATTAGAAGAATTATCAATTCACGAAAAAAACAAAAAGGCGCTTACTCCGTTAGCTATAGATCTAATTGAGGAAGGTGAGGAAATAAAAGAAATTTTAAAAGATAAAATTACATGTGATAATCAAATTACTGAATATAAGCTTGCAAACCTTGTTCCAAAAATTTGGCCAGCTGAAAATCCAATAATGCTTTCCGCGAGTAGCCCTATTAGAGATTGGCTTACATTTTCTGAGAATGCTACTTTAACAAGAAATTGTTTCAGCTTTCGAGGCGCTTCCGGAATAGACGGTACTTTATCCCTAGCATTAGGAATTGCTAGAATCAAAAAGCCTCTACTTCTAGTAACCGGAGATTTGGCTTTTATTCATGATATAAACGGCTGGCTGATTGAAAATTCAATCGAATTGAATTTAACAATTCTTCTTATAAATAATAATGGAGGAAATATATTTAATCGTATTTATAAAAAAAATTTAAAAGAAGATGAATTAAAAAAACTATTTCTTATGCCTAAAGAAATAAACTGGTCAAAACTCGCAGAGACCTATGAAGTAAACTTTAAAAATGCGGCAAATTTTAAAAAATTAAGAGAGGCATTCGATTGGAGCATTTCTATCCAGAAATCTGTAATAATTAAAGTTGATATTGATCCAGAAAATGAAATTTTTGAAAAAAATGCCCTGCTAAAAAAAATAATTGGCAGTTAAATTTATTATTTTCTATCTTTGAATAATTAGGATTCATGAAAGTATTACCTGGTAAAACAACTTTAAATTGGTCAGAATGCAAATCTTATAAGGATATATTGTTTCATAAATCAGATGAGGGAATTGCGAGAATTGCAATTAATAGGCCTGAAAAAAGAAATGCATTTAGGCCACAAACTGTCGATGAACTAATTAACGCATTTAATATCGTAAGAAATGATGAAACTATTGGAGTAGTTCTCTTTACAGGTGCGGGACCTGATAAGAAAGGGATTTATTCTTTTTGCTCTGGAGGTGATCAGAGTGTAAGAGGTGAAAATGGATATAAAAATGATGAAGGGAAGCAGAGATTAAATGTACTTGAACTTCAAAGATTAATAAGAAGTTTACCTAAAGTGGTTATTGCCTTAGTTCCTGGTTTTGCAATTGGAGGAGGACAGGTACTTCATTTGATTTGTGATCTCAGTATCGCCTCTGAAAATGCAATATTTGGTCAAACTGGACCAAAAGTTGGTAGTTTTGATGCAGGATTTGGATCTAGTTATTTGGCAAGACTTGTTGGTCAAAGAAAAGCAAAAGAAATTTGGTTTTTATGTAGAAAATATAATTCCAAGGAAGCTCTTAGGATGGGCTTGATAAATGCAATTACAAAGATTGAAGAATTAGAAGCTGAGGGTGTAATCTGGGCAAGAGAGATTTTACGAAATAGTCCAACTGCTATTCGTATTCTTAAAGCTTCATTCAATGCTGAGAATGATGGGATTGCGGGTATTCAAGAATTATCTGGATACACAACTCAATTATTTTATTCGACTGATGAAGCTCAAGAAGGTAGAAATGCCTTTCTTGAAAAGCGTCCACCAGATTTTTCTGACTATAAGTGGACACCCTAGTTTATTTTTCAAAAGAACTTTTTAAATAATTATCAATGAGAATTCTTCTTGCCGCTGCTGAATGTGCTCCAATGATCAAAGTTGGAGGTATGGGAGATGTGGTTGGTTCGTTACCACCATCTTTGATAAAACTTGGTCACGATGTGAGGGTAATAATTCCAGGATATGGGAAATTGTGGAGTCTTTTAGAGGTATCAAACGAACCAGTCTTTAGAGCAAATACAATGGGCGCTGATTTCGCGGTATATGAAGCAAAACATCCCATTCATAATTATGTGATTTACCTGGTAGGCCATCCAACATTTGACTCTGACCAAATATATGGAGGCGAAAATGAGGACTGGCGCTTTACATTTTTTGCTAGTGCCACTGCAGAATTTGCCTGGAATTGTTGGAAACCACAAGTTCTCCATTGCCATGATTGGCACACTGGAATGATTCCTGTGTGGATGCATCAGGACCCCGAAATTAGTACTGTCTTCACAATTCATAATTTAAAATATCAAGGCCCTTGGAGATGGAAACTAGAAAAAATGACTTGGTGTCCTTGGTATATGCATGGAGACCACACAATGGCTGCGGCAATGTTGTATGCAGATAGAGTAAATGCTGTTTCTCCGACTTATGCAGATGAAATTAAAACCCATGAATACGGGGAAAGCCTTGAAGGATTACTTAATTACATCTCAGGTAAATTAAGGGGAATTCTTAATGGCATAGATCTTGATGAATGGAATCCAGCCAAAGATCCAGTTTTACCTGCAAAATTTACTATTAAGAATTTAGAAAATAGACAAGAAAATAAGAAAATTCTACAGAGAGAAATGGGTCTTGAAGTTAATACTAAAAAATATCTTTTAGGTATGGTTAGTAGGTTAGTTGATCAGAAAGGGGTTGACTTACTTTTACAAGTTTCAAGAAGACTTTTAGCCTATACAGATTCTCAAATAGCTGTTTTAGGGACAGGAGATAGATATTTAGAGTCTGGATTATGGCAACTGGCATTAGATTACCCAGGAAGATTTTCAGTATTCCTTACCTATGATGATTCTTTATCAAGGCTTATCTATGGTGGCTCTGATGCATTCTTAATGCCAAGTAGATTCGAACCTTGTGGTATTAGCCAACTTCTTGCTATGAGATATGGCTCTATCCCAATAGTGAGGAGGGTTGGAGGCTTAGTTGATACAGTTTTGCCTCATGACCCAGAAAATAATAGTGGAACAGGTTTTTGCTTTGATCGCTTTGAACCTATAGATTTCTATACTTCTTTAGTAAGGTCTTGGGAGGCCTTTAGGCATAAAGATAGCTGGGAATCTCTCCAAAAAAGAGCTATGAGCCAAGAGTTTAGTTGGCAAAGATCAGCTCTCGAATACGAAATTATGTATAAGGATGTTTGCGGACTAAAAGAACCATCCCCAGATGTTGCTGAAGTTGAAAAATTCTCATATGGACAATCAGCCGATCCATCTTTAAAAAAAGTATGATTTAATTTTTAATGGAATTTTCATTATTAGAATTGAACAATGTTTTGGGTGATATTAAAAATCTAAGTGAGGGGAATAAAGATTTTTTGAGTTTTAAAAATATAAGTATTGATAGTAGAACTTTATTGAAAAATGATCTTTTTATAGCTATCAAGGGTAAAAATTTTGACGGACATAGTTTTCTTACTGATGTTTTGAATAAGGGAGCCAAATCAGTAGTAATTAAAAAAGGGATGCAGAAATTACTTCCTAATAATTTTCCTTACTGGGTAGTAAATGACACTTTAGAGGCATTTCAAAAATTAGCATTGCTAAAAAGAAAAAAATTAAATATCCCGTTGATTGCAATAACTGGATCAGTGGGTAAAACAACAACAAAAGAAATGATAGGTGAAGTTTTAAAGAAAATTGGAAGAATTAAACTATCTCATGCCAATTTCAATAATGAGATTGGAGTTGGTCTGACTATTCTCGCTACAGATATAGAAGATAAGGTTTTGGTCCTTGAGATGGGAATGAGAGGTCTTGGACAGATTGAAAATTTATCTAAATATAGTGAACCCGATATTGCAGTTATTACAAAGATAGGTACAGCCCATATTGGATTGTTAGGCTCGAAAAAGAATATTACTTATGCAAAGTGTGAAATTAGTAAGTTTTTAAATCCAAAAGGAGTTGTAATAATCCCAGCAAATGATGCATTTCTAGAAGCAACATTAAAAGAATACTGGGAAGGGAGAGTAATAAAAGTAGAATTATTAAATATAGAAAATCAAAATAAGAATTTTAAGAAAGATGAAAATTTGCGAGGATTTTATAATCCATCTAATAAAACGATTTTGATAGAAGAAAATATCTTTGAAATTTCATTTGACGGATTTCACAATGCTTCAAATTTCTTATTCGCTTATGCAGTTGCTAAAGAGCTAGGTATTAATTTTGCAAGTTTTAATAAGTTTAATTTTACAAGTTTAGAAGGAAGAAATAAAATTCTTAAATCAGTTAAAACTACAATATATGATGAATCATATAATGCCTCGCCAGAATCAGTAAAAGCATGTATTGAAAACCTTCTAGAAAAACCTAAAAATCATTTTTTTATATTTGGAAGTATGCAAGAATTGGGTGGGGAATCTGAAAAATACCATAAAGAAATATTCAACTTAATTAATAATTCTGATATAAAAAAATGTTTATTTATTTGCGATAAAAAAAATAATAATCTTTACTTTAATTATCTAAAAGATAAGAAAAAATTTTTAGTTTTAAATAATATTAAAGACATCCCTAGTTCGATCAACAATTCTACTAAAAAAGGTGATTCGATTCTTATTAAAGGGAGCAGATATTGGCAGCTTGAAAAAATTATTGACCTAATTGATTAGGTTATGTTTTCTTTTCCCAATTCTCTATATTTACTTGCTTTGTTCTTGATATCACTAATGAATTATCTTTGGAGTCTTTGGTGATCACTGAACCAGCTCCTGTTGTTACGGATTCCCCAAGATTAATGGGAGCTACAAAAACTGTATTTGCACCAATACTGGAATTCTTTCCAATTTTTGTTTGATGTTTTTTCTGACCATCAAAATTTGCGGTAATGGTACCTGCCCCTATATTTGTAGATCTTCCAATAATAGAATCGCCAATATAGCTAAGATGGTTTACTTTGGATTCTTCCTCTAATTGACTATTTTTTATTTCAACAAAATTCCCGATTTTACTAAGAGAGGATATTTTTGATTTAGGTCTTATATGACTGTATGGACCAATTTTTATATGATCCATTATCTGAGAATCATATACAGTAGAATTTGAGATTTCACAATTAATTCCAACACTAGAATTTTCAATAAAAGTATTTGGTCCAATAACGCAATTTCTGCAAATTTTAGTTCTTCCTCTTATATGAGTATTAGCCTCAATAATTACATCCTGACCAATTTCTGCTTCTTCGCTGATTGAACAACTTGCTTTATTTAAGAAAGTTACGCCATTAAGCATATGCTTTTCTTTTATTGAATGTTGAAAAATTTCTTCGCATTTTGACAGTTGAATTCTGTTATTAATTCCCTGAAGCTCTCCATTATCCTCTACCTCTATGCCTAAAGAATTCTTTAGCAAAGATACTGTATCTGTTAAGTAGATTTCTTTTTGACTATTATTGCTTTGTAAGAAACCTATTATCTTTGATAAATTATCCCAGTTAAAACAGTAAATACCGGCATTTACTAAGGAATTTTGTTTTTCTTGATTATTACAATCTTTTTCTTCAACAATTCTTTCTATAAAACCTCCTTTCAAAAAAACTCTGCCATACCCATGTGGATTTTTTTTCTTTGTAGTTATTAAAGAAACATCAGCATTCTTTAAGTCATGTAATTTTAAAAGCCTATTTAGAGTTTCAGTCTTAATAAGGGGCACGTCCCCATTAAGTACCAAGAGCTTCCCTTCATTTTTTTCTGCCTCTCTAGTGAGCACTTGAATAGCATGTCCAGTTCCTAATTGAGGTTCCTGTATAACAAAATGAATATTTTTATTGTTTGGAATTGACTCTTGTACTTCTTTTGATTTGTGTCCAGTAATTATAAAAATTTGATCAGGATTTAGTTCCACACAAGAATCAATCACTCTCTGTAAAAGACTTTTCCCAGAAATTTTATGTAAAACCTTTGGTAATGAGCTAGCCATTCTAGTGCCCTTACCTGCAGCCAATATCGCAACGCTTAACATATTTTTTTTAAATATACATAAATCTAACTCCTCAAGGCCGACTTCGCCATTCTCCACTTCTTTCTCCATTCCTTGGTAGATAAAAGATTTGAGAATAATTGCTCATCTAATCTTTTATTAATAATATCTTTTTTACTTGAGTTGAAATCTTGATCCCTATAAGGAATACTTGCTTTAGTTAATAGATGTTCCTCTTCCATGACAGATAAATTTTCGAAATTAAGATTGGGTTTCAATTTGTTCTTATCAAATTTTGCTACTGCTACAGTTCCTTGACTCCAAAAAGTTCTTTGATTAAAACTTGGTTTAATAGAAAAAATTTCTAACCCAAGATTTCTCAATGTTTTTCTCACTGCCGCTGAAGAAGAATAAGTAATTAAATAACCCTGAGATTTGAGCCTTTGAGTTACTTTAGATAAAAATTCAATTGTCCAAACTTGTGGGCATTTTTGAGGAGAAAAACCATCTAGATAAATTAGGTCGAATTTATTGGCTGAAGGAATAATATTAATTTTTTCTCTAGCATCACCCCACAAAATCCTACATTTAAAAAATTGATCTTCAAAGTAATTTTTTCTGTAAAGTGATTCAAATATTTTTTTAACTTGTGGATCCCATAATTTCTCGAAAGATTTATTTTTTATTGCATATTCAAGAGGCTTTTTATCAATTTCCAAAGCATACAAATTCAAATAAGATTTTTGTTTAATTAATTCATCCAATAAAGAAGCGGAATTGTATCCTAAGCCAAAACATATATCCAAAACATCAAGAGATTTGCCCCGAAATCTTTGCAAATCGGAAGGTGCTGTAAACTTTAGTTTTGTTTCCTCTAATGCTCCTGATAAGTTATGGAAATTTTCTTGAAAAAATTTACTTCTTAAAGAGTAACTGCCATCTTTTGTTAAAACTTCTATTAATTCAGACAAAAACTTTTTAGGTTAGTAAGTTAGTGTGGCAAGGTCTTCCCAAAAAGCAGGATATGAAACGCTAGCTGCATCTGCTCTTATTATTTTCGAGGTACCTTTAGCAAGAAGTGAAGCGATAGCAAGACTCATCGATACTCTGTGATCTGTCTCACTGTCTACCTCTGCAGAATGAAATTTTGATTCACCATTAATAATTAATCCATCATCTTTTTCTGTTATTTCAGCACCAAATTTGCGCAACTGTCTTGCCATGACCTTTAAACGGTCTGTTTCCTTTACTCTTAATTCCTGTGCATCCTTAATTTCAGAAACTCCATTACAAAAACATGCCGCTACTGTAAGGATAGGAATTTCATCAATAAGTTTTGGGAGAATATCACCTTCAATAGTGAATGAACTTAACTTGTTTGCAGTCTTTACTCTAATAGATCCAATAGGTTCACCTGCGATTATAGATTTATCTAATATCTCATAATTGCATCCCATAAAATCCATTACATTTAATATCCCTGTCCTAGTAGGATTCAATCCGACATTCTTAATTAAAACCTCTGAATTCGGTACAATAGATGCAGCAATCATCCAAAAGGATGCAGAGCTTATGTCTCCTGGTATTAATATTTTCTGACCAATTAATTTACTACCTGACTTTATTACAACATTTCTTCCTAATTCTCCTCTGATACATATGTCTGCCCCAAATGCTTTTAACATTCTTTCGGTATGATCTCTTGAAGATGCTGGCTCAATTACTGATGTGGTCCCAGAAGCTTTGAGGCCAGCCAATAATATTGCGGACTTTACTTGCGCACTTGCTACGGGCGTTCCAATAATGCATCCTTTAAGCTTGTTTCCATTAATTGATATTGGAGCTTTGTTGCTTAGCTCTCTACCAAAAATTTTTCCACCCATTAAAGATAATGGTTTACCTACTCTCCCCATTGGCCTCTCATTAAGAGAATTGTCCCCCGTTAAAATAAAATTTTTTCCTTCTTGACCGGCCAGCAATCCCATTAATAATCTCATGGTGGTTCCCGAATTTCCGCAATTAAGAATTTCTTGAGGCTCTTTTATTCCATCAAGACCCAAGCCTGAAATAGTAAAGGTCTTATCTTTTTTAATTTCTGGTATGTTTACACCTAATTTTCTAAGACAATCAGCAGTTGAAAGTGGATCTTCTGAGTGTAAAAATCCTTCAATGGTAGTTTCACCCTCAGCAATACTTCCTATTATCAAAGCTCTATGAGAGATCGATTTGTCTCCAGGAACTTTTATTTTTCCTCTTAAATTAACTCCACCCTTTATTTTGCGGATATTGTTCATTTTTAAATCAAAACTTGATAGAGTTTTTATAAATACAAATTAGATATATATTATCAATAAGTTTGTTTTTTAAAAAAAAATTTTCAAAGTAAGTTACTGTTTTCTATAATAAAACCAGAAAAGGATCTGATCATTAATCTTACTTATTATCACGTTGCAAATGATGTTCCAGAAATAAGTCCTGATGTCGCAGTGGTTATTGATGTTTTAAGAGCAACTACCACAATTTCCTGGGCTTTAAAAAATGGAGCTGACTCAATACAAGTTTTTGCAGATTTAGTTTTATTGAAAGAAACTGCTATTCAGTGGAAAGCAGATGAAAGATTATTGCTTGGAGAGAGAGGCGGTAAGAAAATTGATGGGTTTGATTTAGGTAATTCTCCTTTGTCAGTTACAAAAAAAGTTGTTAATGGTAAGAGATTATTTATGAGTACTACAAACGGGACTAAATCATTGCAAAAAGTTCAGAATGCAAAAAATTTATTTGCTATGGGACTCCCAAATAGGCGTGCAGTTGCAGAAAAAATTATTTCACTAAAGAGTGAAAATGTTTTAATACTTGGTAGTGGTTGGGAAGGCTCTTATTCACTTGAGGATTCCTTGGCTGCTGGTGCTTTGGCCTCATACTTGGTAGCAAAATGTGATTTTGAAGTTAATATTCTTAATGATGAATTACAAGCTGCGTTGGCACTCTGGGATTTTTGGAAAAATGATATTTTGAAATGCTTAAAAACAGCAACCCATGGCAAAAGATTGACAAGTCTTGGAGATTATGAGGAAGATTTTAAATGTTGCTCAGAACTTGATTGCTTGGATATAGTTCCTGTTCAAGTTCAAAGAGGTGTGCTTCGTGCCTCATGAGTAACGAATTAGTTCATTAGGAGTTAAGTTTTGACTGATTTTTTGGTAGCTGCATTACAAATTACTAGTACATCAAATGTTGAAGCGAATTTTGCTGAAGCAGAAGAACAGATTGAATTGGCCGCTATAAGAGGTGCTGAGTTAATAGGATTGCCAGAGAATTTTGCTTTTTTAGGAGAAGATAAAGAAAAACTTAGATTGGCGTCTGAATTATCAATTAAGTGTGCAAATTTCCTCAAAACTATATCTCAAAGATACCAAGTGTTTCTTTTGGGAGGAGGGTATCCTGTTCCTGCTGGCGATGACAGTCATACTTTTAATAGGTCAGCACTATTTGGAAAAGATGGACAGGTTTTGGCAAAATACGACAAAATTCACTTATTTGATGTTGATTTGCCAGATGGAAATTTATATAAGGAGTCATCAACTATTTTATCTGGGGAGGAGTATCCACCTGTTGTTGATGTCCCCGGCTTATGCAAAATAGGATTATCTATTTGTTACGACGTTAGATTTCCTGAACTTTATAGATATTTGTCTTCTAATGGTGCAGAGCTAATCATGATTCCCGCAGCTTTTACAGCATTTACAGGGAAAGATCATTGGCAAATCCTATTACAAGCAAGAGCGATTGAGAACACAGCATATGTAGTTGCTCCAGCCCAAACTGGAATTCATTATGGGATAAGGCAAAGTCATGGTCATGCAATGGTAATTGACCCTTGGGGCACAGTTTTATCTGATGCTGGAAAAACGCAGGGGGCGGCAATTGCACCGGCCGATAAAGAAAGAGTAAAAAAAATTAGGGAGCAGATGCCAAGCCTTAAACATAGAAAAAAAGAATTGTTTTCGAACTAATGATGAAGTTTTTAAACAATAGACTTATTCGTTATTTATCTGTTTTTTTATTTTTAAATTCTGGAACCTTCCCTGTTAAAGCTTCAAGCGCTTTGGCGGCATGGGAGTTGAAAACTAACGGGGTTTTAGAATTAAGAACCAAATCAAATACTAATTTAAAAGCATACTTTCAGAAGGCTAACCAAATATATGGTGATAGATTCTGGATAGATTTCCCTGGAGAATTAAAAAATCCTAGGAAATTAAAAGGTAATGGCCCTATAAAAGAGATTAGATTAGGTAAACCAAATTATGGTAAAACCAGATTGGTTATTGAATTTAGAGATGAAACTTATTTGAAGCCTTTGACCTGGCGAATGGTTGGTTTAGATCAGAATAGGTGGAGAATTAAATTATTTTCACCAAGATATTCATTTAAGAAGATTGGCGAAGGAGTAATTGAAAGAAAAACGAGGAAAATTAATTCATATCAAAACCCTATTCATATGAGAAAAAAGGTTAATGATTACTTAAAATTGCCAAACGTAAAACAAAATAAATTTTCAGTTGTTATTGATCCTGGACATGGCGGTCCTGATCCAGGAGCAATAGGTATTAGTGGAATTAGGGAAACAGATGTTGTGCTTGAGGTCTCCAAAATAGTTCAAAAGTTATTATCTGAGAAAGGTGTAAAAGTAAGATTAACTAGAAAAAATGAGGTTGATTTGGATTTATCCCCAAGAGTTTCCTTTGCTAACAATTCTGATGCGGATATATTTGTAAGCATTCACGCGAATGCCTCAAGAGGGAAAAGGAGAGATATTAACGGTTTAGAAACCTTTTACTTTAGAGGTTGGAAAGGCAGATTACTTGCAAAAAGAATTCAAAAACAAATTCTAAGAGTTTCTCCGGGCAGTCCTGATCGAGGAGTTAAACAAGGTAGATTTTATGTAATTAAAAACACTAGGATGCCTGCAGTTCTTGTGGAAATTGGATTTTTAACCGGAAGACTAGATGCAAGAAGATTAGAAAAAACTTCACACCGTAGAAGAATAGCTTATGCAATTACAAAAGGCATCCTTGAATATCTTATTAAAGTAGGGTGAATCTTAAAGTAGGTATATTCGATAGCGGGGTTGGTGGTTTTACTATCCTTAATTCTTTACTAAAAACACGTAAAGACGTTGAAGTTTTTTATTTGGCTGATAGAAAAAGAATACCTTTTGGTAATAAAAACTTTGAAGAGATAAGGATTATTGCAAAAGAGATTTGCACCTTTTTTGAAAACAAGAATTTGGATGCGCTTTTAATAGCTTGTAATACTACAAATGCATGTGCACTTGATATTCTAGAAAAAAATTTAAGAGTCCCTTGTTTTGACCTTATAAACTCAGTATCGGAAATAGTTGATAAACAAATAATAGGCGTCATAGCAACACAAACAACAGTACGGTCTTCTTATTACAAAAATGCTATAAGTTCAAAAAAAGAGAAAACGAAAATATTTCAGCAAGAATGTCCTGAATTTGTTCCGGAAATTGAAAAAGAAAAGCTAAATTTTAGTAACTTAAATTATCTTTCAGATTTGTACCTGAAACCATTACTAAATAAAAATATTGAAGAATTAATACTTGGATGCAGCCATTATCCCTTAATTTATGATTTTTTGCGAAAAAAATTAGACTCAAAAATCAAAATTATCGATCCTTCGGAAGCGTTAATAAAAAAATTTAATGAAACCTTTGATATTCCAAAAAATTACCGCTATGAGAGCCTTTCTTATGAAAATGTAAAATTCTTTGTTACTTCAGAAAGAGATGAGTTTTCCAATAAAGTAAAGTTTTGGCTTGGAATTAATAAAGAAATTAGTTTGGTTAACCTCCGAAGTAATGTTTGATTCCTTAAGATATAGAAGAGGTCAATCATGAATACAGTAACAGAGCTACTACAACCAGTTGAAAATGATCTTGATGATCTTATTTTAGAACTGAAAAATCTAATAGGAGCTGGTCACCCAATTCTTCAAGCCGCAGCAGAACACCTTTTTAGTGCTGGGGGGAAAAGGTTGAGACCAGGTATAGTTTTATTAATTTCAAAAGCTATATCTCCTGAATTTTGTTTGACAAGCAAACATAAAAGGCTTGCTGAAATAACTGAGATGATTCATACAGCCTCATTAGTCCATGATGATGTTGTTGATGAGGCGTCAACAAGAAGAGGAGTAGATACAGTTCATAGCAGATTTAATACCAGAGTAGCTGTTTTGGCGGGTGACTTTTTATTCGCTCAAGCAAGTTGGCACCTAGCAAATCTTGACAATGTAAATGTGGTTAAATTACTTAGTAGAGTAATAATGGATTTAGCAGAGGGTGAAATAAAACAAAATTTAAATAGATTTGATTCGGCTCAATCTTTTTCCAAATACATCAACAAAAGTTATTGTAAAACAGCATCATTAATAGCCAATAGTTGTAAAGCAGCTGGAGTCTTGAGTGGGATTAATGACAAAAACTTAACCTCGTTATACGATTTTGGCAAAAATATTGGTTTAGCATTCCAGGTTGTAGATGACATTCTTGACTTTACCGGAAATGATAAACAACTTGGAAAACCTGCTGTAAGTGATCTTGCTAGTGGTTATCTTACCGCCCCAGTTTTATATGCCCTAGAAGAAAATAAAAAATTGTCAGTTCTTATAAACAGAGAACTTGCTGAAAAAGATGATTTAGATGATGCTCTTAATATCATCATGAACTCTAAAGCTATTGAAAGTTCCAGAAAATTAGCTGAGGATTTTGCAATGGTTTCTAAAGAAGCTATAGTCTGGCTTCCTGATTCAGAATATAAAAGAGCTTTAATGGCTCTTCCAGAATTTGTTCTAAGCCGTATTTATTAGATCTATTAGAAATAAAAATTTTGAGCTAAATTAATATTAAAATTTTTGAAAACCTTAATTTTTTCGATTAAATTTATTAAGCATAGATTTATTTAATGTCATTAGATAAAAAAAATTCAATCAATAACATACTTGAAGAAAAGAGAATTTTCCCTCCACCAGAAAAATTTGCAGAAAACTCAAATATTAGTACTCAAGAAGAATTACTCAATCTAAAAAAACAAGCATCGGATAATCCTATTCAATTTTGGGAATCTTTCGCAAAATCTGAATTAGATTGGTTTGAACCATTTCAAACTGTATTAGATAACGAAAATGCGCCCTTTTTTAAATGGTTCAAAGAAGGGAAACTTAATATTACATATAATTGCTTAGACAGACACATTAAGAGAGGGCTTGGAGGTAAAACTGCACTTATATGGGAAGGTGAGCCTGGGGATAGCAAAAAATATACTTATGAAGGACTTCTAAAAGAGGTATGTAAAGCAGCTAATGCATTAAAAGCAATTGGTATAAAAAAAGGAGATTTGGTATGTATTTATATGCCTATGATTCCTGAAGCTATGTTTGCGATGTTAGCTTGTGCAAGAATTGGCGCACCTCATTCGGTTGTTTTTGGAGGGTTTTCTTCAGAAGCTTTAAAAGATAGGTTAATTGATGGAAACGCAAGATTTGTTATTACTGCTGATGGTGGCTTTAGAAAAGATAAAGTGATTGAACTTAAGCAAGCAGTTGATGCGGCAATTGAAAGTGGGGCAGATAAAGTTGTTGAAAAAGTTGTTGTTGTTCAACGAACAAAAAAAAATATTTCGATGGTTGATGATAGAGATTTTTGGTGGCACGAATTATTAAAAGATCAAGAAGATCAGTGTGAACCAGAAATAATGAATAGCGAAGATAGACTTTTTATTCTTTATACTTCAGGCTCTACTGGAAAGCCCAAAGGGGTAGTTCACACTACAGGTGGTTACAATCTTTGGTCCCATTTAACATTTAAATGGATTTTTGATTTGAAAGATGACGATATTTACTGGTGTACTGCTGATGTTGGTTGGATTACAGGGCATAGTTACATAGTTTATGGGCCTTTATCTAATGGTGCTACAACCTTAATGTATGAGGGAGTGCCAAGACCCTCAAATTTAGGGGCTTTTTGGGAAATTGTTCAAAAATATAAGGTTTCTATTTTTTATACTGCACCGACTGCAATAAGAGCATTTATGAAGTCTGGGCGTGAAATCCCTGATAAATATAATCTTGAGAGTCTCAGACTTTTGGGCACAGTTGGAGAACCAATTAATCCTGAAGCATGGATGTGGTACAAGGATGTTATTGGTAAAAATAAATGCCCTATTGTTGATACTTGGTGGCAAACTGAGACTGGTGGTGTGATGATAAGTCCCTTACCTGGGGTAGTTGCTACAAAGCCAGGTTCCGCTACTTTTCCACTGCCGGGAATCGAAGTTGAAATCGTCGATAAGAATGGAGATAAGGTTAAGGAGAACGAGGGTGGCTATTTAATTATTAAGAAACCATGGCCAGGAATGATGAGAACAATTCACGGAAACTCAGAGAGATATTTGGAGAGTTATTGGGAATATATTTCCTTTAAAGGAGAAAAAAATGTTTATTTTGCGGGAGATGGAGCACGGATTGATGAAGATGGATATATATGGATTATGGGAAGAGTTGATGATGTCATAAGTGTTTCAGGACATCGGTTAGGAACAATGGAAATAGAATCTGCGTTGGTAAGTCATAAATCAGTTGCAGAGTCTGCAGTAGTTGGCAAAAAAGATGAATTAAAAGGTGAAGTTATAGTTGCTTTTGTATCTCTAGAGAAAGACGTGAAAAGTTCTTCAGAATTAGTAGAGAATTTAAAGAAACATGTTGTTAATGAAATTGGAATTATCGCAAAGCCTGAAAAAATTATAATTTCAGACTCCCTTCCGAAAACACGTAGTGGAAAAATTATGAGGCGAATCTTAAGATCTTTGGCTGCTGGTGAAAAAATTAGTGGTGATATAAGCACTCTCGAAGATAGTTCTGTTTTGGAAAAGCTGAAAGAATTATCCTAATCAGATTCATCAATTAAATTGGAAATTTTTTTTATAGTATTTCTTTTGAATTCATCATCGGCCCAGTCTCCTAAAAAATTTTCTCTTATTCCTGCGCTTGCAATTATAGTGTGTGTACCTTTTAGCATTATCCCCCTAGAATTATCTTCTTTTCTTGCTTTCAGACAAGAAAATAATTTATCTGTTTGATCTAATTCGTCTGAGTTGAATTTTATTAGGAAGTTATTTTTTTGGTTATATGTTTTTTCAATTAATCGCAAAGTTCTTTCAGGGCTTGGACTGAATTCACTATTGAATTCTAATTTTTGAGAAATTTGTTTCAATAATGGAATTGATTTGTTGGCACTGAAGTTATTAAAACTAATTGATATGAATTTTTCGCAATTTCTTCCACCATCAGGGGAAATAAGATGAAGTTTGCAGCCTAGGCTATGACCAATTCTTATTGAAGGAATTGGTGCTCCAATTCTCTTAGATAAAGATATTCGACAATTCTTGAAATCCCTCCATGCTTTAATAGCAAGTTGTTGGTGATCAAATTGAGGAGTATATTTATATGCATGTACTGCATAGTTTTTATTAATTAAACTCTCTATAAATCTTTTATAAGTGAAATCTGGTTTAGAGGCTAGATAACTTCCACCAATAAATTCCACAATTTTTTTAGGATTTGAAGGCCAATAACAAAAATTGTTAAATTGATATTTTGTAAAAGTCATATTTAATAAACTAAGCAGTGTTTCAAAGATTATTTTCTAATCATATTTCTTAACTTATATTAATTTAAGAGAAATTTTTATTAAATGCGTCAAGATAAATGAAAGTGTTTTCAGCTAATTGGAACTATCTAACAAAAAAGAATTAAATCAATTGGATATTCTTCAGTATCAAGTTACCAGTGATACCTCTGAAGAAAGTGTTGCTAATCAAAATAAAAAAATTGAAAAAGTTTTAATACTTGATACTGAAACAACAGGTTTGGACGAAAATAAAGATGAAGTGATAGAGATAGGTTGTATTTTGTTTGATGTATCTTTCAAGTGCGTGCTTTCACAGGTTTCATTTTTATTCCCTGTTAATAATAATGAAGCCGAACATGTTAATGGTATTTCTGCTGAAGTAACTAATATCTCTCAACCATGGGAAGATGGATTGAATTTCTTTCTGAAACTTGTTGATTGTTCGGATTTTATTGTCGCGCATAATGTAGAGTTTGATAAGAAATGGTTTGGAAAAGGAAGATTACCTAAACTTAATAAAAAATGGATATGCAGTTTAGAGGATATTAATTGGTCCTTTCAAAAATCACTAAAAAATAGACCCTCAGTAACTGATCTTGCTTTATCTTTTTCAATACCAGTTTGGAATTTACATAGAGCTTTATCTGATTGCTTTTACATATCTGAGGTCTTCAAAAAATGCGATAATTTAGAGCAACTTTTACTTAAAGCTACCGAACCGAGGTTTTTATACAAGGCGCTTATTAGTTACGAAGAAAGATCTTTAGCTAAAAATGCTGGGTTCAGATGGAATAGTCCTGTGCAAGGAGCTTGGTCAAGAAAATTAACTACTGATGAGGCAAAAAATCTTGATTTTAGAGTAGAAATTTTGAATTAATATTCAATAAATTTTTGACCAAGAAAATATCTAGTGCATCTGACAGGGCATCCATTTTTTACCCATTTTATGTGCTCCAATACATCCGTATTTTGCGGCAGCCTTTTCAGCTTCTTGTTTGGTTTTAAAAAGATCTGACATTATATTTTCTTTGCTCGAATTTGGAATTTGTTTGGAATGATTATGATGATTGTCATGAGAATTAGGTGAATACTCCCATATTCCCATTGTTGTTACCCCAGCAGAGATAATTCCCATCCCAACTACTGATAAATTGACTATTCCCATTGCTACTGCACCAAAAGAGAATACACCCATTGGAACTACTCCAATACTTATTACTCCCATTGGCACTATTCCTACCGAAACTATACCAAGGGGTGCTATTCCAAAAGCAATTTTTTTTGGTTTTGTACCGCAATGCAGAGTCTCTTTATTTTTTTTAATTTCCAATAGTTTTTCTAAATGTTAAATTAAAATTGTCCCACAAAACAAACAATTAAAGATTAATTCTTACTTGAATTAAAAATTTTGAATTATTTTCTAGAACTTTGAATAACTTAAAAAATCTTAGAGGAACGGTAGATTTGCTGCCTGATCAATTAATAAAGTGGCAAAACGTTGAGAAAATTGTATTGGAGCAGCTTGCAAGAGCATCTATCAATGAAATAAGAACACCAATACTAGAAATGACCGAATTATTTATAAGAGGAATTGGTGAAGGAACAGATGTTGTCAGTAAGGAAATGTATACATTTATTGATAGAGGGGAGAGATCCTGCACTCTTAGGCCTGAAGGAACCGCATCCGTTGCAAGAGCATTAATACAAAATGGAATGTTGTCTAATCATCCTCTACAAAAACTTTGGTATATGGGGCCTATGTTTCGATATGAAAGACCTCAAGCAGGTAGGCAAAGACAGTTTCATCAGTTAGGTGTTGAGTTTATAGGATATGATTCAGTTAGAAGTGATGTTGAAATTATTGCTTTAGCTTGGGATATCTTAGGTAAATTAGGAATAAAAGAACTTAATCTTGAAATAAATACTTTGGGCGATCTTGATGATAGATTAAATTTTCAAAATTCCTTTTTAAAATGGCTAGAAATAAATAAAAATTCTCTAGATTTAGATTCTCAGAATAGGATTACTAAAAATCCCTTAAGGATTTTGGACTCTAAGAATATTCAAACACAAAAAGCTCTAAAGAATGCGCCAAGATTATTTAATTTTTTATCTGAAAAAAGTCTTAAAAGATATTCAAACTTAAAGAAAAATTTAGAGGTTTTAAAAATACCTTATGTGGAAAATTTTAATCTTGTAAGAGGTTTAGATTACTACACCCATACAGCTTTTGAGATTACTAGTGGGGATCTAGGCTCCCAAGCTACAGTTTGCGGAGGAGGAAGATATGACGATCTAATAAAACAAATGGGAGGGCCAAATACCCCTGCAATTGGTTTCGCTATTGGTTTAGAAAGATTAATTTTACTCGCAGGAAAAGAGCTTGAAATTCCAAGAAATACTGATATTTATATCATTAATCAAGGCTTAGTTGCTGAACCATTAGCAATGGATTTATCTAGAAAATTAAGAAATTATGATTTGTTAGTTGAGTTAGATTTAAGCGGAGCCTCATTCTCTAAGCAATTTAAAAAGGCTAATAAACTAAAGTCTAAAAGTATTATTGTTATTGGTGATGATGAGGCAGTTAAAGGAAAATTTATTATAAGGCTCTTTGATCAATCAGGTAATAGGAACCAAGAAGAGCTTATATCCTTTGGTAATGATATTAAATTAGAAAAGTGGATAAAAAATAACTTACTTGTAAAGAGATGTTCTTGAAGATAGTGATAATTTTTGTTTTCATATTAATATTTTCTAATTTAAAAAATTTTCTTAAATTAATTAGAAAACAAAAAGTTTCTAAGTCTAAAAAAATAACAACTTTCAATAAGAAGAACCTTAATAATTGGATGAAATTAACTAAAAAAGAAAGATATAACTTATCAAAACAAGATTCTGTTCATTATATGGATAGAAGAAAACTTTTATTAGAAGAAATTAGAAATGAATATAAGAAGATATCAAGAAAAAAATCTGAGGGGGAACATTAAGAAAAAATAATTATGGAAAATTACTGGACTTCTAATAAAACCATAAATGGATTAAGACATTTTGTTTTATTAAATGAGACTATAGAAAAAGGGAATATTAGTTTTTTAATGGTTTCTGTCCTTGATTCTGGAATTAACTTAAAAACTACTTACGAAGAATTAATAAATAGTGGAAATTGGCACAAGGGTTGGATCAATCTTTCAAAGCATCAATCGATTACAGAAGAATACGTAAAATATAAATCAATCAATAAAGGGGAGGATATCGATGAGATTTTCATTAATGAAGATTCTATATTTAATATTTCTTAATTTGATATAAATCTTTCAAATCTCTTTTCTTTGTTAATACTAGGTTTTTTATTAATTAATAATTATTTAAAAGTTTTACCCCTTTCAAAAAAATAAAATTAACGTTATCAAGGATTAATAATATTTACTTAATTCAATGTTAGGGGATATGTGGAACTCATCAGAGCTTGCCGCGGAAAAACTGGGAATAACTGAAATTAAACTTTCCTTCTTACGTGAAAATGGAATACTCAAGCCTGGAATTCATTGGAAAAGCTCTCCACTCGGTCAGAGAAAACCTTGGAACCCTAAAGCGCTTTATAACATAAAAATGTGTAGAAAAATAATCAATAAATTTTATTTTGAAGAAAACTATGATGTTGCGGCCTGAAATTAATATGAATTTTGAAGAATAATTTGAAAAATATATAAAATCTTTATTCGATCAGATTTTCATCCTGACATTCAATCAGAGTGTTTTGCAAAGTTGGATATAAGTTAATCATATTTATGTATTGTTTTGATTTTCTGTAGGATTTTGCAGCCTTTTTGTAATGAACTTCCGATTTCATTACTAGTGAAAATTTTCTAGAAGACTCTTGAGAAGTAGTCATAATATTAGATGTCTTATTCTATATTTAATAATTGTTTGAAAATGAGGCAATAACTATCATGGTTTAATGAAACAAAATATCGTTTAATGTCAGCAAAATGAAATTTATTTAACTTATTTGAATCTAAAAATACTGGTTTATTTGATAGAGCACGTATTTCTAAGAATAATTTTTCTTCATTAAATCTACCTTTTTTGCTATTGGATTATCTTGATAAAGGTTTCTTGTTTAAGAAGAGTTAGAATTACTAACCTTTACAATTTTGTTATGAATTCAACTGTTTGGTGAAATATAAAGTATTCTCAAAACGTTTAAGCTAATCAATTCCTAAATGCAAACCTATGGAAATCCAGATACTACCTATGGATGGTGGGCTGGTAATTCAGGTGTAGCAAATCGCTCAGGAAAATTCATTGCTGCTCATGTAGCTCATGCAGGATTAATTGTTTTCTGGGCGGGTGCATTCACCCTTTTTGAACTTTCACGATTTGACCCCAGTGTCCCAATGGGTCATCAACCTCTAATCGTTCTTCCTCATTTAGCAACTCTTGGAATAGGGTTTGATGCTAATGGCGTTGCGATGGGAGATACTAAACCTGTTCTAGCGATAGCAATAGTTCACTTAGTTTCTTCTATGGTTTTAGCAGCAGGCGGACTTTTACACTCTTTACTTCTTCCTGGAAATCTAGAAGATTCCGATGTAGCAAGAGCTAGAAAATTCAATATTGAATGGGATAATCCAGACAAATTGACATTTATTCTTGGTCACCATCTAATTATTCTTGGTTTCGCAGTTATCGCTTTTGTTGAATGGGCAAGAGTGCATGGAATTTATGATCCAGCTATTGGTTCTGTAAGACAGGTTGAGTATGAATTAAATTTAGCCAAAATTTGGAATCACCAAACAGATTTTTTAACTATTGATAGCCTTGAGGAAGTAATGGGAGGCCATGCTTTTCTTGCTTTCGTTGAGATCACTGGTGGAGCTTGGCATATTGCTACTAAGCAAGTTGGTGAATATACCAAATTTAAAGGTAAAGGACTTCTTTCTGCAGAAGCTGTTCTTTCATGGTCATTAGCTGGAATAGGCTGGATGGCCATTATTGCAGCCTTCTGGAGTGCAGCTAACACAACAGTTTATCCAACTGAATTCTTTGGTGAACCACTTGAATTGAAGTTTAGTATTTCTCCTTATTGGGTAGATACTGTTGATCTTCCTGATGGTGAGTACACTTCAAGGGCATGGTTAGCAAATGTTCATTACTATTTTGGATTCTTCTTTATTCAAGGTCATCTATGGCACGCTTTAAGAGCCCTAGGCTTTGATTTCAAGAGAGTTACAAATGCTATCAGTAATATTGATAGTGCAACAGTTACTCTTAAAGATTAATTTTCAAATTTTCTTACCAATATCAAAAGGCTCCTCTTAACGGGGCCTTTTTTATTTGAAAAATTTTGTTTATTAATTTAGATTTAGAAATATATGTTTTTGAAATCATTGAATATTTTTTCGATACAGAATAAAGATATTTTTTCAAATTCTCTATTGATAAGTTTTTTGGGATTATTAATTATATTTTTTTTGTTGATTTTTGGGAGAAAATTTAAACTAGCTGTTCAACTCGAGAGATTTGGATTACCGATAGCAGTTATATCAGGAATTTTAGGTATATCTATAGGCCCATTTGGAGCTATACACTTTTTGCCAAAAGAAACAATCAATGTTTGGAGTAATTTTCCTACTCCTCTTTTATCATTAGTCTTCGCAACTTTAATGATGGGAAGACCTATCCCGAATATAAATGGTTTAGTTAAACCAATTTTTAATCAATTTCTATTAGCTCTTTCACTAGGTTTCGGACAATTTTTTGTCGGTGGACTTGTTGTTAAATATTTTCTGCCTCCATCTATGAATGCAAATCCTCTAATGGGTTGTTTAATAGAGGTAGGTTTTGAGGGTGGTCATGGAGCTGCATCAATAATTGGTGAGAGTTTTAATAAACTAGGTTTCCCAAATGGTTTAGATCTTGGTTTGGCTATGGCAACAATGGGTCTTTTATCTTCTTCAATTTTGGGCAGCATATTTATTTTTCTTGGAAGAACTTTAGGTCTTTCAGATACTGAGGAAATTCTTGAACAAAAAGATAATCTAAAGGGAAAAAATAATACAGGAATTTTTGCGGATTTAAGAATTTTTATAATAAATCTTGGATTCTCTGGTTTGGCAATTTCTTTTGGTGTTTTGCTACTTAAATTTTTAAGGTATATTTCAAGTTCTTTTGGAGATTTTTCGAAGGAAATTATTTTTTCATTACCAGTATTCCCTTTTATCCTTATAGGTTCGCTCCTTATTAGATATATTTTAGAGAAAACCAAAAATACAGAATTTATTTCAAATATTCTGCAAAGGGAGATTGGTATTTTATCCACAGACTTATTGATTTTTACAGCTATGGCGAGTTTAGATATTGCAGTTGTTTTTGATAATTGGATACTTATCTTAGTGTTTACTTTTTTTGGTTTATTTTGGAATTTAATCTGCATTGCTTATTTCGCATACTTTATTTTTGATGATTATTGGTTTGAAAAAAGCTTGATAGAGTTTGGAAATTCTACAGGTGTAGTAGCTTCTGGGTTACTTCTTTTAAGGCTTGCAGATCCTAAAAATATTTCTAAGACTTTACCAATTTTTACGTCAAAACAGCTTTTCGCTCAGTTAATTCTATCTGGGGGACTATTCACAGTTCTTGCACCATTAATGATTTCTAAAATTGGGTTAGATTTTTGGACAGAAATTTGTGCCCTACTTACATTCGCAATTCTTCTTATTGCATTGATTTTTAATAAAGTAGAGATGAAAAAGTTTCAATAAGAACCCTAGAATGGTAATAGCCACAAATTTATTTTAATGTCATTTACTCCCTACGATATTCCACCTCAAGAAAATAAAGGGAAGTGGTTTAGGAGTCATTTACTCGGAAGGGAAATCGAACTTGGTGAATTGTATAGTCTTGGATCAAATGATTTAGATTTGCTTATGGCGGAGACTGCGGAAATTAGAAGCGATCTTGATTTTAAGGAAAAAAATATAGGCAAATTTAGGACTGCAGGATATTTTTTGGAGTTAGCAAGAATAATTGAGAAAAGGAAGTTGTTGGAAAGTTAATTAGATGGGAAATAATTCCTTCTAGAATATGGTTCCCATATTTCGTATTTATACATTAAGGATTTAAATTCTTTATTTTTCTCAAATGAATCTAACCAGTTTTTTATGGAGGATTCGAAATAATTTGTTCTTTTTTGACTTTCACAAGCGATTCTAAATTGTCTTACAAAAGGCCAAATAGACCAATCAGCGATTGTGGGGTTGTCTCCAAAAAAGTATTTGTTTTCTGCTAGAAGTTCGTTCCATCTTTTTATGAATTTAATTGAATTTTTGAAATGAAATTCTTCATCACTATTCTTATATCTTGTGGCATATTTAAATCGATCTAAATGATATTTGAATTCATTATCGTTTTCATTAATTATTTCAAAAATATCTTTCTTTTTGTTCTCAGGAAAATAAGTTAATTTGATGTTTTCCTTTTTTGACTCCGAGAGAGCCCATAGGATGATTTCAAGACTTTCTTCAATAACTTCTCTATTCTTTTTTATAAGTATTGGAACCGTTTTTGTCTTTGAATTATTTAAAAAATCTAGAGGTTTATTTTTTAAATCAATTTCTCTTATCTCTACTTTTATTTCACAAATTAACAGGGCCCACCTTGCGCGAATTGCATATGGACATCTTCGAAATGAATACAAAATATCGTTTTTCATATTGTAAAAACTTTTAATTTCCCTAATTCTTTTAGTATTATCTAATTAGGAACAGTATTAATTTTACAACGCAAATGTCGGGATATGTTTACCTTATAAGAGTAGGAGACCTTTACAGGATTGGTAAAACGGATAATCTTGAAAAGAAAATCAAGAAATTAAAGCCAGATGAATTATTAACATCAATTATGACAAAGGAGCCAGAAACTCTTGAAGCAAGATTACTAAGAAAATATAAGTCGCAAAGAATTCCTGAAACTGGTTATTTAAAGCTTTCAAAAAGACAAATTAGAGAATGTAAAAAGCAATTTGAATTAAAGGGTAGCTTACCTCACACTTTAGATGCTGAAGTTTCCATAACTCTATTTGCATCTTTTCTATTGTTTTCATTAAGTTCCTTTGTTTTTAATTATTTAAATTTTGGATTTGTAAAATCTATATCTTATTCTTTCGGAATGGCATCTTTACCAATGGTTATATTATTTATTACAGGTAGTTTTGGCGGATACTTCTCTGAAGATTTATCACTTTTTTCATTGTTAACTAATCGAATAAAAGGTTTATTTATTGCAATTGCAATGCTTTCAATGGCTTACTTAATTTTCAATTTAGGTTAATTTTCATAATTACAATTTAAGGCAATTTCAAATGGAACTGATTGGGTAGGTAACTTTAGAATAGTTGAGCATATTTCAGCAATATCTTCAGGTTGTGTCATGCTTAATTTGTCTAAGGTAGAGATATTTTGAGCCATTTTTGTATTTACCCAGCTAGGGCAAATTGCTGAAATCCTTATATTTTTATCCCAACCTTTGTTTTTCATAGTTTGGCATAATCCCATCAAAGCAAACTTTGAAGAAGAATAAGCGGCTAGATCGCCTTTAGATCTTTTCCCACTCATTGAAACTAAAACAATAATTCTTCCTCTGCCTGAGGTACATAAATGATCCCAGGAAAGCCTACATAAATTCCAAATTGCCAAAAAATTAACATTTAATGTATTTAAAATATCTTCTTCATCACCATCTTTGTACAAGAAAGGAACTTTCGATAATACTCCAGAACAATTTATTACTGAATCAAATCCTCCAAATTCATCTAAGGTATTCTTTATCCAATTTTCTGCTGTAATTTTTTTTAATGCATCATAGTGGTTGATTATAATTTTCCCTTCGGGCCAATTTTTTGGATCAATTGCGCTTCCTTTTAATGATTTTAAATCTCTTATGCCAACACTAATTCTATTACCTTCTTTTAATTCTTTATGAGCAATATTTAGTCCAATACCTCTATTTGCTCCACTTATTAGTATGGTTCTCATTTTTAAACTATATGTTTGGAAATATTATCCTAAGTAACATTTTAAATTCTCTTCCATGCATAATCATAAGACCTTTCTTTACACTCCATGGAGCCTTTATAAACATTATGCACATCGCATATACAATCTCTTTTAAGGAAAGAGTATCAGTTAGAAAACCATACCATTGATTTTTAGGTAGTTGGAAAAAACTGCCAAAAAATTCTCTCAATAGTTTCTCATCAAACCTCATGAGTTTTTCTAATCCAAATTGGTAAAGTGATTTCTTTCTAATTAATTCTTTTGACCACAGGGTTTCCCAACCTTTTCTAGCAATATGATAGGTACTTAGATTTTTGTTTTTAATTGCTTCTGAAACTGCCTTAGCGACAAGTGGAGCTCTTCTTAAAACATTACCAATTAAATATCCAGATGCAGGATGTACCATTGAAGCAGCACCACCATATCCAAGTATTTGTTGTTTGAAATCTGGGATTGGCATATTCATAGGGAGAAATAAGCCAAGCTCTTCATGTTGCATGCTTGTGATTGATATATTTCGATAAGAAAGCCTCTTCTCTAGTCTCTCTTTTAAATTTTCCATTGTTAGAGGATTTACTAAACCAAGAGATGTCTCTTCGAGAAAATATTTCCCATCCCCCATATCCATGGCATAAAGAAAAGTCGGCGGTTCTTTTTTTTGCTCATCGTTAAGATGGTCATTTCTATAGTCCATTAATACAAACTGACCCTTCTTAAGTGGAGGTTTACTAAAATTACCTACTATCCCATAACAAGTTTGGACTGCTAAGGGACCACACGATTTTAATTTAAGAAAAACAGGATCGTATCCTGTGGCATCTACTACTAATCTTGCAGAGTAAGTCTTGCCATCTTTTGTAGTTACTGTACTTTTGTATTTTTCAAAATGTATTTTGTTTGCAAAGCCTTGATGCCATTTAATAAAAGACTTATTGCATTCATTAAACCAATAATTGTGGAGTTTCTTCTTATCAAATAGTCCATAATCTAGTGAATGTTCTGTGGCTTTATTCTCGTCGTCCTGCTCTTCTAAAGCACCATGCCCAAAAAAACTTACGGTATTCTTCCATCTATATTCAAGTAAATCCTGAAGCCCGAGTTGATCAACTTCTTCCCCCCAAATGCCATAAGTGTTTGGCCATGGTTCATCTGGTCCATTTGGAGAAAGCACTTCAACATCTAATTTTTCCTTCCCCAAAGCTGAGGCAATTGCCATACCTGCAGGCCCTGCACCCAAAACAAGAACATCTGGCATATTTTCTTTTGACATTAAATATAAATCTTATGATTAAAGAAATTTACGTGACAAATTATAACTTCTGCGCTTTGGGTTATATATTTCATCCAATGCTTGTAATGAGAGTAGATTTTATAATAATCAAATTACTCAATTACTAGTGACTAAGTTTTCAGTGTTTTAACAATAATTTATAAGATTACAAAATAAAAAATACTTATAAAATTTTTTATTATAAAAAAATATATAGCAAGTTAAATGATTAAAAATAAAAATATTTTAATTACAGGAGGTAATTCAGGTATAGGGCTTTTTGCCATCATTAATTTACTAAAGACGAAAAATAATTTATACGTTGTAATAAAATCTGAATTAAGAAAGAAAGAATTTCTCAAAACAATTGAGAAATATTTTGACAAAAATTATATCAGTAAATATTTAAATATTATTGAAAATTGTGATCTTTCAAATCTTAAGAATATTAAAAAAATTAAGGATTACTTTATTAGTAAAAAGATTTTCTTAAATGTGGTTGTTTTAAATGCAGGATTGCAATACACGGGTTCTTTTTACCCTAAAGTATCAAAACAAGGTATAGAACTAACTTTTGCAGTTAATCATCTTGCACATTTTTATTTAGTGAACATCTTAAAAGATTTAATTAGAGATCAAGAAGAATCCAGGATCATTATTACATCATCAGATGTTCACGACCCCAAAAGTTCAGGTGGCAATATAGGAAAGAAAGCGGGACTTAATAACCTAGTTGATTTTAGAAAAAAAGTAACTGGGCAATTTTTAAATTTTAATGCTGATCAAGCTTATAAAAATAGTAAGTTATGTAATATTTTGTTTGCTAAAGAACTTGAAAAAAAATTAAAAATTTCCTCTAGTAAAATTTCTGTAATTACTTGGGCTCCAGGTCTAGTAATACCAAATGATGATCTCGGTTTTTTTAGATATAGTAAGCATTTTAATCTCTTTGGATATTTAATTTTTTCTAAAGCTGCAAAAAATATTTTAGGAATTTCTGAAAGTATAGAAAATGCTGGTGAGATACTTTCTGAAATTGTTTTTGATTCAAAGTTAAATAATATTGGTTACGTCCATTTAAGTAATAAACTTATATCTTTTAAAAAACATAAATTAGTTGAAAGTAAGGTTAGTGATGAGGCAAATAATTCTGATTTGGCTTCAAAACTCTGGGTTTTAAGTGAAGAGATTTGTAGATCATTTGGCTTTGTTACTTTCAATATTTAAGGTTTGTGTTGGGAATGCAAACTCTATATTATTAATTGCAAATTCCTCAATAATTCTTAAATTTATAGATTGTTGAGCTTCCATTGCAGCGAGATAATTATTTGTTGGGATGTAATAAACAAGTTCGAAATTAAGACTAAAGTCGCCGAAATCTGTGAAATGACATCTATCAAAAGACGCATCTTTTGTCTCTTCAACTATTTTTTTAATTATTATGGGAATCAATTTCATAAGTTTTGGAGAGGTTTCATAAACAACTCCCAATTTATGCACTAACCTCCTTTTTTCCATTTGTGCGTAATTTGAAATTATTCCATTTGTTAGGGCGCTATTGCTCATTACTATTACTTCTCCATTAATACTTCTTATCCTTGAGGATCGTACTCCAACTCTCTCAACCATTCCGAGTACTCCATCAGATTTTATAAACTCTCCTTTTTGAAAAGGTTTATCAAGCAAAATTGTTATATATTCAAAAAACTCCTGAACTGGATCTTTCAAAGCTAATCCTGCTCCAATACCTCCTGCACTGAGTAAAGCCCAAATAGCAGTCATTTGAACACCTATATTTTGTAAGAAAAATATTGAGCCAACAGTCCATGTTAATGCTTTTATCAATGGAGTTAGTGAAGATACCATTGAACTAATTGAAGAATCATTAATTTTCGAGGTCGATTCTGTTAAAGATCTTATTAAAACTTTGTTGAGAGCTTTTATGATGATAATTAATATAAATAATTGCAAAATATTCAACAAGATAGAGATGAAAGTTACTTCATCAGCAAAAAAATAGTCAATTGAAAAATAAAATGAGAGGAGGAAACCTATAGGTTTTATAACTCCAGATATCACCTCAAAAATAAAATCATCGAAATTTGTTTTTGTTCTTTTGGAAATCTTTTTAAAAAAAATTTTTGAAAGTTTAGAAATTATTATCGATAATAAAGTTCCAATAAAAAAAATAGATATTGCTAGAAGGAAGTTTTCAGTAACTAATTTCATATTCAAATAAACCCTTAAAATTTATCTCTAATAAAATTTTAAATTATCTCTAAACAACAAGCCAGTCTTTATTTTTCTTTAACTCATTATTATATTTCTAATTTCTTTAAATTCTTTTCTATCCGCAGTCTTGCATAATTCAAAAATTATTGACTCAGTTGTTGTTAAGGTCGCCCCACTTCGAGTCATTCTTTGTAATGCTATTTCATGATCTATCCTATTTCGACTTCCCATGGCATCTGATATGAGAATGATTTCAAATCCTTTTTGTAAACAATCTAAGACTGTTTGTTGAATACAAATATGCGTTTCGATCCCACAAACTATCAAATTAGTAATTTTCTTATCTTTAAGTTCTTTTAAAAAATCTTCTAATTTAGCTAGGCTAAATTCCATTTTTTCAAATTTTCTAAATTCTGCTATGGATGATAATTCAGGTATGGTTACTCCCAATTTGAGTGGGTTTTGTTCAGATATAAATATGTTTTCTTCTAAAATTTGGTAAGCATTTATTAGCTTTTTAATGTTTTTGATTATTGAATCCTTATTAAAAATTGGTCTTATTATTTTTTCCTGAATATCAATAATTAGCAAGGCGTTGACTTTCGATGATAACTTATCAGAAGAGATTTCTTGATCATTCATCAGTTAAATATAAAGATATATTTAACATAATATTTTGAAGAACTTTAGTAAACATTTTAAATCAAAAAGTTGTTTTACTCTCATCTAGAGTTATTATTGAGAATAGCCATGGGTTAATTTTGTCATTTTCCTCGCAATACAAAGTCATTACATCGCCTCTTAGTGATGGATTACATAAAGATGGGAAGAGGTTAACTCCTCAGAGGCTCAAGGTTCTTAATTTATTTGAAAATATTGGCTCTGGAAAGCATCTTAGTGCTGAAGAGGTTCATGAAAAGTTAGTTAAAACAAGCTCCAAAGTTTCACTAGCAACAATTTATAGAACTTTAAGACTTTTAGTCCAAATGGGTTTGCTTCATGAATTAGAACTAAGTGAGGGTGGACACAGATATGAATTGCTTAGTAATGACACACCGGATCATCATCATTTGATTTGTATTAGGTGTGGAAGAACAGAAGAATTTGAAAACGATGAAGTTTTAGAAGCAGGCAAAGTTGCAGCAAAAGTTAATGGTTTTAAACTAATTGAATCCTCTTTAAATGTAAGAGCTATTTGTCCTAATTGCATTTAGTAGGTTTTAACTCAAAGTCCCTCCACAACTTGACCCTGCACCTGCAGTGCAAGCAAAACAATGTTCTTTTACAGCTACCCCGTAGTCAAAAGTAAATGATTCATCCAATAGATCAAAAAGTGTATTCGGTCCTTTATTCTCTCGAAAATTTATCTGTTGGTTAAAGTCACAATCATAAATTTCTCCTAGCCAATTTACACTAATTGTCTTTTTACACATGAGATTTTCTAAATTTTTTGCATTAAAATTTTCTTTTAGTAATTTGTAATAAGTATTTAGTTTTCCTTCTCTTCTAAGAGATTCTTCATATCTATTTATTGGCATATTAGTTATTGTGTATAAACTATTAAAAACGATATTGTATTTCTCTAAAAGTATTTTTTTGTAATCCTTCTCCAATATGTCTTGAGAAGGAGGGAGAATTGGGCTTACAGGATTGTAAACAAGATTTAATTGTAGTCCATTTTCTTTCTTTCCATAGCCTAAATCATTAAGAATTTTTATGGCATTAATACTTTTTTCAAAAACCCCAAAACCCCTTTGAGAATCAACATTATTTTTTTCATAACACGGTAGCGAAGCAGTAACTATCACTTTATTCTTGGCAAGAAATTGAGGAATATCTTCATAACCTTCTTCAAAGAAAATTGTCAAATTGCATCTATCAATAATATCAACTTGTTTTGTGCTCAGACTGGTTATTAGGTTTTTAAATTCTGGGTGGAGTTCTGGCGCACCACCTGTAATATCTAAAGTCTTGATTTTGTATTTTTCAATTACCTTTGGGATAAGAGATATCATTTCTTTAGACATCTTTTCAGTCCTTAGGGGACTCGAATTGACATGACAATGATTACAAGCCTGATTGCATTTATAACCTATGTTAATTTGCAATGTTTCTATAGGTTCTTTATATATTGAGGGAAATTTTTCTTTCATAAATCTATTATTTATAAATTGTCATTTGAAAATTAAAAAGTCAACTATTTTTTTTAAAGTTTGATCTTTTATTAGCAAGTTCAATAAACCAACTTATGTATTCTTTGGGACCATTTTTAAAAACTATGTCAAACTTTAAGTTGTCATTAACATCACTGATCCCTGTTAAACCAGTTTTTTTTGTAGAGGGTCTTTCAACCTCGCCAGAACTACTATCTACAAAAATTATTTTATTCTTAATCCCAAATTCATTACCTAATATTTGTATGAATTCTAGAAAAGACCTATCACTTCCTCCTCTTAAAAAACTTTTTTCATCATTATTTTTTTTTGATGTGACTGTGTCACCAACTCCTACAATCAAAGGCATATCTTCTTTTTGAATAGATCTTTTGCATAAGTCAATTTTTTCCGTAACAGAATTTGGAGAGTTTCTAAAATTAAAATTTCTTCCAAAAGGAGCTTTACCAGTTTTATCTGCAATATATTTATTTAAAAGAAATAAAACTCCAGAATCTTTAACTGCTCCTTTAATAAGTAATTGTATGTCTGTTGATCCGATATCATCTTGAGAAGAGAGTTTAATTATTTCTCTACCATTTTTATTACCTAAATTTGGTGAAATATGAAGGAAAAATGAGTTTTTGAGGCCTTCTGATTCAGCTTTTAAGATGATTTCATTCATCATTTTTTCAAAACTAATTTGAATAAGCTTTCTTTTATCAGAATCTTTGTGAACTAAATCAAATAGACTATTGAAATTAATCGTTGGTGAGAAGCGTGTTTCACATATTGATTTTACTGCGTGAAAATTGATATCTTCTTGGCTAAGTTCAGGAAAAATATTCTTAACTATAAAATTAAATTTTGGTCTTATTAAACTTGGTACTTTAGATAAAAAAGTTAGTTCTTTTTCTGAGACTCCTTCAAAACTTATTTTACCTTTGTTGTCTTGATACTCTACTCCACAGGCTGCTAAACCTCTTAAATATAGTTCTTTGTTTTTAGCCTCAGTAGTGCTCTTTAAACTTCTTTCTATTATTCTGTTAACCCCTCTTGGACCTTCATGTTCCCCGCAAGTTAAAACAAAGAATTCCTCGGCAAACTCTTTTACTGCATAGATATATTTTGGTTCTAATTTTCTAGTCATTGGATCTTTAACTAAAGGGATACAAACCCCATCAATATCTTGAATAATTAAGATATTTTTAGAAGAAATTAATTGTTTTTGTGCCTTTAAATTACTTGCTATATGTTCCATATTTATAATTATTTATCTTTTAATTTAATTTTCATTTTTCATAAAAATTATAAATTAAAAAATTCAATATTTATAATAAATAATTTGCTATGGTCAAGAATTGCTTTAATGTAGAAAAATATTGGTATGGGTAAGAAATTAAAAAATTATCAAGAATTTCCAAAAATGAAGAATAATTTCATAGAAAACATAAATGATAAAAAATATTTTTATTCATTGATTGAAGATATAGAGAATAGCAAAGTTGGATTTTACAGCGTTGGTTTATATCCTGCATCTTTAGCATATAACTGTGCTATGCATGGAAATTCAAAAAATATTCTCTTAGCTCCTAGGGAAGATAGAGATTTGTTAGGCGCTTTCTCAAATGATGTTCTTTCTGATATGGATAATGAGACTGTTGAAAAGATTAAGAGAATGGGACATCCTACATCAGAAGGAATAAGAAAGTCTTTTGATCTAAAAGATCTTCTCTTGAGATGCGAAATAGTTATTCTTGCTTCAAATAGTAATCATATACAAGATGATGTTAAACATGCTTTAGAACTAAGAAAAAGTTTAAAAAGAGAAAATGTGGTTCTTGGATGTCTAGTCGGTTCTTTTTGCATTGATAATGAGAGTAAAAAACCTATTATTCTCTGTAATAAATATCCAAATTTAGCTTTTTTTACAGGATTTCATCGTCACGGGGCCTTACGAAATCCTAATGATAGTTTTACTGCAAATTTCTGCCATCCTGATGCTCTAACTGCTTTAATAGGAGCTCGTATTTTGAATCAATTGTCACCGAAAATTCAAGTTTCTCCTGGAGTTCATAATATTGAATGTCAATATATAAAATCAATAAAAAACATCTCATCCATATTTGCAGGTTTTATAAATAACTTTCATTCCGATAAGCCAGGAATGTTACCTAGTATTAATACGATATTATTGACTCAATGTTTAGATCAGGCCGCTTCTGTATCATTACAAGTTAGGAAAGAAAATAAATTAGAGAACAAATATCTTTCATTAAAAGAACTTGGTTATGGTGAAGAAATAATTAGTGCAAAGGAAATAATTAATGACAAATCTTGTGAAAAAGGAGATTATACTTTCTCTCAGTTAAATGCTGTTAAGGCTGACGTCTTAGGGAGCATGACACTACCAACGGAAGGAAAACCAACAAGGAATTTTCAGGCAGGACAAGTTTTATCAGATATGCTTTTACAACTCAAAAGATGTCCAAAAGATGTCTCAGAATTTGTAGATTGGTGTAACAAATACTCTCTCAGTCAAGGAGGTTTAGAAGGTCTAAAATCCTTAAAATTTTGGCCAGACATTTATAAAAAATTCAAAATTAAAAATAATAACTGTTCAATGATTAATATGATTTATTTATGCTTTAATGCTAATTCAGAAGAAAAAAAAGAAATTTATAAGGTTTTAATTAGTTCAGAAGAAATCACTAATTTTTGCCAAGAATCTGTGAAATCTGAATTATCTTTAGAATTAAATGAAAAATTAAAAGGAGATTATCTTTTTAATGATATTGAAATGTTTTACAAGAAATTTTTTATTGACAAAGAGGAAAATGATCTTAAAAATCATGATTCTAGTAATCAAATTTCTAAAAAAAATCCAAGTTTTATTAATGTATTAAAAATAATAAATAATTATTTTAATAATTGATTATTTGTTGAGTTTACAAAAAACTAAGTTTTTCATTTATTTACTAATCTTGATTGCAGGGTTAGAATTATTATGGTTTTAAAAGGTTTTTTTGAAAAAGGAATTATCACATCGTTCTCATGAACTGAAAGCTCTTGGTTGGAATCAAGAAGATTTAACAAGATACGAAGATTTATGGGACTATAGTCAAAGATGGGGATTAATAAATTTAGAAAGGGAAGACAGACAGTTTTTAAAGAAAGCAGAAAAGTTACTCCCAAAGATTCAAAATAAAAAGATATCAGTTAAAAAAAATATTGAAGAAAAATCATATTATTTATGGTTAAATTTTTACCTAGATGAAATTAATATTTTTAGTAATTCTAATCTCCCAAAAAATAAACATGGTGTTTGGACACTCTTAATTGAAGAAGAAATAAAACTTCTTAAGGAATTACAACCAGTTATGGGTCTTCCAGATACTTTAAAAGCCAAGAATCTATTCGAAAATAGAAAACAGCTCATAAATAAAGCGTTTAGCGAATTTGACGCTAAAAATAACGATAAGGTTTTCAACTTTGATGAGGTTTTAAACAACTCTGAAAAAGATGTTGGTAAGAATTGGAAATCAATTACTGAAAAAGATCCTGAGGCTAATAAAACTTTTCCAATAATTGAATCTGCAAATATTGAGAAACTCAGATCTGCGATAAAAGAGGATTTGAGTATATATATGAAAGATAATTACCCCTCATTAAAAAAGGATTTATAAATATTTATTTTTTTTTTGTTTTTTTTTTGGACTTTTCTAAGTTAAATAGATAATAGGATTATTTAAAAAATTTTGAGCAACCAAAAGTTCGAGACACTTCAATTACATGCAGGCCAAGTGCCTGATCCAACTACAAATTCTAGAGCAGTACCCATTTATCAAACTAGTTCATATGTCTTTGATAATGCAGAGCATGGAGCTAATCTTTTTGGATTAAAAGAATTTGGAAATATTTATACTCGACTTATGAACCCCACCACAGATGTCTTCGAAAAAAGAATGGCAGCTTTGGAGGGAGGAATGGCAGCACTTGCGACATCCTCAGGACAAGCTGCTCAATTCTTGGCAATTGTGAACTGCATGACAGCAGGAGATAATTTTGTCTCTACATCTTTTCTATATGGTGGGACCTACAATCAATTTAAAGTACAATTTCCAAGATTAGGAATAGAAGTTAAATTTGCAGATGGTGATAGTATCGATAGTTTTAGAAATAAAATTGATGATAAAACCAAAGCAATATATGTCGAATCAATGGGAAATCCTCGGTTCAACATTCCAGATTTTGATGGACTTTCTGCTTTAGCAAAGGAAAATGGAATTCCTTTAATAGTTGATAATACCCTTGGTGCTGGTGGTGCTTTAATAAGACCAATTGATTTTGGAGCCGATGTTGTTGTAGAAAGTGCAACGAAATGGATCGGTGGACATGGAACAAGTATCGGAGGGGTTATTGTTGATGCCGGAACCTTTGACTGGGGAAATGGTAAATTCCCACTAATGAGTGAGCCAAGCGCTGCTTATCATGGGCTCGTTCATTGGGACGCTTTTGGTTTTGGTAGTGATATCTGCAAATCTTTGGGAGTACCTGATAATAGAAATATAGCTTTTGCGTTAAGAGCAAGACTTGAATGCCTGAGAGACTGGGGATCAGCTCAAAGTCCTTTTAATTCGTTTTTGTTATTGCAGGGTCTGGAAACTTTAAGTTTAAGAATAGAAAGACAAACTTCTAATGCTCTTGAATTAGCAAAATGGTTGGATTCTAATTCTAATGTAAGTAGTGTTAATTACCCAGGCCTAGAATCTGATCCATATTACTCAAGTGCCAAAAAATACACTACTGGAAGAGGAATGGGTTGCATGCTTATGTTCTCTCTTAATGGGGGGTATGAAAATGCAGTAAAATTTATTGATTCCTTAAAATTAGCGAGCCACCTTGCTAACGTGGGGGATTCAAAAACATTAGTAATTCATCCTGCTTCAACAACTCATCAGCAATTATCTGAAGAAGAACAATTATCTGCAGGTGTTACTCCTACGATGGTAAGAGTTTCTGTAGGAATTGAGCATATTGATGATATAAAAGCAGATTTCGAACAAGCACTTTCACAAATCACATAGGAAAGGAGATTTATTGGCTTTAATAATTCCTAGTAACTATCACAAGATTAGTGATGTTGAGAAAAATCACATATCTTGGATTGAACCAGAATTGGCAAAAAGACAGGATATACGTCCTCTTAGGATTGGTATTTTAAATATTATGCCTCTTGGCAAGCAGTATGAATTTAACTTACTACATCCACTTGGTTTATCTCCTCTTCAAATTGAGCCAGTTTGGATAAAGCTTGAAACTCACTCTTATAAAACTTGGGATCTTAATCATCTAAATAATCTATACATAACTTGGGAAGAAGCAAATAATCCAGAACTGTTAGATGGAATCATTATTACTGGAGCACCTATTGAGCACCTAGCCTTTGAGGAGGTTAAGTATTGGGATGAATTTGTAAAAATTGTAAATGAAGCCAGAAATTCTTGTGCGAGTACTCTTGGATTATGTTGGGCGGGCTTTGCGCTGGCTTATTTAGCAGGGGTTGATAAGCAAGTTTTTGATAGGAAATTATTTGGGGTATTCCCTTTAAAAAGTCTTGTTCCTGGACACCCATTGATGGGTACACAAGATGATGAATTTATATGTCCTCAAAGTAGATTTGCTGGATTACCAGATTTGGAAATGGAGAAGGCCCAAAAAGAAGGGAGATTGAATTTGTTGGCTTATGGAGAAAACGTCGGATATACAATATTTGAATCTAATGATCAAAAACAACTTATGCATTTAGGTCATCCTGAATATACGGTGCATAGAATTATTAGTGAAATTGAAAGAGACAAAGAAAAGGGAGATGTTCCTCCTCCTAAAAATTTTGATCTAAATAGTTCAAAAACCGCTTGGAGATCCCATAGGAATTTGCTTTTTCAGCAATGGCTTTGGTTTTGTTATCAACAAGTTAGTCTTAATTAACTTTTTTAATGAGCGCTTTCTATACCACCTAGTCTTTCAAATAAGTTAAGACTTTCTTTATTTAATCCTACAATTTCAACTTTAGAGCCACCATTCTGGAATTTTCTAATAATTTGCTCAAGAGCAACAACGCCACTTTGATCCCAAATATGAGCTGAAGACATATCAATTACAATATTTTCAGGATGTTCATGAATATCAAATCCTTGTAAAAAATAAATTTTACTTACAAAAAATAACTGTCCTTTTACTTTGTAGGTAATCAAATTATTTTCTTTAGCTCTTGAGACAGTTATAACTTTTGCGACTTTTCTGCTGAAAAGAATTGCAGCTAATGCAACTCCTGCAATAACTCCAAGCGCAAGGTTATGAGGTTTTGTAAGCATTGTAACTGCAAATGTCATAAGCATTACTGCAGTATCGCTTTTAGGTATCTTTCTAATATTTTTTAATCCATTTATATCTGCTGTACTTATTGCGATTGTTATCATGATTGCTACTAAAGCAGCCATTGGTATTGCTCCAATCCAAGACTTCAAGAGGATAATCATAATTAGTAAAGATATACCTGAGGAGAGGGTTGATAATCTAGATTTGCCACCATTTTCAGTATTCATAACAGATTGCCCTACTAATGCACATCCTGCCATCCCACCAAATAAGGATGCCACAATATTCGCGATACCCTGTCCTCTTGCTTCTTTATTTTTATTAGAACTTGTATCAGTTACATCGTCTAAAATATCTTGAGTTAAAAAGGTTTCCATTAAACCCACGAGAGATATTGCTAGTGAGGTCGGTAAAATTATTCCTAATGTTTCAAGACTAAAAGGTACTTTCCCATTTTCTATTGATCCAAAAGGGAGAGAAATACTTGGTAATCCATCAGGTAATTTACCCAAATCACTAACTGTTGGGACATCTAGATTAAAGAATATGCTTATAAGAGTAATTACTACTATTGCGATAAGTTGAGATGGGACTACTTTTGTGATTTTTGGAAGCCCATAGATAATTACTAATCCCAGGATTACAAGAATCCAAACTACTGGAATCTGAGAGTTAATTGGATATTGACTGATAGTTTGTTCAACTAATCCTTTTGATTCTTTAATACCTATTCCTAACTGAGGTAGTTGTGCTTGAAATATTAAAAGTGCCAATGCATTTACAAATCCACTTAATACTCCTGTTGGGACGAATCGCATTTGGTAGGCAAGTCTTAAATATCCCCAAAGAATTTGGAATATTCCAGTTAATATTCCTGCTGCAATAAGATATGGGACTCCTAATCCAGGAGCTTGTGATTCTCCATAAGCAACAAGTCCAGTCATTAAAAGAGCTGTTGAACCTGTGGCTGAAGTGATCATCCCCCTTCTTCCTCCAACAATCGCAATTGTTATAGATAAGCAAAATGCACCAAAAAGGCCAACTTTAGGATCTACACCAGCTATACCTGAAAAAGCAATTGCTTCTGGGATCATTGCAAAAGCAACAACTAAGCCAGAGAGTATATTTGACTTTGGATCATCTAACCAATTTTTAGATAAATATCTTGAGAAATTTGACATTTTAAGTTTATTTATAATTAAGAAGTTACCTCATAGAGGAGGCAAAATACCTTGTGGGTCAAAAATATTCTTTAAAGTTTTTAATTCGTTCACTCTATTTCCAAAGGCTAATGTAATTTCTTCTTCATGAGAATTCAAATGATTATGCAATTGGGCTAAGTGAATATTTGGATAAAACCTTTTTAGCTTGCTCCATGATTTATAAATCCATTCCAGAGCGACTTCTTTTTCTTGAAGATCATTTTTTTTCCATGATGCATATATCCATGGTTTCCAAGTACTTTTTCTATGAACAAAAAAGCTTGCTCCATGATTTAACTTTTTAGTTTTGCCACCTAATTGTTGAGAAGCAATATAACAGGAATTATTAGGTTTACTATCCATTATTTCACTCAAACATTTTATAAAAATTGGGATATCATTTTTTAAATCTTCTCCAAGAAGACTAATTACCTCAGAATGGTTATTTGCATTTAGCTCATATAAATTCAATTCCTTTGGAAAAAAATTAATTTTGTTAAAGTTTTCATAAATTTGTTTTTCTAGAGCAGGAAATTTGTCTAGAAGCATTAAGTTTTCTTCTGTTCTTTTATCTTCTAAATTACTGAGTTCAGCAAAAATATATATATAAATTTTTTGAGCATAAATCCATTGAAGACTAATATTTTCTGGAAATTCCTCTGATAGTTTTATTATTTCTGAAAGTTCATTTAGATTTACAAATCCTTCAATAACCTTTATTGGATTAGATTGGATAGTTTTAAGTTCTATTTCGGTAATAATTGAAAAGAAGGGTGCTGCGCCTTTAATTGCTTCCCAAATCAATTGTTCTTCTGGATTTATTTGATTTTTTTTTAAAGAGATAAATGTGCCATTTCCCAAGAAACCTTTTATTGATTCAATATTATCAATTGCTAATCCGTAAGCTCTACTGAGCGGGCTTACTCCACCAGTGAGTATATAGCCTGCTCCAGGAAGTTTAGAAAGTCCGATTGGAAAACTTCGATTATGTTTTTGTAAATGATTTACTAGATCCCCCATTATTACTCCACCTCCAATTGTTACTAAATTGGTTTTTCTATCTAGGTGAACTTTGTTGTAATTTTTTCTTAGATCAAGAGTTGTAAAACCATTTTTTGCACAGCTAGAGGTTGTACCTCCACTACATACGCAAAGGTGCTCGAATTCTTCATTAGAATATTTATCCTCATAAAATAAGGACTCATCAACGTCATAAATTAATTTCTTTAATTTTGCATCTTTTGAGTTGATATTTGGAACTTCAAGCAAACTATTATTTTTCACTACATGATAATGTTCTTTACTATTATGGTATAAGTAATAACTTGATTTTGGATAATTTAGATTCGAAGTTAAATAATCAAGTCGCGATACTTATCTGTGGACACGGGAGCAGAAATAAACTAGCCATTACTGAATTTCAAGAATTAACTAAGTTTATCCAACAAAGATATCCAAATTTTTTGGTTGAATATGGTTTCTTAGAATTCGCTAAACCTTCACTTGTTGATGCTCTAGACAAATTAAAAGATCTTTCTATAAAAAAAGTAATTGCAATACCCGCAATGCTTTTCGCTGCTGGCCATGTGAAAAATGATATACCTAGCTTGCTTATGAATTATTCAAGTAAAACAGGTATTGAAATAATTTATGGAAGAGAATTAGGTATTAATAATTTAATGATTAGTGCAGCTTGTGAAAGAGTTAAAGATGTATTTAAACAAAATAATACTCTCAAACCTGAAGAATCATTATTAGTTGTTGTTGGTAGAGGTTCTTCTGACCCAGATGCGAATTCCAATGTTTCAAAAATTACGAGAATGATCGTAGAAGGTATTGGTTTAGGGTGGGGGGAAACAGTCTTTTCTGGGGTAACTTTCCCTCTAGTTGAACCTGGCTTGAAAAATGTTGTGAGACTTGGTTATAAAAATATAATAATTTTTCCTTATTTCCTTTTCTCAGGTGTCCTTGTCACAAGAATAAAAAGGCAAAGTGATTTAGTTGCTATTAATAATCCAAATATTTCATTTATACATGCAAAATATCTTTCGTCACAATCTTATGTGGTCGACACTTTTATAGAAAGGATTGAGGAGATTCTTAATGACGAAGGTAATAATTTTATGAATTGCTCAACTTGTAAATATAGATCAAATTTATTTGGCTTTGAAAAAGAAGTTGGAATGGTACAAGAAAGTCATCATGACCATGTAGAGGGCTTGGGTATCAGTTGTGATTTATGTGATCCTGAATGTAATGGTGCTTGTGAAACACAAAATCAAATCCCAACTCATAACCAAGAAAAATCAAACTCAAGAGGAGGAGATAACTTAGAACATGAACATGTAGAGGCTCATCAACATGAACATAATCACTATCACCATCACCATAGTATTTATCCAAACTCAAAACACCCTTTAGGACCTGTCACGCTTCGCTTGCCTAATGAAGACCAAATCTTAAGAAAATCCGTTGAAAATCAATGAATCACCTGTCTCTTTCTTGACTAAGTCTTAATAGACTCAGTATATATAAGTATTCTTAATGTAAAATTCAGAAAGTATTTTGAGCTAGATTTTCCACAATTTACAGGTTGTTTTCCACGTCCAAATCCACATTGGATTAGAGATGCCAGCATTTTTAAAAAAAAACAGGACTTCAACATTATTGTTGACTTTTTTTTAAGAACTATTCAATTTCCTTATTTAAAGAGGCAGTTTTTTAAAAAAACAATTTATAGCATGAGTCTCATTTGATAATAGGAAAAGTTTCATGACAGATATTTTTTGATTTTTTTGGAAAAAAATATCATTATAGTTATGTTGAAAATATAAATTTATGGATCAAATCAGCCAATCAAATTTAACTAAAAAGAAACTCATAGAGTGTTCTTCAAAAAAAGTCTCATTAGAAACAGAGCTTTCAGAAACTCTTTATAACACTATGAAAGATTTCGTATTAAGTAATCCAACTTGGGATCAATATAAGCTTATAAATTCAGCATTAGCAACTTTTCTCGTTCAAAACGGATGTACAGATAATTCTGTCTCAGAAATTTATTTAAATCAATTATTTACACCTTCTAAGTCCTTTTAATATTTAAACATGCTCTTCTACTCAAGGCCATCATTGTAAGTGTGGGGCTTTGCCAAGATGATGTGGGCCAGCATGCTCCATCTAGTACGAGTACATTCTTACATCTCCATAATCGATTAAATTTATCAACTACGCTATTTTCTTCATTCAACCCCATTGGTGCTCCCCCTACCTCATGAATGTAATATCCAGGAGGAGGAGGACCATCTGAAAGTGCGATCAAATTTTTTGTAATTAAACTCCCTAATGGGATATTCATTAGTTCATTAATATTTTTTATTTCTCCATTTGCAGCTTTGATTGATTTTCGTATTGTATTTTCCATATGTTTAGCCATGTTTAACTCGTTTTCGCTCCATTCGAATTCAATGTTTGGAATTGGGACACCCCATTCATCTGTTTTTCTTGAGAGAGAAACTGAGTTTTTCTCTCTAGGAAGGACTTCACCATGGGCTATGAGAAAACCAATGGATGTGTTTGTATCTTTTTGCAAAAATTTAGGAATCCCTAATCTATCAATTGCTCCCCAGATTCCATAACCTCTATGGAAATTTATGTCGTCAATCTTGGGTAAATTTGAACCGAATGGAATAAAGAAGCTGCCTGCTCCAGAAAGATCGGGAAGATTATCTAATGGTTTTCCTGAGTTTTTTGATTTTGGGACTGAAAAAAATCTACAGATAGATATATGGTCCATAAGGTATTTACCTAATTTTCCAGAATTATCTTTAAAACCTGAGGAGTTTGATTTATATTCTGAGTTCAGAAGTATTCTGAGTGTTGAAATTGTTGATGCGCAAAGGAGGATTAAATCACAATTTAATTCTTTTTTGCATCCATTTTCTAAGTTTACGATCGTTAGTTTTGATGCAAGCTCTGTTAGCTTGTTAATCTCAAAAGACTCTACTAGATAATTAGAGATTATTTGTACATTTCCAGTATCCAAAGCTTTTTTAAAAGTGCTTCCTATACTTGAGGATTTGGGCCATTCTTTATCTTTTACTGATGAATTACGATCAAAGCCTCTTGATTGGATAAATGGATAGTTTAATTTCGATTTAACTTTGCTTCCGAAAACTTTTTCGCTTTCTGTAAGAGGTATTTCACCAATATATTTACCGTTTGGGACTTCCTTAATATCATCCTTTCTTCCATAGATTCCACAGAAACTTTCAATAAAATCATAGTGAGGGGATAATTCATCGTATGAAATAGGCCAGTTTGGTCCGAATCCGTCTTTTTTTGCGGGTTGAAAATCTTCTGAAGAAAGTCTTAATGTTATGCCTCCCCAAGTTAATGATCTTCCCCCATATTGTTTACCTTGAGTCCAAAGAAAGGGCTTTTTCTTGGGGAAGTCATAAGGATGTTTCAATTCATTTGAATATAAGTCAGGATTATTTTTCCAATAACCCGGATGTTGGCGTTGATTGGCATGTTTTTTTGTTAAAACTCCTGATAATCTTTTTAATGTATTTTTGGGCTCATAATTACTAGCCTCAAGCCTTTTAATTTTTGGTCCGGCTTCTATTACTAAAACTTTTATCCCCTGTTCTGCCAATGTAAGTGCTGCTATTCCTCCTGTAGCGCCAGAACCCACAACAATTGCATCATAAGGACTTATATCCAAAACCTTGTTCATGATTGATTATTTCAATAAATATAGCATTCAGTAAATAATTAATTTTTAGATTTCAGCTTAAGAAGTTAGAATTTGTTGAAATACTATTCAAAAAATGAGATTTATAATTTTAACTGTTTTAATGATTGTTATAACTCTCCCTTCTAAAAGCTTTGCTGCATTGGATTATGGTAAACAATCCTTGGTAGGAGCAGATTTTTCTGGATCCGATTTAAAAGGAGCAACTTTCTATTTGACAGATTTACAAGACGCAAATTTATCAGATTGTGAGCTCCAAAATGCTACTCTTTATGGAGCAAAACTCAAAGATACCAATTTAAGTAATTCCAATTTAAGAGAAGTAACATTAGATTCAGCTGTTTTAGATGGAACAGATTTATCAAATACTAACTTAGAGGATTCTTTTGCTTATAGTACACAGTTTGAAAATGTAAAAATCCAAGGTGCAGACTTCACAAATGTTTTTCTGCCAAAAGATATTGTTAGGAAATTTTGTGAAAGTGCCTCTGGTACTAATCCATTCACAAATAGAGAAACTAGAGAGACTTTGGAGTGTGATTACATCTAAATTTATGCACATAAAAGTTCTTTTTTAATTTTTCTTTGTTTATAAAGTGATCTTCCAATAGGCCAACCTAATATAGACAAGTGTCTCATTAAAGAAATTGAGTATTCGAAATAAAGATTGTCTGAATATTTGATACCAAGTTCTTTTATAGTGGTAATTAATAAAAATAGATCTTTCTTGTTGCCTTTTTTCATATCTAATAAGATTGATGCCTCACTAGATATTTTTTTTTCTAGAACCTTTTCATTTTCAGCAAAACCAACTTTAAGTGAATTAAATTCATCATTGTAAAGAGTATAAATTATTCCATCTTTGAATTTATCTGTAGAAGTATCTACTTTAAAACTTGATGATATCAATGTTTTGTATCCTTTTATGATTTTTCTGTTATTCATAATTATTTGATTTCATTTTGAGCTATTTCGTATTTCTCCAATAGATTGTTTATTTCTGCTAGTGCGATCCTCTTTTGACAGGCGGAGTCATATCTATTTACTGCTACAGAAGGTATTGAACCTTTGCTTTTCATTTCCCTTATTCCAGTTTCTAAACACTGAAAAGCAACACTCGAAAGATCCCGACCTTCTGCTGCAGCCCAAACTTTTAAAAGATAAGTAAGATTTGATGGAACTGAGATCTGTACTTTGTTTGAATTTGAAGTATTTAATGCAATATCATCGAGACTAATTTCTTTAGAGGAAATAGTTTCTTTAACTTTTTTCTTCAAAACTTTTACTTGGCTTGTAGCGTCCTCTTTATTCTTGACTTTTTGTTCTATTTCAAATAACTCCTCTTCAGAGTTAATTAAAGCTTCTAATGCCCATTTAGCATCATCTTTTGTAATGGCAGTTCTCTCAAGCCATTCATCTCTTATCTTTGACCAATTACTAGGCATAAACCTTATACGATACTTATATAATAAGTTAATCTAAATAGATTGTCTACAAATTCTAAATAGAATTAATATAGATTATAAATTTAAATTCTTCTCTTTATCTTGCCTTATTTTAGAAATGATGTTATTTATCAATTAAAACTTTAGAATTAATCCAATATATATGTATTTTTCCCCTTAATTGCAAAAAAAAATTATTAGATAATTCAATCTTTTTTTAATTTTTTTGATCTGTTTATTAAATTAAAAAGTTCTGAGCTTTTAATCTCTCTCAATAAGTTCAATTTTATATCCATCAGGATCCTCAACAAAAGCCAAGAGAGTATTACTGTTTTTCATCGTTTTAGGTTTAGTTGTTATTTTACAGCCATTATTTTCTAATCCTTGGCAAATAAGATGAATATCTTTTACTCCAATAGCTATATGACCGTATTTATCTCCAAGCTCATAGTCTTCTGAATTTTTGTCCCAGTTATAAGTTAATTCAATTACTGTATTTTCTTTCTCTGAACCATAGCCAACAAATGCCAAAGTGAATTTTCCATGAGGGTAATCCTTCTTTCTTAATAAATTCATTCCTAATCTATTGACATAGAAATCAATGGATTTATCTAAATCTCCAACTCTCAACATAGTATGTAGGATACGCATTTTGACTTATGAACATTAATCAATTATCTAATATTGAATAGCTATCTGCCAAAGTTGATATTTTAGAGATTAAGTGTTTAATTGAGTTCAGAAAAAGTAGGTTAAGATATTAGTACTAAATTTCAATGATATATTGAATCAGATTTTCCAAAGACTCTCATCAGCATTTTTGTATACTTTGCCTTTAAAGGCATCAATACCTTTTGGATATTATTTGTTTTATAAATATTCTTTTTTAAAAATACTATTATTATTAACTTTTCCAATAGCAATAATTGAAAAATCTTTGCCTTTTGGGAGTTTTCTTTTATTTATAGTTTTGTTTGTAGGATTATCAAGAAATCCAAAAGTTCCCTATTTCGTAAGATATAACGCATGCCAAGCCTTACTTATTGATATTGCTTTGATAATAATTTCATATCTCTTGAGAATATTTCCGATAGTTGAATTAGGTTCAATTATTTTTATATTTACACTGTGTATTTTTATTTATTCGATTTCTCAATGTATTTATGGAGTTGAACCTGAAATACCATTTATTAGTAAATCTGTAAGAATGCAAATTTGAAAGGTTAATTATATGAACTATTGACTTTTTAGCATTCATTGAGAATTGATTCCCATCTTTGTTGACTTGCCTTTATAGCTTGCATTGGTGGATTAGTCCCATCTATTTCAAAAGCTTTAATTAATGATTTATTAGCTAATAGGCCTAATCTTGCTGCCTCTCTTTGCCTTGAACATACTTTTTGTCTTGATCCCTGTTTTAGATTATTTTCAATTTCTTTAAGAATTTGGCTAGCTTCATTCGATTTAGAATAAAAATCATTCATATATACATCAAGTGCAGTATCCGCAAGAATTTTAACTGGAGAGATTATTGTGATAAAGAACACTATAAAGCTTGTAAATATAAATGATTTCATAGGAATCCTAAGTAAAATTTTTGCTTGATTTTTTCAATATAAGATAAAAGATAAGGACGCTTATTGATCCAGATGGGCCTATAAAAATGTGCCAAAATTGATCACCACTTGTTGCGAGATTTTTTCCAAAGTATGTTGTAAAAACAATTCCAAACATTGGGTAAAGGATTAAGAGCCAATCTTTAAAAGTTCTTTGCCAATTAATTATTAGAAAAATACTTAGAATAGCTTGAAAAAAAAGAGTAATAGTTTTATCAAATAAAAAATATGAGACTATTGAACATAAAGAAATGCAAAAGTTAGTTATTTGAATAAACTTATTTTTTATAACTGATATTGATAAACATGTTAGGCCTAAAGATAGGAATGAATAAAATAACCAATTAAATAAAGAGGAATGATCTACATAAATCCAAGATGTTTTAGTATGGTCTATCATTTCAAAAATTGAGGCTAATCCTAAAAAAATAAAACCAAAAGGTATTAATTTGTTCCCACTTATATGTTTGAATTTATTGATCGATTTTATCCCTAATACTATTGGAATGACCGTTGCTTGGAAATGGACTAGAAATAAAATTGGAAAAAACAAAATAAATCCTTTACTCAATTATTCTAAAAATTAAATATAAAAAAATTCAACGCTAATTAAGGAGAGACAAGTACCATTGTCCTACTACTATAATCAATACTGTAAGAACGAAAGGAAAAGCCGGATATTTTGTTTGGAAATTAGCAGGTGGCCATGGTGACCAAGATATCAATCTTGCCTGAGGATCATTAGAAGAAATTAATTTTTTTGGTTTTGAGGACTTAGTAGTATTATTTGCGAATCCCTTGGACATTATGTTTGATTTAAAAATAAATAATAACAAGAATAAAAAAGAAGAGTGTAAAAATACTAATTGATTTTTTTTATTAGGGATTTATTCCTGCCAATTATTTTACGTGAAAGTTTATGCTGAGCTTGTTTTTTATAGAAGTAATTTTGAATTAAACAAATTAAGTTTTTTAAAATTATTGAGAATTTACTTTAAAAAGTAATTTGAAGTTATTCCAAAAATGTAAAAATATACCAGTTGAAAGTAAAAATTCATAAATTTCTAAATCGTTTCTTATGTGTTCAACTGTAGAAGCCCATGATATCTCGTAATAAAAAATATATAACGCTGTTATCAAGAAAAATAAACTCAATTTTTTGTTGGGGATTGAATTCAAATATGGCCATTTTCTCCAACCTATCCAACCAAATAAAATGCAAATTGCAATCAAAATAGGATCAAGAAAGAAATCATGGAAAAATGGAAGATTATGTAAATTAGTTTCACTTTGAATACTTATTTCTGTTAGAGAATTAATTGAAAAACCTGTGATTCTCTCTCCCCAACTTATTTCCTCAGCAGCAACGATGAAGCAAAAGGCGCTGAGAATTAACCAAATAAACGAATTTATTGTATTTTTAGTTTTACTTTTGAAATAGATTAAAACACCAAATATTGATGAAATTAAGTATTCAAAAAACTGAAGCCATTCCAAAGGACCGTCTTCAATTTTTAATAAGTCAAACCACGTTAAACCTATAATATCCTCCCCATATGGAAAAATATATACAAATCCGTAAATAAAAAGAAGGTAATAAATGGGGAATAAATTTACCTCTGGAGAGATCTCACCCCATGGAGTTTTAATTAATTTCAAATTTAAATGAATATTTTATTAAAAATATTGTATAACAATTCAGAAAAGAGATAATTAAGAAAATATCTTTCTATATACAAAAGTATTTTACGAGTCAAAAATAATTAATAAAAAATGTATTTTATTATGCACTTTGGATAATAAAAAAAAGTGAAAAATAATATGAGTAAGCTCCTACTAATGAATAGACAAATATAATTTTGTTTTTCATATCCGATGATGCAATAAAGTAGCTTCCGATAGAGAAAGGCATAACGGGGAATGTACGTATGATTAAAATAAAAATTGGTTTAAAAGTAATATTTTCAAGAATATGCTTTAGTCGATGATTTCTAATATTTTTTATGAAAGGAATATTTTTTGAAAATATTAAATTTGTTTTTCTGAGTAATAGGATTTGGACAATTCCTAAAATAGATAGAATTGGTGCAAAAGTAATAATATATTTGATCCCGAAAAATTTTATCAATATTAAGTCAAATACAATGGATAACGGTAGTCCTAAAAATATAGAAATAATATTAATTAGTGCTAAATATCTGTATTCGATATTTATTATCAAGTGCTCAAAATTATCGTTATGTTTAAGAAAAAAAGCTAATAAATAAATGCTTGCATAAAAAATAATAAATTTAAATATTGTTGATTTGAAATTTAAATTTTTTCTATACATATTAAATTAAATATCCCCATATTTTTGTCGAAGAAGAATCTTTCAAATTTTCTTATAATTCTAATTAACTTACCAATCCTTGTATTGAAAGAATGTCCCCCACTTAATAAATAAGAAAATGGCATCATGTTCTTTTTTTTAATTATAGAAAACATAGGAAATAATTTTTTGAATTTTTCATAATCCCTTTCAAAAATTATCCAGGAGAGTGCTTGATTTGAGTCTAACAAGGGATCTCTCGATTGAAATTCCCATCCAATTTGTTTTATGTCAAAGGGTTCGTGTCCTACAAATTTGTAGACCAATCTACTCCAGTAATTATTACTTGGTTCAATCATTATTATTCTCCCTCCAGACAAAAGAGACTTTTCTGCTGATTTCAAAAATAATTCAGGGTCGCTTATGTGATGAAAAACATTAACCAAGATTAAATTGGATACTTTATTCTCAAAGTTTTTCCCTATATCCATTGCATTAATTTTGAAATCAGTATTTGAATTTAAAAAAATATCTGTTTTTTTAATGCTTTTATTAACCTGATCTATAAAACTTGCACCGCATCCTAATTCAATATTAATACCATCTATTTTAGAAAGAGACTTTGAAATAAGTTCATACCATTCCCTGTAAAGAAAACCTAAAGCTCTATTTGACTTTTCAAAACCAATTCTATCTTTTGTAATAACTTCACCTTGATTTGGCATGTTTTTGTTAAAGTTCAGGAAATATTTTTTAAAAATTTGAAATGAGTCATAACTTTTAAAGGGTTCTCAAGATTAATTGTGGGATTTTACCTATTGGAAGAAGAAGGTGTGGTTTTAAACAATTGTATGAAATCCTTACATTCACGTTAATTTCCAAATTTAATTGTAACTTAGTAATATAATGAATAATTTTACATTTCAGGGAATATTTGTAACCGAAATGTATTTACTTATGATTTCTATTAATTGTTTATAAAATATAATTCTATTTGACGATATTCCCTATACGGCTAATTAAATTGAATCTCTTAAATAATTTCACAATAATCCTTACAAATAAGAAAGCAATTGATGTGATAGATATAATTGACAAGAATTTGACAATTGACAAATCTATTCCAAATTCAATCAGTATTTGTGATAAGAAATCGACTTTAGTTGCAAAGTAAAAATAAAGTAATTGCCAAGGAAGAATTGCAATATTATTGATTATAAATGTTTTTTTCAAAGGGAAATTAATAAATCCTAAGAAGATATTTAATATTCTCGTGACAAATAAATTAGACAATCTAATTAATAAAATGTCTTTTGTTTTTATTAATTTGTATTTTCTTTTTACCTTAGAAATTTTGTTTCCTAAATTAAAAAGATTGATTTTTTTATTTCTTAATAAACTACCTAAATAGTAATGAATAAAAATTTTTAGATTTGAAGCTACTGTTACAATGACAAATCCATCAACGAAACCGTACTTGGAGTAGTAATAGATTGTTAAAGGAAGAGTAGGGAAAGGTGTTAGTGAGACTAAACAAATTATTAATATTGCATATATCATTGGCTCTTAAAAAATGAGTGATAATTTCACAAAAGAATAAGAAAAGTTAGATGATTCATTCTAAATAATGTTCTGGAAATTAAATTAGTCTCATTTTATGAAAAACGGAGGGGGTGGGATTCGAACCCACGGTGCCCTTGCAGACACGCTAGTTTTCAAGACTAGAGCCTTAAACCACTCGACCACCCCTCCAGGGTTAAATATTTAGTTTTAACTTTTCAAGTATATCAAAAGATGGTTTGATCTTTTAATCTTGTTCGGAACTTGATTTCTAGTTTTCTTACAAATTAAATCTATAACTAAAACGAAATTATTTTTTTGATCCCATAGTTACCATAGTCCTGTAACTTCTAACCGTTAATAGGTACAAATCGATTAAGGAATTTTCTAATTCATAATTATCTATACCTGCAGCTTTTTTCTCTTCTAAGGTTGGTTGCTTTCCTGTCAGCGCATATTTTTCAGATAATTTTCTGGCAATTTTATCATAATCTTTAAAATATAAACCTGCAGCTTTTAACTCTTCAACTAAAGATTCATATTTCTTTTTAAATTCGTTATCTTTTTTTATTACCTCAGTTGTCTCGACTACTGGATTATCTAATTGGTCCCAAAGCCCAAGGATGTAAACTACATTATCTATATTGAAATTGAGAAAATCGTCTATTTTTTTTTGTAAGTTTTTAAGAACTTGTATTTTTGAATTAATCTCATCATACTTTTTAAACCTGTCATCGATACTTTTTGCATTATAGTTTTTAAATTCGTCCTCTAGTTTTACTATTTTTGCTGAAATCTTTGATATAGAGGCAATAGCTAATTTTGCAGTAAATTTTTTGGTTTTATCCTTTAGCCCCTCCGTCATACGAGGCCCCACATCATCTAATTTAGAAATATCTATTTTAACTTTTGGCTTTGCATCCTGAGTTTCTTGAGTCATTGGAGCTAGTGTATTAGGATCGCCACCCATATTTTCCAGTATTGGAGTGAAGTAATCCGGATCAAGCCTTATTATTTTTTTCTCCCATTTCTCAATTTTTTTATCTATTTTTTCGGTAGATTCACCTCTTGCTTCAGCCTCTGCTTTTTTACTTTTAAAATAGCGTAAACTTTTTTCTGCTTTCTTTAGATTATTTTCTCTCTTCTTTTGAATACTCGTACCACTACTTGGACCACCGCAATCACTGCCAGCAAGTAAAAGATTATTATTACTTTTCTCATATAAGTCAAAAATGGCCGAATCAACGTTTGAAGTAATAAAAAGAGAACCTAGAAATAAAGGAAATAAAAGATTTCTTTTTCTCATGAAATTTATATATACATGAAAGTATTATTACTTCGTATAAAAATCTTTGCCATTATTTACTTCCATCCAAAATTCTGAATTTAGAGCCTAAAGACCACTTATAGGAGTCCACTTTTTTAAATATCTCTTAGATCGCTTGCAAATAATTATGTGTAATTTGATGTCTAAAGACTAGAGCCTTAAACCACTCGACCACACCTCCAGGGTTAAATATTTCATTTTAACTTTTCAATTATATCGAAAGATGGTTTGATCTTTTAATCTTTTTCGGAACTTCAATTCTAGTTTTCTTACAAATGAAATCTAAAACTAAACCGCAATTATCTTTTAGCTCCCATTCTTGTTATGTTCCTAAATTGTCTACATCAATCCATTCATACCCAAACCTACAATATAGAGAATATTATTTTTCTAATAATTAAAAAAAAATACTAAGGATTTGTTTTTTTAAAATTTTTCCTCGTTAAAAATACAAAAATCTTCAATTGGGAAAGATGAATCAAAAATTATGTCACCATCTGCAAAATAGTCGTACAAATCTTGACAGCCTTGATTAACGTTACCACTAAGAATTGCAGTAGTAGCAACTAAAGTTTTAATTGAATCTCTTTTTTCTGTTTTTTTATAACCTGAAGCTGCCTTTCTCAAGGATTTATTAGAGTTTTCGTAATCATCAAGATAGTAATAATTTATAGCTAATAATTCATGATGATAGTGATCTTCTGAAGAATTAACTTCATTTTTATTCAATGAACTTTCAAGAGATTTAATTGCTAACTTGTGGTAAGTTTCTGCTCTAGCTTCATTACCATCTTCTTGAGAATCTAATGCTGCTGTAGTGAAATTAAATGATCTAGGTGAAAGTCCCAGTAGTTCAACATATAATCCATCTTCATTGTTATATTCCCCAGACTCTTTTCTTCTTTTATTCTCTTCAGCAATACGTTTATAAGGTTCCCATATTTCTTGCATCATTGAATCAGTTTTCTTCTTTATCTTGGACAATTTCTCTCTATCTAAATTTTTAAAATTCTCAGGGGGTTTCACTCTTTCTTTCTTCGGTGTAAGTTGGTTTATTTTTTTTATATATTTCTCAATTTTTTTATCTATTTCTTCAGTAGATTCACCTTTTAATTCAGCCTCTACTTTTTTACTCTTAAAATACTGTAAACTTTTTTCTGCTCTCTTTAGATTATTTTCTCTTTTCTTTTGAACGCTCGTACCACCACTTGGACCACCGCAATCACTTCCGGCAATTAAGATATTATTATTACGTTTCTCATATAAGTCAAAAACGGCTGAATCAACGTTTGAAGCAATAAAAAGAGAACCTAAAAATAAAGGAAATAAAAGATTTCTTTTTCTCATGAATTTTTTTCTTTAATTCATATATTACTCAATAAAATATTATTAGCATTCAAATATTCTCACCTTAAAATTTATTTCAAAAATAAATTTATAAAAAAAATTAAGAATTTATAATTATCTTTTAAGGTTATTACTTTAAAAATTCAATTATCCAAAATTTACATTCTCTTGAAATAAACCAAATAAGTTGTTACCAACTATGGCAGCGATTATTAAAACGAAGGCAACTATGGCGAAAAGAGCACTTACATCTTTTATGTCATAAGGAGCTTTAAATAAAGGTTTCTGGTCTGCCATAGTTATCAAATATATAAATGCAATTAAATCATATTTGTTTAATGTTTGTGAGAAGTATTAAGTGATTTTTTTGGATTGATTTTGGACATTAAAAAAGCCACTAAAAGTGGCTTTTTTATTTTTGGTTAAATGAACTAGCTTGTATAAGCTTTGCCTCTGTAAGTTAGTTCGTTATGCTGCTTCTTAGCTGCTTCTTTGTTTTGGACGTACTTTTGTCCTCTGTAAATTAGAGTCATTTTTTAAGCTCCGGTTTCGCTTAAGTCCCCGTTCCATGGCTTAAGTCGATTTGCGGCTTGCTAAACGCAAGTTGAACGTTTTGGTAGCGGTTGCTACAAATTTATAATAACATCCAAGAAAATTGTTTGTCTAGATCTTTAATAAATAAACTTAATATATTAATCACAGATTCGGTTTCTACTAGAAATATTTATAAATTATCCTTATGTAATTCCTTGCAGGTTACATTTTGTTCGTTTTTGAGAAGTATTTTTTATTTAATGAACTTTTAAATGTAAAATTTTTAAGATTATAAAATTTGTTTTATGTTTTCTAGAAGCAAAAAACCTACAGTAAAAAAATCTGCAATAGTTGAAGAGACTCCATTATTTGCTCAATTACTACCATTCGCAAATAGAATGAATGATAAGGTTCAATTAGTAAATGCTTTAGCTTTTACTTTTATTATGGGATTCTCAATTTTTGGCATTGCTCTGTGGAAACTTTCAGGGCTTACTTAATTATTTAATTTTTGCAAAGCATTAATTTTTGATTCTTTGTTTTTGATTATTGTTACTAACCACTTAGAGGCAAGTCCCCTGGATATTGATCTATTTTTTAGGAATCTACATATATATATGTGTAGATTTTTTTCATTTTTGGAGTTAAATTTTTCTTCAAAGTCTAATATTTCTTCTTCGGAGGTCCTTTTTCTTAGCTCATCAACTAAAGCATGACTAGAGGAATCATTAAATAAGTTCCCAATATTTAAGCTTAATGTCATAAGTAATTTATGTCCCTATTAAAGAGGTAGCCATAAATTAAATTTTTAAAAACTAATTTCTATTTTTTATTTACAAATAATTTAAAAATTTAATCTTTCGGTTTAGCTAGAGGAAGCAGACACTTATCTGAATCACAACCTGCAGGACCAGCTTCAGATAGTTCTCCTACATCATATTTATTGAGAGCATCGAAGAAGTCATTATTAACTTTCCTCTCAATAACTTTATTTTGCAATGATATATATTCCTTTTTACTTATTGGTTCAAAAGGCAATCTCGGGAAAGTTGCGTTGGCACTAAACCGAGCTAGTAATGCTGCTGAAATATATCCTTCATTATTTTCTATTGCATTATGAATAGCTTTCGCTAAATCCTCGATTTCATTTTCTCTAAATTCAACTGTTGCGGAGGTGTTATGTTCTGTGTAAAACTTCTGTACCTGCATATAAAAATCAAATTGGGCTAATGCTGAGAAATTATTAATGTCTATTTGGTCCGCGCCCTCTATATTTGCCCAGCTAACTTCTGTAGGGATTTCAACTAACCATTCTGTACATCTTGGATCAAATGGATTATCAAGTAAGCACCCATTTTCATCTTTATCAGATTGAGATGGTACAACTGAGTAACCATAATCCATGCAAGCTAAAGCGATAGGATCATTTTTTCTGAAAGTTATTCTTCTAATGAATCTTTGAGCTTTTGGCGGATGCCATCCTGGAGCTGCTCCCGTTAGAAGACTTTTAGTTCCAGCTGGCTGAACTGTTGTACATCTATTTGGTCTCCTTAGATTATGCTTATCACAATATTCCCATACAGTTTCTTTTACTATTTTTCTCCAAGAATCTAAGAATTTAGCTTCCTTTTCTTTGAAGGCCTTCCCTTCTTCGCTATTAGGCCTTCCTGCTTCCCACCATTTCAACCATGGCGTCCCAAAGGCATGGACACAAAAATCAAATAATCCAGTGAAACTTACTCCTACAATAGGATCATATTCCCTACTTTTTCTGTAACGCTCAACTTCAAATTCATGATTAAGTAAGCATGCTACAGAGAGAGCGGCTGCTTTAAAAGCTTTTTTTTGCTCTTCAAAATTTCCCGGATCAATCTGATTTAAATGAACTTCAGCCAAATTGCAGTGGAAATCATTTCCCAAGATCTCTCCACAAGGGTTAAGTCCATATCGGCTCATCCTGTGGTCTAACTCTTCTTCTGAAAAAGGACCATAACTACTATTTATCCAATTTCTCGCTTCATCCTTGCCTTGTTCTGAGTAGATTTCAATAAATTCCTTTCTCAATTCATTATCTTTGAGAATATCTGCATTTGACCTTGCGATTGCTTCTGGAGCAAATTGAATAGCTCCCTCACCTGAATGGAATTGTTTTGTTACTGCATCCAAAACAGTTTGGTAAGTAGGTTTTGTATGGTAAACCCTAGTATGATTGGCCATCCTGAGGGCATCTTTTTCAGGATCTATTCTCCAATTACCATTTTCATCTTGACTCCATAAATTTTCTTTTGCTGATGCTGCTTCCTTATCATCTGAAGAAAATTGTCTCATGCCAGCACTTCTTCTTATATTCCCAGCAACTATGGTTACTGCAGCTTCATCAATTAATAAACAACACTCTACTGTACTTAATTTCCTGCCAATTGCCTTTCCAAGAAGTGATGCGACTCTAGAGTAAAGATCTTTCAATTTGATAGGATTTGCCATGCCACCAAAACCTTTTAATGATTCTCCAGCAGGCCTGATATCTTCCAAATCAATATAAACATCAATTTCTCTTTCAAGACTCTCGTTACTTGATGCCTCAAGAAGATATTTATAGCTATCTACCCATCCTCTTCTGCTATCTCCAACTTTGATATGAAGATCTTTTCCTTTGACTTCTAATGATGACTTTTCTTCTCTTTGATCTTTAGGAGTTATTCCAACTTCACTGACTGATTTAATATTTATTTTGTTAATTACCGTAGGAAGATTATTTATAAAATGAGGCTCAATTATTGCACCTGTTCCACATCCCATCATTGCTAAGTCCATCATTAATGCGAAGGCTTCCCAATCAATTAAGTTTGTTGAGGTACAGTTGTATGCTCCTGAGAAATTTTGGTTCTTATTAATCCAAGGGGTTCCACCTATCCATAACCATCTTCCTGAGGGTTGGGCTTTTTGGTTACTTTGCATCTCTCTCATTAGAATTAGTTCTTCTTCAGAAAGTTTTCCTAATTCTTTTAATCCCGATAAATTCCTTTCGCCTACTTCGCTCCAGTTCTCCCTTTTGCCAGATGTAGTTTTTCTACTATAAGATCTGAAAAAAACTGGATAAGCAGCTGGCGCAGTCTTTGGAAAATCATCTTTCTTTAGATTATTGGAATTGCTCTCCGAAGAAGCTTTATTTGGTGCAATAGTCACGATAAAAAAAACGTATGTAAATAACCCGTACTGGAAGAATAACTCTACCTGTGGCGTCTGCAACTATTCTTACCACTATTTAACGGTTTGTGTAGAATTATGTTTAATATGAAATCTTTGTTTCAAGAAAGGATATGGAAAGAGTCCCCGAACCTGAATTAATGGAAGAAAAAAAGCAGGTCATTTCTTATGACGAAGCTGATTTTTCAGAAGGGGAAGTTAATCTAATTAATCAAATAAATCAATATCTTTTGAAAAAAAATATTTCTTTAGGTGAAAAAGATTTAATAGTTGATTTAGGATGCGGCCCAGGAAATATTTCTGAGAAGTTAGCAATAAAATGGCCTAATACTGAGGTCGTAGGAATAGATGGTTCTAAAGAGATGATTTTGAGAGCAGAATATAATAAAAGTATTTCTACTAGTCAAAAAAAATTAAAAAATTTACGCTACATTTGTTCTGACATAAAAGACATTAAATCGAATAATTTCTTACTTAAAAAAAGGATTAGTTTGCTTGTAAGCAATAGTTTGATACATCACATTACTAATCTTGAGGATTTCTTCAACACCATAAGAAGTTTGTCTAGTGTTTTCACTGTAAATTTTCACAAGGATTTAAAAAGGCCATTAGATGAAAAGTCAGCTTTAGAACTCAAAGCACAATGTTCAAAAAAATATAACGAGATTTTAACAAATGATTATTATGCATCTTTAAGAGCTTCTTATACTTTTAAAGAGTTAAAAAAATTCACTTTAGAGAATGATCTATCCTCTTTAGATGTGTTTGAAGAAGGTGATAATTATTTAATAGTCTATGGTAATGTTTAAGAACTAATTGAAAGGTGCTTATATTATATAAATGAGCTTAGGTACAAAAATTCTAAATAATAAAGAAATACTGGATGCGGTAAATAAAAGAAGAAATTTTGCTATTATTTCCCATCCAGATGCTGGGAAAACGACTCTTACTGAAAAGCTTCTTTTGTATGGAGGCGCCATTCAACAGGCAGGAGCCGTGAAAGCTAGGGGTAATCAGAGAAAAGCTACCTCAGACTGGATGGAACTTGAGAAACAAAGAGGTATTTCTATTACCTCAACTGTATTGCAATTTGAATATGAAAGATCAGTAATCAATCTATTAGATACACCAGGACACCAAGATTTTTCTGAAGATACTTATAGAACATTAGCTGCTGCTGATAATGCAGTTATGTTGGAAGATGCTGCTAAAGGACTAGAACCTCAAACCAGAAAATTGTTTGAAGTTTGCAAGATGCGAAAAATACCAATATTTACTTTCATAAATAAAATGGATAGACCAGGAAGAGATCCATTTTCTTTACTAGATGAAATTGAATCAGAACTTGGACTAAATACTTTACCTATTAACTGGCCAATTGGGAGTGGTGAGGAATTTAGAGGGGTTATTGATAGATTTTCGAGGGAGGTTATTTTATTTGATAAAGCCTTGAGAGGGAAACAATCGAATGAGAAAAGATTAAGTCTTGAAGATAAAGAGCTATCAAAATACGTAGAGAGAGATTTACTCGAAAACTCACTTGAAGAATTGGAGGTCCTTGATGAGGCAGGATCGAAATTTGAAACAGAAAAAGTCTTTAATGGCTCTTTAACCCCAGTTTTCTTTGGATCTGCTATGACAAATTTTGGAGTAAGACCATTTTTAGATAGTTTTTTAAAAATGGCACAAAAACCAACTTCAAGAAATAGTAATAAAGGGGATATTGAACCTGCAAGCGATGAATTTAGTGGATTTGTTTTTAAGCTGCAGGCAAATATGGATCCAAAGCACAGAGATAGGGTTGCTTTTATAAGAGTTTGTAGTGGCAAATTTGAAAAGGATATGTCAGTTAAACATTCCAGAACTGGGAAAACAATCAGATTATCAAGACCACAAAAAATATTTGGGCAAGATAGAGAAGTAGTTGATGATGCCTATCCTGGAGATGTTATTGGTTTAAATAATCCGGGTATGTTTTCTATTGGAGATACTCTTTATACTGGTGCGCATCTGGAATATGAGGGCATACCATCCTTTAGTCCTGAAATATTCAGCTGGCTAAGAAATCCAAATCCCTCAGCATTTAAAAACTTTAGAAAGGGTGTTAATGAACTTCGAGAAGAAGGTGCTGTTCAGATTCTTTATGACTTTGATGAGAGCAAAAGAGACCCTATACTCGCAGCTGTTGGTCAATTGCAGTTGGAGGTAGTAACTCACAGATTAAAAAGTGAATATGGTGTTGATGCAAATCTTGAAGCAATGCCATATCAATTGGCTAGATGGATTTCTGATGGATGGCCAGCCATTGAAAAACTAGGCAGAATATTTAATTGTAAAATAGTTAAAGATTGTTGGAATAGGCCAGTTATTCTTTTCAAAAATGAGTGGAATCTAAATCAATTTGTTGAAGACAATAATCAATTAAATTTAAACAAAGTTGCTCCTGTTGTTAGTGGAGTCGAACCAATTGTTTTATAAAGTCTTAATGGATTATAAAATTAGTTAATCTGTAAGTATTGGTAAAAAATTTTGGATTCAAACAATAGTAAAAACAATAACGAAAAATCACCTTATGAAATTTTAGGTGTAAAAGAAGGCGCTGCTTTTGAAGATATTCAGAAGGCTAGAGATATTAAAGTTAAAGAGGCTGGTGAAGATTTAATTTTAAAAGCGAAAATAGAATCCTCTTTTGATCAATTACTCATGGGTAGTTTGAAAGCCAGGCAATCAGGAAATGTAAGCTATGAAGCTGTGAGTGCCTCAAAAAAAGAAAAACAAATTAATCAATTTACTAATAATAAATTCCCACTTCTTTCTAAGATAAAAAATTTAAATAATAACTCTAACAATTCAAGTCAATATAGTCTGCCAAAAATAACTACCCCCTCATTTGATAATCTTTCAATAAAAATATCTGTTGGGCTATTATTTTTAATTTTATTATTTATCAGTCCAGACTCTAATAATAGACTTTTACTCTCTATCTCAACATTAATACTTACCTATACTCAAATTAAATCAGGGAAAAGATTTATAGGTTCTCTGGGTTGGAGTGTTACCTTTCTCTCGATAGGATTAATATTTGGTGGATTGCTTGAAAATAATTCTTTCATTCAGGAAGTATCAAACAACTCTTTATCAATACAAAAAATTCAAAGTATTCCGGCCATGGTTATTTTATGGCTAGGCGTAATTTTTTTATGATTGATTTTCTACTATAGATTTAATTTCTTCATAATTTATAAGATATTTATTTTTACAAAATTCACAAACCAACTCTGCTTTGCCATCTTTCTTGAGGATGTCCTCTAACTCGCTCTTATCAAGCATTTTCATCGCGTTTAAACTTCTTTGTTTGGAACACTTGCATTTAAAACTCACTTCTTGAGAACGAGCTTTTTCAGAGATTGATTTATCGTCAATATCGGGAAATATATTTCTAATTAAATCAAGAAGGTTATCTTTAGACTTAAATAGATCTTCGCTGAAAGAATTAATTTCTTTGCATCTTTCTTCAAGTAGTGAGACTAGCAGAGGGTCAGTATCTTTTTTAGGTAAAACTTGAGCTAATAAGCCACCACTGCAAATAACACTTTTATTTTGAATTTTTTCTCCAATAAATACAGCAGAGGGAGTTTGCTCTGAATGATACAAATATGAAGCTAAGTCTTCAGCAATATTTCCATTTACTAATTCAACAGTGCTTGTAAAGGGTTCTCCAAATCCACTATCTCTAATTACATTTAAATATCCTGTACCTAATGCTTTTGTAAAATCAAAAGAATATTTATTATTATCTATTTTGACTAGGTCCAATTCTAAATTAGGATCCCCTACATAACCCCTAACTTTCCCGTCTCTACCTGCATCAACTAGTAATCCCTTCAAAGGTCCGTCAGATCTAACTCTTAAAGTGACTCTCCCATGCATTATTTTCATTGAGCTTGCTAAAAGCAGTGAAGCACTAAATGCTCTGCCTAAGATACAGGTGGTTAAGTAAGAAAGGCCATGTCTTTTTTTTGCTTCTAAAGAAGATTCTGTTGTTAAGACCGCAACTAATCTTATTCCTCCATTGGCTGCAGTAGCCCGAACTATCCTATCCTGCATGATTTTCTTTCATAAAATTTTTGATTTTCCCTTTTTCCAAGAATAATATCCTAGAAGGAATTCCCTCAAATAAGGCAGGTTCATGAGTAACAATAATAATTGTATTTTTATTTTTTAAATCAAGAATTAAATTCTTCACATCATTTCTCATTGAATAGTCTAATCCAGCAGTTGGTTCATCAAGTAAAAGAATTGAGGGGTTTCTAAGAAGTTGAACTGCTACAGCTAACCGCCTTTGTTGTCCGCCACTTAGCTGTTCTGGCGGTTGAGTCAGATTAATTTTTTTCAAACCAACTTTATTTAAAACTATTTCTATATTTTTTTCTCTTAAAGATTTATGGCCTATTTTTAATTCTTTACCAATGGTTGTACCTATAAAGTATCTTTCAGGAAATTGGAATACTACTCCACAAAACCATCTTCTTTGTCTAGAAGACAAAATTTTATTCTTCCAAGTAATTTTTCCCTTTTGCGGATTTGTTAATCCGCTTATTATTTCGAGTAGTGTTGTTTTCCCAGAACCACTATTGCCGCAAATTAAAATGATTTCATTTTCATGAACTTTTAAATTTAAATTGTCTATTATTTTTCTTTCACCAGTTTGGGGTTGATAAGATATTTCTTTTAAATCAAGCATTATTAATTAAGTTGTAGGTATGAATTTGAATCTAGTAATAACTTACTTATAATAGCTGTAGATCTTAAAAAGATATTAGTCAATATGAATATTATTTTTAGGGAAGTTGATCCTTTTAATTGTTGGATATGGATCAGGTTTTCAGAATCACCGACTCAAGACGAAAAAAATTATTTAGATGGTGTTTTTGATAGTTGGTACGTTTTAGGAAGGTTAGGTGGATTTAATTCTGAAAATATGCAAACTCATGAAGAGGGTTCCGATCTAAGTTGGATGTCCTATGATAATGACCAAAAAAATGCATCTCTTCCAGCCTTAATGCATAATTTAGGAATTATGGAATATCAAAATCTTTGGGGAAGATGTTGGGTTGATTTTGGAACTTCAGACTCCATTTCAATAGATATATTAATTAATTCTTTGAATGAGATATCAAATAATTATGTAAAAATTGAAGAGTTAATTATTGGGGGTGAAAATAATGATTGGACAGTTGAAGAACATGAAGATTTAGTTTTCAAAGATTAAGTGTTTTAGATGGAAGACTTAACAAGATTAATTATTTCCCATGAAAGAATTGAAAATATTAAGAACAATAATTTAGAACTTTCTAAAGAAGAGGCTCATTATTTAAATAAAGTAATGAGGATAAAAAATGGTAAAAAAATATTTATAGCTAACGGAGAGGGTTCATTATGGAAAGCTATAAAAGTTAAAAATGATTGCTTAGAAATAATTAAATCAAAAAAACCTTACTTATCTCAAGAACAAGAAATTCACTTATTAGGAATAGCTGTTGTTATACCAAAAAGTGGTTTTGAGGATATTTTAAAAATGTGTACTGAAATAGGAATTGATTATATACAGCCATTATTTTCAGAAAGACAGGTAAACAAAAATTTAAATTTTTCTAGAAAACTTTTGAGATGGAATTTAATTATCAATGAAGCTGTTGAGCAAAGTGAGAGATTATGGAAACCATTTATTTTAAATGGAATGGATATTATTGAATGGCTAAAAAGTAGAGATAATCAAGAAAGAGTTTCAATTTCTATAACTAGAGAAGAAACACTATATGACTTAAATCAATGGTTAAGAAAACAACAAGAATTTGTAAATAAAAAAGGAGGTATTTTTTGGAATGTAATTGGTCCTGAAGGAGGTTGGTCCGCTAAAGAAATTGATTTTTTTAAAAAAAATAATATTACCTTTGTTAAGCTTTCCGAAACTATCTTGAGAACTTCAACAGCTAGTATTAACGCATCATCAATTCTAAATCAGTGGAGAATTGATTTGAAATTAAAGAATTAGATAAATATGGATTTAATTAGAAATCAATTTTTTATAGGTTTTTGCATTAATTTTATTTTGATTTATATATTTTGCAGGATTCCTTTGATGACAAAAAGTGGTTGGGTAAGTGCAGGAATCTTAGGAACAATTTTGTGGGGATGTTTGTCTTGGCAGGGATGGATGGCAGTTGTAATTTATTTATTATTTGGATCTCTCGTTACCAAAATAGGTTTTAAATTTAAAAAAGAACAAGGAATTGCTGAAAAAAGAGGCGGGAGGAGAGGTCCTGAGAATGTATGGGGCTCAGCAGCTACAGGATTATTTCTTGCCATTATGACCAAATTTAATGCTGCCAATGTAGTGATGTTTAAAGTAGGTTTTGCTGCAAGCTTTGCTGCAAAGTTGGCGGATACTTTTGGCAGCGAAATTGGAAAAAGATATGGTAAAGACACATACTTAATTACTTCACTTAAAAAGGTGGATAGGGGAACTGAAGGAGGAATAAGTATAGAAGGAACATTAGCTAGTGTTTTGGGATCAATATTTATGGCTTTTATAATGCTTCGGCTATCAATTATTTCTACAAAATATCATTTTATAGTTGTTGTAGTTTCAGGATTCTTGGCAACACTCTCTGAAAGTATTATTGGTGCTAAATATCAAAACAAATATAAATTAAGTAATGAATTGGTAAATGCTATTCAGACAAGTATTGCTTCTGTTTTTGCTATCTTTGCCCTTATTTTATATTCATATTTTTTAAATTAATAATATTTGGAAAGACCTAAGATTCCTTCCATTTTGTAAGAATCTCCCAGCTTTTAAGTCTTTGGAAAAGCCAGAAATGACCTTCGGAATTTAGATGAATTCCATCATGCGTAATCCAATTTTTACTCCTTTTATCAGAGTACATTTCTCTAAAAGTAGGAAGAAATGGGACATTCTGATTGAGGCATACTTCCTCCATTCTCCTTTCATAAGAATTACAAAAATCATTTGAGTACCATAGACATCCTGCGAAAGGCATTTTGCTTTCGTCAACTGGTGTCAAACCAATAACAAATACATTTGTTTGAGATTTCATTTCATTAATTAGCCTCTCTAATCCATATTCAAATCCATCTATATCTAATTGATGCCTTCCATTTATCTGACCAATTGCTGCAGTGTCGTTAAGACCTACATTTAGTAGGATTGCTTTAGGTTTATTTCTTCTCGTTTCTCCTCTAGATGACCATTCTTTTTCCCATCTAGATGAAACTTTTTCTATCCCATCTCCCCTAACGCCAAGTTGATAAATAACTGGCCCATTTTGGTTGTTGCACCAATCTTTTCTAAGCCTCTCACACCATCCGCCACCCTCATTATCTCCCCATCCATAAACTGAGCTATCTCCAATTACAACTAGCTGTTTTGGTAAACTAATCACTATAACCGGAAAAAAATAATTACTTGATTTAACAAATTATCCTTACAAATCAAGTTAAACTATTTTTGATTTTACCATTTATTAATTCGCCAACTATTGCAATGGAGCTATAAGCTATCAAAACTATGGTGACTTCTTGCCATGCGAAGGAACTTAGTGATTCTTGCAATTGCCAACCTAGACCAACACTTCCAATGACACCAACAATTGCAGTTTCTCTAATAATGATGTCAGATCTATAAGCGCAATATGCTAAGTAACTTTTTGCTTGTTGAGAAAATAAACCTAAAAGCCAACTAGTCTTTTTTGAGATTCCTAGAGATTTCATTGCAATATAATTTCTCCTATCTTGGGTTTCTAGATTTGTAAAAAGTAATTTGCTTGTAATACCAGCGTTGTGAAGACCTAATGTTAAAGCTGCTAAAGATAAAGAAGGATTATTAAAAGTTAATAGAGTTAGAAGTATTACAGGTGTAGGTATTAAACGTAACAAAAATGCAAAAATTTTTATAAAAATTTTAGAACTATTGTTGTTAAAAATTCCTATTACTAATGGAGGTAAACTAATTGCGATTCCTGTTGATAAAAGACTTAAAATTATTGTTTCTAATATAACTTTCAAGAAATCAAATAATCCTAAATCTGAGCTTGATTTAAATAGAGAACTAATAGAATTAAAATTTTCAAAATTATTCAAAATAAAATAAAGAAAATATGGAAAAGAAAATAAAATTGTTATGAAAAAAACTGCAATGAAAAAAATAGATAGGATTTTATTTGTAGTATTAAATTTTATTTTTTTGAATATTAATCCGGAAAGAATTATCAAAATTGCTAAGGACCATAAATAAGTCCATAACTCTCTAAAATTCAAAGTTTGGAAAGATAAAAAAATACTGGTACCTATTCCTCCAATCCCAAAAAGTCCTAAAATCACCGTACTTCTTATTGAACATTCTAATCGATATAAACCAAAGTTTTTAAATGTATTTATTATTGGATTCCATCCTATAGTTAATAAAGAAGAAAATTTAGGTGCATTTATTTGATTTATAGATTCAAAACTTTTGTAGTCAATAGTTTCTAATTGTTCTGCAAAAACTTTTGAATTTACAGCAATATAAGGTATACATATAGCTATTATTCCTATCGAAAAATTTATTCCATATATTTGCATTAATATTATTCCCCAAACCACTTCGTGTATAGATCTAATTATTGTTAGAAAAAACCTTATTATGCGATAGAAAAAATTTGGAATATTAAAGATTTTATAAAAAATATTTGAGGAAATTATTCCAAAAATTGCTCCAAAAATAATACTTACTAACCAACTAAAAAAACCAATTAAAATAGTTTCATTTAATCGCTTAATTACGGTAATAATAATTTCATTATCGATCTTGGGATTAAATGCAGAAATTAAGAATTCTTGGAATAATTTAAATCCTCCAAAATGAATATTGTTTATTAATTGATACCCTAGAGGTATGCATACCAAAATTGGAAGAAAAGATAATGAGGTATAGTTTAATTTTAATTTGTTCAACTAATTAATATATTTTGTCTAAATGAAGCTTCTTTAAGTTATTTCTTTTAATATTGAAAAAAATTTTACCATCCCTTATTCCAATAACTTTATCGAAATCGTTCAGCAAATCTAATCTATGTAATGCAACTAATGCGGTCTTTGGGGATATTTTTGTGTTATTTTTATCTCCATTTTCTAGCAGAAGGTTTTTAATTGTTGTTATTAATTTGGGATCTAAATTATTAAAAGGCTCATCTGCAAGTAATATATTTGATCCTTGAATTAATGATCTAGCTATAGCCACCCTTTGTTTTTGCCCCCCAGATAGTTTTCCGATTTTTTTGTCGTAAATAGAATTATGAAGTCTACATAATTGCATATATTTATGTGCCTTCTTAAAAGAACTTATATTTAGCAAATTTTTAAAAGCGAAATAAAAATTGTTTTCCGCTAGTAGTCCACAATTAACATTTTGTTCTGCAGAGAGATCTTCTATTAATCTTAAATCTTGCCAAATAGTTGTTATCTTACTTTTCTGCTTTCTATCTAATTCCTCGAAACTTTTACTGAATAATTTAACCTCACCATGAGTTGGCTTGATAGTGCCATTAAGAACGGATATAAGTGTAGTTTTTCCTGAACCGCTTTTACCTAAAAGTGCAATCTTCTCCCCTGAATTTATTTTCAAATTAACTTTATTAAGAATCAGATTATTTTTGTATTTATAAGATATATTTTTTAATTCTAAGAGAGTATTATTCATCTAATTTTATTCAATTTCCTCCCTATTTCCTCTATATTTTTATACTGTTTTGCTTCTGCATTTATAAATCTTTTTGCATTGAACATATCTAAAACCTTTTTATGTGATTTTTGATTTATATCTAAATTTAGAATTACTGATTTAAGTTCTTTTGTAAACCCTTCACCGAATCTATTTTCAAGATCCCCTTGAGCAATCCAATGATAGTCAACATATTCTGGGGTGATCCAGAATAATTCTAAATTACTTGTTCTTTTGGGATTATTTTTAAGAGTGTTTTCCCAAACTTGTTTATTTAAAGCTCCAGCATCAAATGCCCCACTATTAACTAAAGCTATAGTGGCATCATGACTCCCACTAAAACCTGCTTTTTTCCCTTTGAAGTGTTTAATTTCTAGCCCTGCTCGATTTAAAAAATATTCTGGCATTAATCTTCCAGAAGTTGAGTTTTCAGAGCCAAAAGTAAATCTCAAATTCTTTAGTTTTTTAAGTTCTTTAATGTTTGAAATTGGGTTAAGTTCTAAATTTTTGTTTACTATAAAAACAGTTTTAAATTCCTTATCGATATCTCTTTGAGCTATGACAATTGAATTAGGAGTTTGTAGTCTGGCTTGAACTCCTGATAAACCGCCAAACCAAACTAAATCTAAATCTTTAGTTCTAAATCCAGTTACTGCTGCAACATAATTAATAACAGGAATGTATTTAACTTCTACATCAAGTTGTTTGGATAATTCTTTTGAAAATAAATTAAATCTTTTGTCCAAAACATCTTGGTTTTGATCAGGTATTGCTCCAACTTTTAAAACTTTAGGATTTGAAAATACAGGTGATGAAAAAATAGAAAATAATAGAGATGAACTTAGTAGGAAATTTTTTAAATTAAACATAACTTGGTTTCAATTAATAGTTTTCAGATATTGCTTTTTCAATTCTTTCTAGTCCATCTTTTATTTTGATCTCTGAAGCTGCACAAGATATCCTAATACATTGATCAGCCCCAAAAGCTTTTCCGGGTACGACAACTAAACCGTAATCTTGAAGAGCTTTATTGCAGAAATCAATAGAAGTAATTGAGGAATTAGGTAATTTTGGAAATGCATAAAATGCTCCTTTAGGTTCTTCAATATAAATCCCATTTATATTCTTAAGGCCTTCATAAAGAAGACTTCTTCTTTGATCATAATGGCTATTTATCTTTGTGAAGAACTCATTATTAATTTTTAAAGCTTCTAAAGCACCTTTTTGAACAAAAGAACAAACATTACTTGTACTTTGACTTTGTAATGCTGAGGATGCTTTGATTACATCTTTGTGACCTACTAAATAACCTATCCTCCAGCCAGTCATAGCCCATCCTTTCGCAAACCCATTTATCATAAAAATCCTATCTTTTAAGTCATTTGCTAGTGAGGATAAACTGTAGTGTTTAAATTCTTTTTTATGGATTAGTTCGTAAATCTCATCAGAAAGAATATTGATGTTGGGATTTTCTCTAGCTAAATCGGCAATCTGCAATAATTCTTCCTTTGACATAACTCTTCCAGTAGGGTTATTAGGAGAATTGATAATTATAAATTTAGTTTTTGGAGAGATTTTAGACTTCAAATCTTCTATATTTATTTTGAATCCATCTTCTGCAGAAGAATTTGTAAAAATTGGCTTCCCACCCGCCAATCTAACTATCTGGGGATAACTTAACCAATATGGAGAAGGAATAATAACTTCGTCTCCAGTATTTAAAAAGACTTGGAAAAGATTATATATTGCTTGCTTAGCACCATTCGTGACCATTACATTTTCAAATTCATAATTTAAATCGTTTTGAATTTGAAGTTTATTTGCAATTGCTTTTCGGAGATCTAAATTCCCTGCTGCGGGACCGTACTTTGTGAATCCATCAAATATAGCTTTACTTGTAGCCTCTATAACTTCTTTGGGGGCATCAAAATCAGGTTCTCCTGCACTTAAATTGCAAATATCTACTCCTTCTGCAGATAATTGATTTGCTTTAGCACTTATCTGCAATGTAAGAGAAGGCTCAATTGAAAGTGCCCTATCAGATAAATTAACTTGAATCATTGACTTATGACTTTTCAAATATGACTTTTAATAAAGACAAATGCATAAATTAAGAATAAATAAAACTATCACATTATGGTTTAATTTAGTTCATTTTCTTAATCTATTTTATTTTCATGTTTTGAGTTCTTAAGATAAATATATTTAAAGTTTTATTTTCGGTGAAAAGGTTAGTAATTGGGAGAGGAAGTGTATTTGCAGATTTATTAATAATTGGTGAGGCACCTGGAGCACAGGAAGATTTAGAAGGAAAACCTTATGTAGGTAAATCTGGTAAGCTATTAAACGAATTATTAATACAAGCTGGGATTGACTATAAGAAGGATGTTTATTTTTGTAATGTAATTAAATGTCGTCCACCAAATAATAGAAAACCCACTGCTAGAGAAATTAATATTCATAAACCTTGGATATTACAGCAAATAAAGCTAGTTGATCCAAAATTTATATTACTTACTGGTTCAACTGCTATGAGAGCTATTTTAGAAGTTAAAGATCCTATAAGTAATTTAAGAGGTCGATGGATTAAAAAAGATGGGAGAGAAATTATGGTAATTTTTCATCCATCTTATTTGTTGAGATTTCCTTCAAAAGAAATCAATAAACCTTACCATCTAACTTTGAAAGACCTTGAGAATGTAAGTGGTAAACTATATGCCGTATAATTTAGTGAAATCCTTTTTGAATATCAAGAATTTTAATGTCATTAACTCAATCAAAAGAGGTTAATAGTCTCTCCAAAAGATATTCAACTCATATTGAGAGAAGGATAACTAGAACAGTAATGGTAGGTGATGTAGCTATTGGAAGTGATTATCCAGTAAGAGTTCAATCGATGATAAATGAAGATACGATGGATGTCGAGAATGCTTACTTAGCTATCAAAAGACTTCATGATGTGGGTTGTGAAATAGTAAGGTTGACTGTCCCTTCCTTAGCACATGCCAAAGCGGTAGGAGATATAAAAGCAAAATTACTAGAAAATAATATAAATACCCCCTTGGTGGCTGATGTTCACCATAATGGTATGAAAATTGCAATGGAAGTTGCAAAACATGTCGATAAAGTAAGAATTAATCCTGGATTGTTTGTTTTTGAAAAATCAGACCCTACAAGAACTGAATATACAGATGAGGAATTTGAAACTATTAAGCAAACAATACTTAAAAGATTTACCCCTTTAGTTGAAGTTTTAAAGGCTGAAAACAAAGCTCTAAGGATTGGAGTTAATCATGGGTCTCTATCTGAGAGGATGCTTTTTACTTATGGTGATACGCCATTGGGAATGACAGAATCTGCGATGGAGTTCGTCAAAATTTGTGATGAGCTTGATTTTCATAACATAATTATTTCTATGAAAGCTTCTAGAGCTCCGGTTATGATGGCAGCTTACAGAATGATTGCAGATAGGCTTGACTCAGAAGGATATAACTATCCCTTACATTTAGGAGTGACCGAAGCTGGTGATGGTGATTATGGAAGGATTAAAAGTACTGCTGGAATTGGAACGCTTTTAGCAGAGGGATTAGGAGATACCATCAGGGTTTCCTTAACAGAAGCCCCAGAGAAGGAAATTCCAGTGTGCTATTCAATTTTGCAATCTTTAGGATTAAGAAAAACAATGGTTGAATACATCAGTTGCCCTAGTTGTGGGAGAACACTTTTCAATCTAGAAGAAGTTGTTGATAAAGTTAGGAACGCCACCTCACATTTAACGGGTCTGGATATAGCAATAATGGGATGTATTGTTAATGGGCCAGGAGAAATGGCAGATGCTGATTATGGTTATGTTGGGAAAGGTAAAGGAACTATTGCCTTATATAGAAGGAAAGAAGAGATAAAAAGAGTACCTGAAGATGAGGGGGTTAATGCTTTAATCCAACTTATTAAAGATGATGGGAAGTGGATTGATCCTTAAGGATTTGTCAAATTTTGAACATATATATAAATTCTTTTTATAATGTAAAAAATAAATTCTTTGAAGTTAAAAAAATTGCTTAAAAAAAACTTTATAATTTTATTTGCGACAAGCTTTTCAGCGATTTTTTGTAATAATTTTGCAGAAGCAACAGTTTTAAATAATAGTTATAAAGAAGTAATTGATCATGTTTGGCAAATTGTATATAGAGATTTTCTTGATTCAAGTGGTAAATTCCAAAAGTCAAATTGGATTAAGATAAGAAAAGAATTTTTATCAAAAACATACTCAGATAGTAATGAAGCATATGACGCGATTAGAGATATGCTATCGAACTTAGATGATTCTTATACAAGATTTTTAGAACCAAAGGAATTTAATCAAATGAGAATAGATACTTCTGGAGAATTAACTGGAGTTGGTATTCAAATTGTTAAAGATAAAGAATCTGATGTTTTAATTATTATTTCCCCTATAGAGGACACACCTGCTTTTAATGCTGGAATTAAGGCTCAAGACAAAATCTTATCTATAGATGATATTTCTACGAAAGGGATGAATATAGATGATGCCGTGAAATTAATAAGAGGACAAAGAGGTACTAAAGTAAAGCTTGAAATTCTTAGAGGTTCTAAAACTTTTTTTAAGGTTTTATCAAGAGAAAAGATTGAAATAAAAACTGTTTCAAGTAAAGTCAATGAAACCAAAAATGGCTTACTAATTGGTTATGTAAGGATTAAACAATTTAACGCAAATGCATCCAGAGAGACCAGAGAAGCTATTAAGAATTTAGAAACAAAAAAAGTCGCAGGATATGTTCTTGACTTAAGAAGTAATCCTGGAGGTTTATTAGAATCAAGTATTGATATCTCTAGGCACTTCATTAACAAAGGAGTAATAGTTAGTACCTTGAGTAAAGATGGTTTAAAAGAAACAAAAAGAGGAAATGGTCAGGCTCTAACAAAAAAACCTTTAGTTGTCCTAGTTAATGAGGGATCAGCCAGTGCTAGTGAAATAGTTTCTGGTGCAATAAAAGATAATAAAAGAGGAAAATTAGTAGGGAAAAAAACTTTTGGAAAAGGTCTAGTTCAATCTATGAGAACTTTAGTTGATGGTTCTGGGTTAACTGTTACGGTAGCAAAGTATTTAACTCCGAACGGTACTGATATAAATAAATCTGGAATTGCTCCAGATATTGAAGTAAAAATGAATATCAACCCTATTCTTCAAAGAGAGATTGGAACTAGAAAAGATAAACAATATAAAGCAGGCGAAAAAGAGCTCATTAATATAATTAAAAGGAAAAATCAGATAGGCCAGTTTAACCCTGCTACTACAAATCTGAATGCATTCCTAAAAATTAAGAAGGGAAAAGAATTGTTTTCATTAAATTAATTACTCATATCCAACATTCTCTTTATTGGTATATAGGCTTTTTTTATAATTTCTGGGTCAAGTTCGATAGAAGGGGAATTATGTTTCAAGCAATCGAGGATTTTTTTTAAAGTATTTAATTTCATATATGGACACTCATTACATTTACAACCTTCTATATCTGGTACTTCAATAAAAATTTTGTTAGGTTGTTTCTTCTTCATTTGATGTATGATTCCGGGTTCAGTTAATACCATGAAGGTTGTCGATGGATCTTTACTTACGAAATCAAGCAGTTTACTTGTTGATCCAATAAAGTCCGATAGAAGTAGTAAATTTTGACTACATTCAGGATGAGCAATTACTTTTGATCCTGGATTCTGGTATTTTAGTTTTAGTAGTGCTTCTTCACTAAATGATTCATGAACAATACAGCTGCCAGGCCATAATTTAAGATCTCTTCCTGAATTTTTTTGTACCCATCTCCCAAGATTCTGATCTGGTGCAAATATTATCTTTTTATCTTCAGGTATCTTTTTAATTAACGAGACTGCATTACTGCTTGTACATATCAGATCACTTTGAGCTTTTACTTCCGCAGTACAATTGATATAACTTACGACATAGTGATCTGGATTTTCTTCCCTGAACTTTTGAAATTTATCTGAGGGACAATCGTCTGCTAATGAGCATCCTGCGTCAATATCTGGTAATAGGACTGTTTTATTAGGGCTAAGTATTTTTGCGGTTTCGGCCATAAAGTGCACACCGCAAAAAATTATTATATCTGCATTATTATTTGCAGCTTTCCTAGATAGATCTAATGAATCGCCAATAAAATCTGCAATTTCCTGAATCTCTGGAGCTTGATAATAGTGCGCAAGAATAATTGCATTAGCTTTTTTGCAACGCTCCTTTATTTCAGAAATCAAATCCTCTTCATTTTGAACTGATTTCTGTTTTGAAGTAGAAGTTATACTGATCAGGATTTAGAATATCTCTAAATAGATTATATGCCTTTAAACAGAAAAAATTCTGACAAATTTAAAAATTGCTATTGTTGGTGACTGTCATGGTCAATGGTCTGAACTAGACTTGAAAGTTTTATCGATTATCAATCCAAATATTGTTTTATTTGTTGGTGATATTTCTGATGGGAGTGTCAAAATAATTAAAAAAATCAATGAGATCAAAATTCCTACTTTTGTGATTTTAGGAAATCATGATAGAGGGAAAGATTCCACAGGGGAAACTCTCTCAAAGCAGATACGTGTTCTTGGTGAAAAATATTGTGCATGGGATTTAAAAGTTTTTAATAATCAAATAAATTTATTGTCTGCTAGACCATGTAGTTCTGGCGGCGGCTATTATCTTTCCAAAGAAGTTAAAGGTGTTTATGGACCTATCACCGAACAAGATTCAATAAATAAAATTATCAAATGTTCGGAAAAGGCTTTAGAAGATATACCTTTAATAATTATGTCTCATGCTGGCCCCTCGGGTTTAGGCTCAGAACCTAAAAGCATTTGTGGGAAAGACTGGAAATTACCCTCATTAGATTGGGGAGATAGAGATTTGTCTGTGGCTATTTCTCAAATACAAAAGAAAAGAAAAGTTGATCTTGTAATTTTTGGTCATATGCACAACCGACTTAAAAGAAATCTTGGTTTAAGAGAAATGTTTAAAATTGATAGGAAAGGAACAATTTATTTCAATACTGCTTTGGTGCCAAGATATAAAACTGATGAAGATGGGAAATTACTAATTAACTTTTCATGGATTGAGTTTAAAAAAAAGGGATTAAGTCATGTTTCTCATCGATGGTATTCAGAGTCTGGTGAAATTCGTGAAGAAGATAAATTTTTTGAGGATTAGATATTTTTTTGTTTATATTTTAATTATTTTTGGGCTTTTCATATCTTGAAAATAATGTTTGAGACAAGATATAACCCGCAATTCCTGCAGCTGTAAAAGCTAAACCATTTTTAAATAAAGGTAATAAATCATTTGTTCTGGATATTATCGGTGCCAAACCAAAGATTCCAAATAACATTCCCCATAAAGGAGAAAGAAGAGCTAAAAATCCAATTGATATGATTTGACCTTCTTTTCTTGGAGCAGATGCAAAACCTGCTACTAAACCTCCAAGAATCGATGTACATAAAGTCCAGATATATTGCTCTTTGGGTAGGCCAGGGACAACTTGGCATCCTCCTCTTTCCAGGCAAATCTTTACTGAATCAATTGCATCTAATACTGCACCATCCTCACCGTGATCTTTAACATAGTATTGGTTGCCAAATCTTGTTTGAAGTTCAACCCAAAATAACCTTGGCATAAAATTAAAATAAGCCTCTCCGACGTTAAAGTTCAGCAAATTTCCCCCTCTAGGATCCGCAACTATCAACAAACTTGTCTCATCTAAATCCCAATAGTCCTTTATTGCACTACCAGGAGAACTTTCAAACTGAGATAAATATTTAATTTTCCAACCACTTTCAATTTCTAGATTATTGAGCTTTTCCTCTAAAGATTTTTTCTGATTAGGGCTTAATGTTTTAGCTAAATCAATTACTGGTGTTTTTTCTTCTGGTAAGAGATTTGGATTATTTATAGCGAAAACGGGTTTATGTGAAATTAAAACTAATATAGATAGAAATATTCCTAATAAATAGTTAATCTTTGAAGGCATAAATAAGTTCTTTCTTTTTATATTTTCGCTGATGAATAGCTTACCCGCGAATAATCCAGATTGGTTAGTAAAAAAAATAATAAAAATGGGTGGGACTATAAGTTTTTATGATTTTATGAATTTCGCATTAAACGATCCTATTAATGGTTATTACGGCAGCGGTAAAGCTGAGTTAGGCGTTCGAGGAGATTTTGTCACATCACCCTCTTTATCTGATGATTTTGCTTTTTTGGTTGGTAAACAAATAGAAGATTGGTTGATTCAGTTCAAAAATAGTTTTTTATCTAATCAGAAATTAGCTGTAATTGAATTTGGAGCAGGAGATGGAAGCTTTATGAGTGGATTAATTAAATATTTTTTAGAAAATAACAAGAATTTTTTGGAAGGAGTTTCTTTTGTAGTTATTGAACCTAATGAAGGGATGGTAGAAAAACAAAAAAATAAATTGAAGGGATTTTTAAACCTAGGTATTGATATTTTATGGAAACGTTTGGAAGAAGTAGAAGAAAATAATATAAATGGAATAGTTCTTGCAAATGAGGTTTTAGATGCTTTGCCAGTAGAAAGAATAACCTTTTCAAAAGGAAAATTACTACGACAAGTAGTTTCTATAGACAAAAAATCTCATAAATTATTTTTTGATGAAATGCCAATTACAAGTGAATTGGAAAAAAGTATTGCACTTGCTAAAAGTGAGTTGGGAATCACTATTCCGCCTGAAGATGCTATTGAAGGATGGACGACAGAATGGCATATAGATAACTCAAAATGGTTAAAAGCTATTTATGGAAAAATTAATAATGGTATTTTATTGATAATTGATTACGCTAAAGAAGCTAAAAAATACTACACCTCTAAGAATTCTGATGGTACTATAGTTTCTTATGAAAATCAAAAAATGAAGAATGATGTCTTGGATTCTCCTGGGAATTGCGATTTAACATCTCATGTGTGCATAGAAACTTTAATTAATGATGCTGAGACTCTTGGATTTGATACTGTTGGGATAACTAAACAAGGAGAGGCTTTGTTGGCACTTGGATTGGCAGAGAGACTTTACGGGATTCAGAAAGAATTTAAGGAGGATTTATCAAATGCCCTTTTAAGAAGAGAGGCATTACTCAGACTCGTTGATCCTGTTTGTTTAGGTGATTTTAAGTGGTTTGTCTTTAAAAAGCTTAATGAGAAGAAAATGAATATAAATTCAACCTGTTTGCGTTAAGAAAAAAACTTTAAAAATAATGAATCTTCTACGTCATCATATATATCAACAGCACCAATTTCTTTCGGTAATATAAATCTCATTTTGCCATCACGAACTTTCTTGTCGCCCATAAGTATTGTTAGGACCTCTTCGTTATTTATTTTAGGGATCTCGGTAGGAAGATCGTAACTCTTCAAAAGATTCCTCTGTCTCTCTAATTCTTCTTTAGACCATAACCCTTTCTCAATTGCTATTTTCCCCGCAATATTCATACCAATTGATATTGCCTCACCATGTAGAAATTTGCCGTATCCACATAAATTTTCAATAACGTGACCAAAAGAATGACCATAATTCAATATTGCTCTAACACCATTTTCATGTTCGTCTTGCGAAACAATATGAGACTTTGTTTTTATTGAACTATCAATTATTTTAATTAGATATTCATTCTCGAGATTTATAAGCTCATTCTTGTTTTTTTCAATTTCTAAGTATTCGAAAAGTTTTTTATCTCTTATTACTCCGTATTTTATTACTTCGGCCATGCCGGCACTAAATTCTCTTTTGGGCAAACTTTTCAAAGTTTCTGGATCAATAAAAACTGCTTTAGGTTGATTGAACGCTCCAATTAAATTCTTACCTTTTGGATGATTTACTCCTGTTTTACCTCCCACAGATGAATCAACCATTGATAATAATGTTGTTGGAATCTGAATATATTCGATGCCTCTCAGCCAAGTCGCAGCTGCGAAACCACTTACATCTCCAACAATTCCTCCTCCAAGGGCAATAATTATTGAATTTCTATCTAAGCCAAATTCAAATGCCACATCATATATTTCACTTAAGGTTTTTAAGTTTTTATATGATTCTCCAGCCTTGATAAGGAATATTTTGGCCTGAAATTTATTATCTTTTAAATTATTTAAAAATTTTTCTCCATACAAATTTGATATTTCTTCATTTGAAATCACAAGTATTTTTCTATTCTTTGTTATTCCAATTTTTAAAAGTTCTTCGCTAATATTATTCAGTATCCCTGCTTCTAGAGTTACTTCGTATGACTTATCACCTAATGGGACTAATATTTTTCTCTTATTCACAATTGATTACCTAGTTAAAATTTAAAAATATTTGGTATTAAATACTTTATATATTAGCAAAATCTAAGCTCAAGATCCTTAAAAATTCAGTTGTTAAGAATTAGAAATGGTAATAAAATCATGCTATGAGTTTTAAAAAAAATATAAAAGATATTAAGAAAAATTATTCCCTAGGAATAATTGGAGGTGGTCAACTGGCATTGATGTTAACCGAGGCAGCAAAAAAAAGAGATTTAGAAGTATGTGTGCAAACAAAATCTTGTGATGATCCTGCTGGTTCAAAAGCAGATCATGTCATACAAGCTGATCCTTTAAAGATAAGAGGTAATAAATCATTAATTAATGAGTGTGAAAAAATAATTTTTGAAAATGAATGGATAAAAATTGATAAATTAAATTTAATTGACAATAAAGATATTTTTGTTCCAAGCCTTAATGCAATTAAGCCATTAGTAGATAGGTTTTCTCAAAAAAAATTAATAGACAGAATGAATATTCCCTGCCCAAAATGGATAAGTATTGAAGATTTTAAAAATCTCTCGGAAGAGGAAATCAATAATTGGACTTTTCCTTTAATGGCAAAATCCAATAAAGGTGGATATGACGGTAAAGGGAACAAAAAAATAAAAACAAAAGAAGAGTTAGATTCTTTTTTAACAGATAATATTTCTAATGAATGGTTAATAGAAGAATGGATAGAGTATGAAAAAGAACTAGCTCTTGTTGGTTCGAGAGATAGGACTGGTAAGATAAGATTCTTTCCAATAGTTGAGACGTTCCAATCAAACCATGTATGTGATTGGGTTCTTGCACCTGGATCAAATGAATATGATTTGAACTTATTTGCAATAAATATTTTCTCTTCAATAGTCAATGAACTTAATTACGTTGGAGTTTTAGCTATTGAATTCTTTTATGGAGATAATGGTCTTTTAATTAATGAAATAGCTCCTAGAACACATAACTCAGCTCATTTCTCAATTGAAGCTTGCACTTCAAGTCAGTTTGATCAATATGTTTGCATTTCTTCTGAGATAATGCCACCTGAAATTAAAATGAACTGTGAAGGTGCAATTATGATAAATCTACTGGGGTTAAAAAAGAATTTCCCAATCTCAATGGAAACCAGAATTAAAATGTTATCTGAAATTGAGGGTTCTAATATTCATTGTTATGGCAAATCTCGCGAAATTCTGGGAAGAAAAATGGCTCACATCACATTTTTATTAAATGGTAAAACGCATTCAGAAAGATATGATGAAGCTCAAATTTTATTAACTATGGTAAGAGACATTTGGCCATCTCCAAATGCATAAAAAAATAAGTTAGAGTTAGAATACTGGATCTTTGGTTAAGTTCTTCTTTATGTGCTCTGATCTGACTCTCTTTCGACATGAGGAGACTGTCGTGATGCGGTAGTAAACCGATCTTGTAATCGGAAACGAAAGCCCACTTTGAATCCTCTTCTGGCTTTTCCAGGTCGATGCAGCAGAGAACTGACGGGGATCCGGTGTTACCTATCAAACTCCTTTTTATCAAAGGCTTTTGGTAGGTATTTTTTTTCTCATAATTTGTGGTGCATTACCAGCGTGCAGGACCAAATTGAAGTACCAAATGCAGGAACTTTTTAGTAATCTTTAACAACATTAATGGAAGAATTTACTTTGATAAATAAGCAAAGAAATCGAATAAAAGTATTTAAACCATTTGAGGATATTTCCATACCATCTCCTTCAATAGATGCGATGATGGTTAGTTATGGCTGTGTATATAAAAGGAGTAGTAAACCAGTAATGAAGGGTTCAAGAGTTGAAACTGTTGAAGCAGCTAGAGAAGAATATGAAAAATTATTAGAAGAGGGCTGGAAGAAAACTTCTATATTCAATAGCTATTTTTAGTAATTAATTAATTTTCTTTTTCCATCTCTTGTTTCTACTCTATTTATTCTTAACCCTATAAAAGCAGCCCAAATAACTGCAAATAAAATTGGTAAAAAAATGATAGCAAGTTTCATCATTGTTTTAATCCTGTTATTTGCTCAAAAGAATAACCTCTAAATTAATAGGAAAAAATAGGTACTTTATCTAATTAAGCAGCATCATATTCATCCCAATCTTCAAGCTCTCTCACAAATCTTTTATCTAATAAGTAATTGTCTATAAGCTCTGCTGCCATCACTATCTCAGCAGCATTTTTAGATAGTTCTTGTGGATCTTTGTCTAATAAGTAATTGTCTATAAGCTCTAGATTGTACTCGTTTTCTTTAATTGGTTTATCGCTTTCTAGTAGCTTTCTTATTTGTGTGAATACAAGCTCTTGATCGTATCCACTTTCTCTAATTTCTTTCAACATTTCGTCTGGAATTTGCATAATCGTCAACCCCTATGTGAAAGTTTTTTAGAGCAAATTAGAGCCTATATACTCATACTTACGAAAAAATAAGGAAAAAGCAAGAAAAGAATATAAGCAGTTGTTGGAGGAGGGGTCGAGCAACAAAGACATTTGGGCTTTGGTGGCTTGGAACTCTTGAGCAGATTAAAAGAGGTAGATGATCATATCATTTCTTATTCATCAAATTTATTTTTGATGAGTGTAAATAATTTGTTTGCCAAAATACTTGACGATCCATTTCTAATGTATTTATATTAATAGTACACATGTATTACTAAGTAATGACTTTAGGAGGAGCTAATGTTTGGACTAATTTTTCTTACGGTTATCGTAATGAGTCCCCAAGTGGTTGGTTGCTTAGCCCAGACCGCAGCAGATTAATTTTATTCATAAGGAATAAAAAATCTCCAAGAAATAGTATGAGAATTTTTGCTCATACATATTATGCAAATGATCTTGGTGAGCCAATGGCAATTAAATCATCCACTCAAATGTATTTGGATAATGCTTGGGATAAATGGCATGACCTTCAATTAGAGGGTTGGACTTTTGAAGAACTTGAATTACCTGAATCTGTATGACTAACTTAAATCCAATCAAAAAGAAATTATCAAAAGTAGATAGAAAGATATCTATGCAAGACTCATCAAAATTATTAGCAGAATTTTTTAATGGTGTTGTCATTGAACTTGATGAAGAATATAAATATGACTCATAAAGAATTGATAGATCAAGTTTCCGCAAATTTATTTAAACAAAGTGGAAAGTTAGAAAGCAGAAGATCTTGGTTGGCAATGAGAAATTATCTTGAACAATTAGATATCGAACAACTTAAATCCATGCTTAAGGACCACGGATGATTTAAAAACTTTATTTAGTTTTTATTTTTTTCTTAATTCTCAGAAAACCGTAAGTTGCAAAGCCAACCAAAAACATATCCAAGTAGATATGCCAAGTAGGAAAAATCTGGTGTATTAATTCCATTAACGTTTTATTGCCACTTGCCAATAAGGATAATCTAAATTTGATTTTTCTCTAATCAATTGTAATTTTCTAGAATTTATTTTTACTACTATTCCATCTGTTGGATATTTACTAAAAAGCTTCCCTTCTAGCCATTGTTTTCTAAATACTTCAACTTGGGTCGTAAAGTTGCATGAAATATCCTGAGGGATCGTGAAGCCAAGCTTTGAAAGACTCCTTTTGGACTCATATTGGTTAAGTGTTGAATTAAGTATTTGAAATGCGCAGAAGCTAAGACTTTCAGAAAATCCTTCTTTAGCTCTTAGAAATCCAGAAGCGATTCTCTGGGAGATATTTGGACTTTGGTTGGGTGCATATAATTCACCTCTAACTTGAAGAACTCCTCGTAAAGGGAGCTTATTGGGAATATCTTGGACTTTAATAAGTTTACTAGTAACGTCTGCTCCTTTTCTTGAAATTGCTTTCTCCAAGGTTCCATCCCTATATTGCAAAGCAACAGCACAACCATCAATTTTTGGTTCAATTAATAATCTGGTATCTACCAATAATCCTTTCAAAAATTCATCTATTGAATCCTTTTGTAATGAAGGTAAAACTAGTTTATTTTTCTTTTTAAAGTAATCACAATTAGGGTTTGTTCTTAATAAATTTTTTTCAAGTTGGTCAAACTGCTTATCAGATATTAAAGCATTACCATTTCTATAATTATCGTCATACCATTCAATTCGTTCTTCTAAATAAGTCTTCATTTAATACGATGGTTTAAGTTTTTGGTCAGATATCCAACTTGGTTTATCTATAATCCATTTTTCTCTATCTTCATATTTAACAGTCCATAAAAGAAATGAAGAAATTTCTTTTAGAGTTATGCCAATCAAATATCTTGTTTTTGGACTTATTGATATAAATCCAAATAATAATATTAATAAAATAAGTTTAAACATACCTTTAATCATTTAAAAACTCAGCGTAATTTTTGCGAACTTTTTAATTAATGCAATTCTTATAACCTTCAATCTTTGCTAGTTCATCAATATTCAAACCTGTTTCTTCCAGCAAAGTTTCTCCTATATCGTCCTTATTAAATTTTGTTAAAGCTCCTTTTGTAGAGTACTTAATACATTGGTTTTTGTATTTTGCTTCTTTAACAACAGGAGATAAATAAAAACCAAACAAGATGATAAAAGCCCCATAGGTTACAACTTTTCTATGGTTTTTCCACCATTCATAAAATTTATTGGACACGAAAAATAAATGACTATTTTCTATTTTAAATTGATTGTCAACAAATTACTTTAGAAATTTAAGGATTGGTTAATTTATTGTTTTTTCATTAATAGATTTAACCCAAGAATAATATCTTGATTTTCTAATCCTTTGCTCTCTCGAGACTAATCTATCCGCAGATTCTAGGGGTGATTCTCCTTTCTCAACTTTTGTTGTAATAGAAATACCAAAACCTATTGCTTCAATTTTTGCAATGCCACCCTCTAAAAAAAATAAAAAAGTCCAACCTTTGTTCCATCCTAAATAGAAGGGATTTCGATACATTGCATTCTTTTGGAGATACTCTTTAAATAATATTTTCATTTTCACGGAGTTACTTGTATTCACTATTACCAAATAAGAAGTTTACGACTGATTATTTCTGGAAAGTAATTTTAGTATTTAAATAATTACTAGAGGAATACTTGACGCCTACGAGTAGTACATTTATATTAATAGTACAACTGTATTATCCTCATGACTTCAGGAGTCGCTAATGTTCGGACTTATTTTTATCGTGGCAGCTTTATTGACCCCCCAACTGGCTGGTTGTTTAACAAAAAAAGTGGTTTATTAATTTTTTTTGAGAGTTATAAGAAATCTGTATCTAATAACTTAAAAGTATATACTCATCTTTTCTACGCAAATGAATTAGGTGAACCAGCCCAAATTAAAAATTCAAGACTTCATTCTATTGAGTGTGCTTGTGAAACATGGAATGAATTAATTTCAGGAGGTTGGCAAATTGTTACTAATAAATTCCAGTAATCATGATCAAGGTAAATCCTTCAAAATGGGAATATCTAAAAGAATCTACCCTAAAACGAAAACGAACAAAGATTTGTATTACTTGCAATCACTTTCGCTACAGCACCACAGAAACTTTTGCTACTATCTTGATCTGTCCAAAATACGAAAAACGCATACCTCAGGGTGATCATTTACTTAAAGGCTGTGAGTATTGGCAAAAAAATAGGACGATATTTTCTCCTGAAGCATCTTAATTATTCTCTTATTAAACTTCTTTAGGTAGAGATATTTAATTATGTAAACAAAGCATTATTTTATACAACTTAAAAAATTCTTTTTAAGTAATTTTGAAGCATGATTCAATTCTACTTTTCCATATTTTTATTAGTTGTGCTTACATTTTTTGCACTTTTATTAGATGCACCAGAATTGGCATCTTTAATTCAAACATTTTAGAAAATAATAAATCAGCATTTTTACTGATTTACTTTCTTAATAAGTAAGGCGTAGGTTTAATTTGTTGAATAGGAGGGATCTAATGATTGACAGTCCACCAGAGGAGTTAGATTATAAAATTTAAATCTAGATAAAACTAATGCTAAATCTGGAATGAATCTTCTATTCGAGATTCATTCCTTTTTAATTTCTTTCTAAAAAATGTAAATTATAAATATTAAATTTTAAAAGTAAAAAATCTCTTCATATTAAAATGATTTGAGGCCTAAGTCTCTTCTTAGATAGTGGCTAACTTTACCTGAATCCAAAACCAGTTTTTTGATCTTCTTTTTCTTCCCATTCACTAATTATTAGTTTTAGTAAACTTTTAAGTTCTGAATTCGAAGCATCAGTATCTTTTTGAAGATTTATACAAATGTTTTTTATTTCCTCAAGAGCATTATCAATTAAGATTGTTTTTTGATCTGGATTAGCCATAGAATTTTAAAATGCTCCATTACAGTTGAACCCACTGCAGTTAATAATCCTAAAAATATTCATTACAAAGTTGTGGAATCTTTCATCATAAAAAAATGCCCAGGTTGTAAATATAGCAAAACCAGAGACAGCAAAAGCAGCATATTGAAGCCAATGTATTCCATAGCTATCCAATCCATTTTTATCAAAATCAGAATTACTCAATTGCTTTTTTACTTATAATAAAAATTTTTTTTTAAAAAGGAGAGTTTGTTTTGAACGAGAGATTTATTTTTTTCTATAAGACCTAAATGTATTGATAATTTAAATAAAACCAGGTATTATCCACCCAAAAAAACCGTAGTTTATTATCAAAGCTAAAAAGCCAATCATAGCTAATCTCCCATTTGTTATTTCGGCATTCTTCCAAAATTTTCCCATGTAGTTTTTATTTTTTTTCGAATTTTTATCTATCAAATAATTTGGTTCTAAAGGTTCCTGCAACCTTTTTATGGCGTATAAAGAGAATTGAATTGTAATTGCGATAATAACAACTATAAAACTAGTAAGTGCATCCATTTTTAGATTCCATATGTGATCAATTAGTAAGCCAAAAAGTAAATGACATTTGTATGTATCAAACATTCCTCATTTCTGCTTAATTGACAGAGGAAAACTTAACTTGAATTATTAATTAATGTAACATATTTAAAAAAAATTAGTATGAATTCTTACTTTTTCTTTGGATTTCACATTTTTAAGGACTTAACTGTTACATTTATGTGTCATTAATACCCTGAGACTAGTCTTAATTAAATTACAGAATAAGCTTCAGTTTTAAATTTAAATCAGATAAAATTTTGAAAAGTTTTAATAAGGAATATATTTTTAATGTTATTTATTTAAAATATTTTTAATAACTAGAAAATATTATTTTTGTTTGATTTCCGGAAGGTAGAATTTATTGCCTAATGTGTAACCAATTGACATCAGTACGAACCCAATAAGTTGAGGTAAATGAGAATTTGCTAGAGAGATTTTTTCAATCATTTCTCAATCCATAAATATTTATATTACAAAAAAATTTTAAATACTGTAAGTCTATTTTCTTTTTGATTCTTTAATCTCCCCGGATTTTTTTAGTGAATTAACAAGTCTTTCATTTTCTGTTTTTAAATTTTCTAATGCAGATTTTGTGAATTGTTCTTTGGCCTCAAATTTTGCTGAACTTATAACTTTTTTATTAGGGAGTTTTTTCTTCGGTTCTGACTTCATATTAAACAGCAATTTAAGAAATTTTAGAAGTTATTCTTTTTGAGTTAGGTATTATTTTTTACAGTTTTCTGGTTAATAATATTTGTTTACATAGTCAAATTAATCTTTATCTTTTGGGAGCCTTAACCATCCAGTAGTCCATTCTGATTTTAGTTTTGCCCATGAGATCCTTTTAATATCTTTTTTATTTTTGGTAGGAAAAATATCAACCCATCTATCTTCATTTTTCCCACCATAAGCATTAACTTGAAAATGCCTATTACCATTAATAGTTTTTGGTGCTGTCCAACACAAAGTAGGAGGCCATTTCATGAGAACTTTTTAAAAGTTAAAAAAACTAAAGGTTGCTTTGCCCAGTTAAAACTAAACCATAATATGCAATCGTACCAAGGATAAGTACGATTCCTAGTATTCTAATAATCATGATTTAATATTTTTAAATTCAAATTATATTAGAGAAATTTTATAAATTTGCGTTGAAGATTTAATATTTTCTAATTTTTCCTTTTTTTATTTCTAACTATGGAGTGGCAAGATTCAGGATGCCATTCATTCTGAATCTTGCCAATAAAATCATAAATAAATGAATCGGGACATCCAGTTTTTTTTTGAAGTTCTGAAAGTTCTTCTTTAATGAATTCATATACACTCGTTATTACTCCTAAATTTTCTTCTTGGGAGGGAGCCCATTTTTTATTCTTCATTAATATTTTTTTAATTGTTTTCCACAATATCGTAATAGGTTATGTCTCCATAATCAGCATCTGAACAACATAAATCTCCATATAGTTCCTCTAACAAATCGTAAGCATCTGAATACTTATCAAAACTTTGATCTGTTAATTCGTCATCTTTCCCATCAATTCTAATTATTTTGTAGGTCATATTTTACTTAGATGCAAAAGTATTTTTTTTTTCATTCATTAGATCATCTTATAAATAAAAATCTTATTTAGGAGTATTAGTTGGGTAAAGCTTCTGAATTTTATTTTTCTGAATTTCTATTTTTCTTCTTTCATATTTTTTTTCCATTATTTTTCTGATAAATAATTGTGGTATAAGCCAAACTAACGCAATAGCTATAGCCATGAAAGCAGGATTTCTCCATGTTAACCTAATAATCTCTTGTATAAATTCTTGATTGAAAATTTCCATACATTAAATTTTGATAATAAAAATATCTTTGCTTTCTTTTATAAATCTTTTAAATTTCATAACTCATCATAACCTTAAAAAATCTAATAAGGAGTTTTATAAATTTTTTCTTTTTCTAGTTCGTTTTCTTTTATATTTGGATTTAGATTAATTTTTTATTTTTTAGTTTAGAGATGTCGACTTATCTAATTACAGGATCTAATAGGGGTATTGGATTAGAACTATGTAGGCAAATTCATAAGAGGGGAGATAATGTAATTGCAACGTGTAGGAAAGCTTCAAAAGAACTTATAGATTTAGGAGTGAGAATTGAAGAGGATATAGAAATTTCTTCTGATGAGTCGATAACAAATTTGTGTAAAAAACTATCTGGAATTAATTTAGATTGCTTAATTCATAATGCAGGAATTTATGAATTTAATTCTTTCGAAAACTTAGATAAAAAAAGTATTTTGCGGCAATTTGAAGTTAATGCATTGAGCCCAATATGTATGACCCAATCACTTAAACACCTTTTAAAAAGATCTTCTAAAGTTGCTTTTATCACAAGTAGAATGGGATCTATTGAAGATAATTTATCTGGAAGTTCTTATGGTTACAGGATGTCTAAGGTAGCCTTGTCAATGGCAGCAAAATCACTTTCTATAGATTTATCAAGAGATGATATTTGTGTAGCTATTTTGCATCCTGGGTTAGTGTGTACAAGAATGACTGGTTTTACAAGAAATGGAATTAGTCCTGAAGAATCAGCAAATGGCCTTTTAAAACGTATTGATTCTTTAAATAAAAATAACTCGGGTACGTTTTGGCATGCCAACGGAGAAGTTTTGCCTTGGTAATATCTATATTTTTATTTTTAAGAGGTTTATATCGTTAATTTGTTAAAAAACTTTTAAGTTTTTAACGAATTTCTTTCCTCGTTTCATTCTTTTAGTTATGTTTAAAAAAACATTAGTAAAGGAGGTGATTCATTGTCGTATCTACCGAAAAATGCGGTTATCAAAGGGGCCGTGAATTCAATATCTTCATCACATTCATCGGTCTCTTTTTCTTTGATTAAGAAAAAAGGTTTTATAATCAATAGATTTATATAAATCAGTTACTTAATAATTTAAAGCTCTGCATCTCATGAAGTTGTAGAGCTTTTTTTATGAATTTGAATAGTATTTCAAAATTTACTCTATCTTTTTTGGCCGAAGTAAATTAAAGCTAAAAAAGATAAAGTGCTTACCAAAGCGATTAAGTACCACCCAGTTGAGGAGTTGCTAGTTACTTCGTTCATTTATTTTGATTTATCGGAGGAATTGATTATTTGAGTGAAAATCACAATTGATATCATTAAAAAAACTAAAAGGATGGAAGTTACGTTCATTTATAGAAAAATGCTAATTAACAAAAAGATTATTCCTAGAACTACCGTAACAATTGCTCCATCTACTAATAAGTCTTTCCATGTATAACTTTTAAGCATCCTTGTTTTATCTTCTTCACTCATAAGGTTCTTTAACCACGTCCAATCTAAAAGCTGTGTCAATGCAACAACAAAAATTAAATGACCAAACAAAATACCAATTAGATCAATTCTAGAAATATCTTTAGTGAGACTTGTAATAATAAAAAAGTCCATTAGCTTTTTTCTTGATTAGATAAGGCACCACCTTCTTCTTTGTATTTTTCCCAAGCTTCGCTTATTTTTGCTTTAGAGAAATTTTGTTTTCCCTCAGAGAATTTACTTTTGAGGGTTTTTAAACTATTAGTCAGTTCTTTTTTCGTTGGTTCATCAAGAAAGTTTGATGTTAATTTCCATAAATACCAGCTACTAGCTAGAAGGAGAATTAATCCGAGTAATTGCATATTAGTTTTTTACCATCCTACAACCTTTCAAATGGTTTCGATAATTTAGTTTATTTAATACCTGCAGAAATTTTTTTGATCTAAATAAAAATTAAAATTTTAACCAGTGAAAAAATATTCTATCCAGCAGCCATATAGTTAGACCTCCTTCCAGGAAAGCCAACCAATACATCCCATAATCAGAAAATCCCATTTGTTCTTTTACTGTTTTAATTAATTTTTTATGCGCTTGAATGAGATCTTTCATGAACAATCAAATTTTTTTAAACCTGTTGAATTTCTTTAATTAAAAAACCCTTCCCGTAGCAAGATAGACATGTTTTAGTCTCATCTAGTGAAATTCTTAGAAAACCTGCTCCATTACATCTAAAGCAATTTACTTTAGTGTTTGAATAGATTTTTGATTTAATTTTAGCAGCACGATTTAAGTAAAAAACAGTTTCTTTACGGCCGTTTGCTTTCACAGCTTTGTTTAAAAGCTTTTTATAATTGAATTTAAGTTCTTGGATATTCATCTTTTAAGGAAAATATCATGCAAATACAGGAAAAAAAGAACGTTTTAATAAATGAAAAATATGGATTTCCCGTTTATATTTCTAAACCTATCTCCTGCTGAGATTTGAATAATATAACTAGGATTTGTTTTATATGTTTGGTATAAAGAGTATTAATTTGTATATTTAATAGAAATTTTATATTTGATAAACTTAAGCTTTTTGTGTGATCATTAAGAAAGTATTATTTTCTCTCAGTAAGGAGGTTTTAGAATTTATTGCTTAAAAAAGTTTTTTAAGTTCTAGTAGATCATCCAGCCTTCTTGAGGTTTTTAACTAAAAAATCATTTTCATTAGTAAGAACTTCGAGCTTAGATTTTTCCAACTCTTTTTTGATTTCGGGATTTAAATCCTTTTTTGTCTCGTTTAAATTCATAGGATTAATACAGAAAATTATTTAAAGACATTCGAAATCATAGTGATCCCAAAAAAAAATTGTGGATAGTTTTTACTCTAAAGAAGATAATATTTTATTTTGCACATAGAAATTCAAATTAAATCAACATATTGTGGAAAACCCTGTTGAAAAACGCTTAAAAAGTGGATAACTCTTCGGGAGCATTCCCAAAACAAGCTTTTCTGGAAAAAATTTTAAGTATTAATACTTCATCAAAAAAAATAAAATATAGTTTAAAAAGTATCATAATCTGTTGTTATAACTGTGGGATCATTACTTTTAAAAAAAGATAAAATATCTATACCAGAAGCTCATGTTGATAAAAAATTAAACAAGTTTTTTCTTCATCATGTATCAAATTGAAAATTAAAGTGAAGAAAAATCAATCTAAACTTGAAATTTTTAATTTTTGTCATAGCTGATTAAAAATTGTTTAATTCGGTTTTCTCTATGGCAATACTTCCCAAACGCAAGATTAATCAAATAGGTTTGTATAAGTTAAATATTAAAAATGACAGAAGAAAAAAAGGATTCAAAAAAATGTTCTGGAAGGAAAAACATTATGTTTGCCTATGGTTTTATACAACTGGGTTCTAGTTTCGTATCGGCAATAGCTTTAGCTGCAATCGCTTTTGGATTCTGTTCAGTAAAAAAGGAATCTAAACTTTTTAATAAATGTGTTGCAGAAATAATTGAAGTTGGTGGCACCAATTCTGAGGCCGTAAGGTATTGCAATGGAGGCAATTAAAACCCCTCTCAGATTAATTAAATGGATTCAACTTGTGATTTGATTATTGATTCTTTAAAAGAAGAGCCAATTGGAGAAACTGATCATTTTATTTGGTTCATAACAGTTATTGGTATTGTTGCCCTATTTAAAAAAGATGAGAACTTTGAAACTTATAGTTTGAACGTCGAAATTGAGGCAAATAAAATTTCTTTGGATATAAGCAAGGAAGAAAAAGATTATCTCAAAATAAAAGAGAGACGACTTTTCTTGTTTTATTCATAATCAAGGATTTAGTTCTTGATTTAGTAGGATGGCTCGAGATTAAAGGCCGGCTCCATAATATTGTTTTCGCTAACTAATTCGTAGGTTAGCTCTTTATTTAGGGCATTTATATAAGATGTATAAAGTTTTCCCCAAACAAATTCAAATTCATCTTTACTTAAATTCTTGAAAAGAATTTCTCCTTTGAAGTAAATGTGATAAGAATCATTCATCATGGAAAATTAATCTTACCCTTTTTAACGCAGTGAAATATGTATGTAGTATTAGGTGCTACTAAAAAGAAATTTATATTTAGAAATTAGAAAAACTTTTAGACTATCCGTGTATTCATTTTTTGTTTTTTGAATAATCCGACTGTCTCATCAAGATCCATGCAAGGCTGAATACTAATATCCATTAACCTTCTCCAAGGATGCCATTGCTTCCAAATTGTCTCAAGAGAATCTGCACTTACTACAGAATGTCCAATCCCATTCTGAACCATAAAAATCCAAGAATGAACCTCATAGTTTTCAGGTCGGTTTTGGGGCCCACCTGATTCGTACCAATTAATTAGCATTTCTGCCCCTTCTTCTTGATCCTCGCCATCTGTAAATTCATAGGAAATCAAATACCTTTGCATATAGATTATTATTAAAATCTCTAAACTATTTTAACTCTAGATTTAGATATTGCCTCCCAATTTAATTAATGCTATGAAGTTTATAGAAGTTTTTGTTTTAAATGAACGAAAGATTTGGGAAAGTTAAGAAGAACATCTTAACTAATTTATCTTTTATAAATAAGACAATCTTGAAGTATTTTCAAAACCATGATCTGTTCGTATAGTTCAAGTTAAGAGATAAAATTTGATACTTTTTAAAATACCTTAAATTGGTTCCCATGTTTATGATTGGCAGACTTTAATGAAAAATAAAAAGGTTGGTAGTGATCCAATTGATAATTTAGAGTACGAAAAAGTTCTAGAAGAAGAAATAATTAATTCATACGAAAGTAAATTTCTGAAAGATACTCAAGCAGACAAAAAAAAGACCAAATTTTACAGACTTAAAAGAACTCCATTAGAAATACTAAATAGGACATTTTTCTTTTTCTTTATTGGAAGTTTTCTTTTCTCTTTGTTTTTAGCTTATTCAGAAAGTAAGTTATGGTTCATACTTTATGTAATAAGTGCATTGTCATGTGTTTTCTATACTCCTAATAGAAAAGCACTTAAAGAATTAATAGCAGCTTGGCCAAATATAGAGGATCTCATTAAAGGAAGGAGTTTGTGGAGAAAAGGCAAGTAAATAGATTATGAAACCATTAAATTCATTTAAAAAGTGGTTATTAAATATTCTTGTGCCATACATTGAGGGGACCAACAAGAAGAAAGAGGATAAAAAATGAGTTTAATAAAGGTTGGAATTATTGTTGAAATTTTTTTGTTTGTGGGAGTTTTTTTATGGGTTAGGAAACTAACTAGTAAAGAAGGTAGGCAACCATCTCTATCAAAAAAAACAATTAAAAATCTCAAATTTTAGAATTTTGATCACAAAATAAGGAATCTTTATAAAGAGAGCAAATTTATGGGAAAATTCTTTACTTTTTTCCTCTCACTTTGTGTATGAAATCAGTTAGAACATCTATATCGTTTTTTAAAAAATATGGTTTCCTCCATTCAAGGTCTTGCTCCAATAACTAATCCATTAAATAGTGTCTTAATAGAAAAGAAACTAATAAATGTTGATCAAAAGTTCATTCAACTTGTCTCTCTAGCAGAAGGATTACCTCGTACAGAAGTCATCGAAAGTGGAAGGAATTATTGGAGAGGTGTTTGTAGAAGCTTAATTTTTAGATTTCCTGATGACCTTGAAATTTTAAAGCTTGATGTAAGAAGTTATGTAGATAGATCAAAAGGAATCATTCAAATAAGATCTGCAGCAAGATTAGGTCAATCAGATTTAGGCGTTAATCTAAGAAGAGTGGAATACTTGTTTAATCAATTAGAGAAATTTTAATTAATCTGTTTTTTATAAATTTAAGGTTCTTTTTACTAAATAGTTGTGCTTTAATTCATAAGAATATTTGAATTGCCATGGTAAAGATAATCTTAGTTGGAATAATTGTCGCGCTTGTATATTCTCAACCTGACCTTCGTCTTACAGTAGCTGATTGGTTAAAAGCAGCTTCTGATTTTCTAATTGAATCGGTACAAGTAAAACCTTGAATTAATTTTTAATGAAGCATTAAATAAGACCTGAAACAGTAATCATTTGTTTAATGCATACAGCTACGAAAATAAATATTATTATTCTGCTTAATATGTATTTCACTTAAACAAATAAATAGTTTTAGGAACATAATAGAAAATTTTTTTGAAATTTTTGAATAGTTAACGATAATAAGGGATATGAAGCTTAGATTATTTGAGTTCTATTTTATTAAAGACTATTTAAGGCCTTGGTTTGGTCTTATTTATTCTTTATTCTTTCTGTTTTTCTTAGGCGCAATTGGCTATCGAATAACGGAGGGATGGGAATGGAGTGATTGCTTATGGATGGTTCTGATCACGATAACCACAATTGGTTTTGGAGAAGTTCAACCTTTAAGTCCTGAAGGCAGGATCGTAACTGTTTTAGTAATCGTTGGCGGATTGATCTTTATTCAATTTACCTTTCAAAAAGCTGTTAGATTATTCGAATCCGGCTATTTTCAAAGAGTAAACGAATTACGTTTTAAAAGACTTCTTAGAAAAATGGAAAATCATGTAATTTTGTGTGGATATGGGAGGGTAGGTCAGGAAATATCTAACCAAATAAAGACGCAAAATATTCCAATTATTGTGGTTGAGAGCGATGAAGATAGAAAAAAGATTGCTGAAGAAAATGGTTTAGAAGTTCTTTGTGCTGATGCAACTCTTGATGAGACGTTAAAACTGGCAGGATTAGAAAAATGCAAAAGTTTGGTTGTTACTTTGCCCAATGATGCTGCTAATTTATATGTGGTTTTAAGCGCTAAAGGGATAAGAAGTTCAATAAGAGTAATTGCAAGAGCAGGAACTGAAGAAGCTGCAAGTAAGTTGAGATTAGCCGGAGCAAGTATAGTTGTAAGCCCCTATATCGCAGCAGGAAGAGCAATGGCATCAATGGCTTTAAGACCAATAGCTATTGACTTCCTTGATCTTCTAGCAGGAAGTGAATGTGAAATTGAAGAATTTGAATTAAGTAATGATATTAGTCTTTTTGAAACAGCAAAGAAAAGATCACTTTCTGAACTTGGAATAGGAAAAAAAAGTGGGGCTAAAATTTTGGCTATAAAAGAGAACGAAAAATTATTTACCAACCCTGGAGGTAATTTCATACTTCAGCCAGGTCAGGTATTAATAGCATTTGGTAGTAAAGAACAATTAAATATTTTGAACGGTTTATTAGGAAATCTTGTTGTAGCAGTAGAGTTATTAAAGTAGATAGATTAAGATTCAGAATTAATTGCTAAGTTGATTGTGGGTGGAATAAACAAAATGAAAATATTTAAATTTCTATTTGTAATTCCTGTAATAACTTTAATAATTATTTTTCAAACCTCTTTGCATAATAGATATCTAATGGCTTCTGATATTAGAGATGGAGAAGCAATTTTTAGAAATGTATGCGCAGGCTGCCATGTAAAAGGTGGATCAGTTGTTCTTAAAGGATCTAAATCGTTAAGACTTTCCGACCTTGAAAAAAGAGGAATTGCAGATATAAATTCAATAACAAAAATTGCTAATAATGGGATTGGTTTTATGAAAGGTTATAAAAATAAATTGAAGGATGGAGAGGATAAGGTTCTTGCAGAATGGATTATTCAAAATGCAGAAAAGGGTTGGGAATAAATGAAAAGCGTATTTCTTGCATCGTTTTTATTTCTATTAGCTGAATTTTCTTTTGCTGAGGAATTAACTAATTACACAATTACATCTGATTCTCAAATAAATACTTTAGAAGGAGATTTAGAGGCTAAAGGAAATGTAGTCATTAAGAGTAATAGTGGTAACTTTGAGGCTTATTCGGACAAACTTTCTTTTGACAAGGATGATAAATCTCTAAAACTTATTGGGAATGTTTTTGTTAAAAATTTAGAGTCTGAGGGAATTGCAATTGAAGAAACATCTGGAGATGAGTTGACCATATTTACTGAAACAGGAATTTTTGAAATCAAATCTCAAAATAAAAACAGAGTAACAACAAAAATTAAATTCTAAATAAAGAGTCAATATTTAATTGAAATTTAAATTGCTAGCTGAGCTATTAAAATTGATATATCAAGAATTATTGATTATATCAAAATATTTTGATGTATTTCTTAACCTTTGCTTTTGGCTTTATGTTTGATGCTATAAATGAATTGTCTTCAACCATAACGATGTCATGAGCATTTTTAAGAAAGCTCTCATTATTTCTTCTGCTATCTCATTAGTTTTCTCTCCAGCAGCGATTGCTTCAAAAAGATTGAGCGGAGCTGGTGCTTCATTTCCCTCAAAAATTTATACCAGGTGGTTTTTTGACTTAGCTAAATCTGGAGGCCCAAGAGTTAATTATCAAGCAGTTGGTTCTGGGTCTGGCAGAAAGGCCTTTATAGATGAAACTGTAAATTTTGGTGCATCAGATGATCCTATGAAAGATTCTGATATAGAGAAAGTTACTAGAGGGCTTGTTCAAATACCTATGGTAGGAGGCACAATTGCATTCGGATATAACTATGACTGCGACTTGAAACTAACACAAGAACAAGCTGTTCAAGTTGCATTGGGAATGATAAAAAATTGGAAGGAATTAGGATGCAAGTCAGGTAAATTAACTTGGGCTCATCGTTCTGATGGTTCAGGTACTACTAAAGCTTTTACAAATTCTATGGAGGCTTTTTCTAAAACTTGGAACCTTGGTACTGGTAAATCTGTTAAATGGCCTGCAGGAGTAGGAGCTAAAGGCAATTCTGGTGTGGCCGGTGTTATACAAAATACTCCAGGTGCAATTGGTTATGTAAACCAGTCATACATTAAAGGTAATGTTAAGGCTGCTGCACTTCAAAATCTTTCTGGTGAATTCGTTACTCCCAATACTGAGTCAGGAGCAATAGCTTTAAATGGAATAAATCTTGATGAAAACTTGGCTGGTAAAAATCCGAATCCTACTGCTAAAGGAGCTTATCCAATAGCAACCTTGACTTGGATACTCGCTTATGAAAAAGGTAACGGCAGGAATACTAAGGCAATTCAAGATACGTTCTATAAATTGCTAAGTGATGAATACCAATCAAAAGCTCCTGCTTTAGGCTTCGTTCCTTTAAAAGGGGAAATTCTAAAAAAATCAATCGATGCTGTTGGAAGAATAGGAAGGTAATTTAGAACTAGTAAGCCATGCAATAAAAATCAAGGCAGTTGAAGCATATAAACAATATTGAAGACCAAGAGTGGCATTTCTGCCTAGCATAAATAATAAGCCAGATAGTAAGGTTCCTAACAATCTTCCAGCTGCATTAGCCATATAGTAATAACCAACATTTAAACTTACTTTTTCATTATCTGAATAAGCCAAAATTAAGTACGAATGAGTAGAAGAATTCATTGCAAAAATAAAGCCAAATATTATTAATCCAATTACAATTACAGGTCCTAATGATTTATCACCGTTTAAAGCTAAAGCAATAAATAATGGAATAACTGTCAAGATAAGTCCCCAAAATTGGACGGTTGTTTTTGTTGGGCTAGTTTTTTTTCTCCATACTTTTCTAAGTAATGGAGCTAATACTTGAAAAAATCCGTAGATTATTATCCATCCACCCAAGAAAAGACCAATTTTTAAATAATCCCATCCAAAAGAAATATCTAAAAACACAGGAAGTGCAACTACAAACCAGACATCTCTTGCTCCAAATAAGAAAAATCTAGCGCTTGAGAGAATATTTATACCTTGAGACTTGGAAAAAAGGTCTTTAAAAACAGGTTTTCTTTTCATTTTCCCTGAATCTTTAGGAAGACACAAAGTTAAAAAGAATGCGAGACACAGACCTAAACCCATTATTTCAACAGCATTATTAAAGCCTAATATCTTATATAAAAGTCCACCTAAGAAGAAACCAACCCCCTTAAGCGCATTTTTAGATCCTGTTAAAATTGAAACCCACTTAAATAATTGTTTTTGACTATTTTGATTATTTTCTTCTGAACTGGTAACTATTGATTTAACTGCACTTTTTGCACTCATTTTATTTAGATCTTTTGCTACCCCACTGAGCGCTTGAGCCAACATAACGTATGCGACGCTAAAGATTACTGGCCAATTATCTTTGACAGGAATCAACATGAAAAGAGCAATAATTTGCAGAATTGTTCCTATCCATAAAGTAAGCCTTAAACCATATCTTGCTCCTATCCAGCCACCATAAAGGTTTGTAATTATTCCAAAAAACTCATAGAAAAGAAAAAGTAAAGCAATTTGCAGGGTTGAATAACCTAGTGCATGAAAGTGGCCAACAACTAATATTCTTAATGCCCCATCAGTAAGCGTAAATGCCCAATAGTTCGCTGTGACGACACTATATTGTTGAAGACTAGATAATTTCATAAAAACTAAAATTTTTTTTCTTTTTCAATTACAAAAGAAGTCAAATCTGCAAGTCTGCAACTATATCCCCACTCATTGTCATACCAAGCATAAACCTTTAATAAATTTGAATTCACAACCATCGTTGATAGTCCATCTATTATGCAACTTCTAGAGTCATTTAAGTAATCTGCAGATACTAAAGGCTTCTCCTCATACCCAAGAATTCCTTTTAAGTATGTTTCTGATGCTTTTTTAAAAGCATTATTTACTTGCTTTTCAGTTACTTCATTATTCAATTCAAAAACTGCATCGGTTAAAGAGGCGTTTAAAAGAGGAACCCTTACTGCATGTCCATTTAGTTTGCCTTTTAGTTCAGGAAAAATTTCGGCAATTGCTTTGGCCGATCCAGTCGTAGTTGGAATTAAGCTTTGTATGCATCCTCTTGCTCTTCTTAAGTCACCTTTGTATAAATCTACTGGAACTTGCGTATTTGTAACATCATGAATAGTTGTAATAGCTCCATGTTTAATTGAAAAATTTTCATTAACAACTTTTACGATGGGAGCTAAGCAATTAGTAGTACATGATGCTGCGGTAATTAACTTATGTTTATCAGCTTTATAAAGGGAATGATTAATTCCATAAACAATATTAAGTGCTTGTTCACTTCCCACAATGCCTTTGACAGGGCAGGCAACAATGACTTTTTTTACTCCAAGAGAATCAAAATATGAATTTAAGTCTTGTGGAGTTTTGTTTTTCCCCGTGCATTCCAAAATAAGATCAACCGAAGATTTATCCCATGGAACATCAAGATAGTCCTTTTTTGATGTAAAGGAAATTTTTTTTCCTTCAATTATTATTTCGTCTTTATTCGAAATAATATTTTTATTCCATCTGCCATGAATAGAATCAAATTCTAATAAGTGAGATGCGGCTAAGGAATCTCCTCCTGTTTCATTTATATGAGTTATTTCTATATCTTTCCTTTGCCACAAGATTCTTAAAGCCAGCCTCCCAATTCGCCCAAATCCGTTAATTCCAATTTTCATGAAACATCTTAAACCTGACTAATTATATATCAAAAATATTTGATATATCAATAATGTTTGATATGTGAAATTATATTTTTTTAGGTTAATATTAAAAAATCAATTATCTCTAGGCCTTGTTAGAGCAACTTAAAAAGATTAATAGTGCGCAGTTTGTTGGGATAATGGAATCTCTTTCTGATCCAATTAGAATAAATATTCTTGAATTAATGATGAATGGAGAGATATGTGTTTGCGACATAGTAAAAGTTACTGGATTGTCCCAATCGAAAATTTCTTATCATATAAAAATTCTTAAAGATTCAGGCCTGATCAGTGACAGACAAGAAGGTAGATGGGTCTATTACAAATTAGATTTAGAAGTATTATCAGATATTCAAAATTGGATGGGTAACTTAATTCAGTCATCAAAGAATAAGAGGAATTGTAAATAATCAAATATCAAAATTTTTTGATTTTTTTGAAAGTCTTTTTGCTCATTTAGTAGTAGATTTATAGAGATATTCTTTTTTTAATGGAAGAGAAATTAACTCTTTTCAAGAATCGTAAAAGATTCGGTATCGAAAAAAATATAGATATTATCTTCAAGAATACTGCCCTAGTCTTGTCTAGTTTCGTAGCAATAATACTTTTAGGAATTATTTTAGTAGTCTTTTTTCAGTCATTTGAATCCTTTTCAAGGTATGGATTGAAGTTTCTCGTAACCTCTGAATGGAATCCAGTAAAAGATGAATACGGAGCTTTTACTGCAATATATGGCACATTAGTAACCTCATTTCTTTCGTTATTAATAACTATCCCTTTGGGCGTTGGAACTGCAATATTTATTACAGAGGACTTTGTCCCGAAAGTTTTTAGAGAAATAATAGGTTCTTTTGTTGAATTATTAGCAGCAATTCCATCAGTTGTATTGGGACTTTGGGCAATATTTGTAATGGAACCTTTTTTTAGAGCCTTTTTTGTCTTTTTGCATAATTTCTTTGGTTGGATACCTTTATTTAGTACAGAACCTACAGGCAGGAATTCTTTGTTAGCGATATTGATTTTAGTAGTAATGCTTTTGCCAATAGTGACTTCCATTGCAAGGGATTCACTTAATCAGGTTCCTAAAAAACTAAGAAATGCAGCATATGGAATTGGAGCAAGTAGATGGAAAACAATATTTTCAGTAATTTTGCCGGCAGCATTATCAGGAATTATGGCAGGAGTTCTATTGGCTTTAGGTAGGGCAATGGGAGAAACAATGGCTGTGACAATGATTATTGGTAATTCAAATGCATTTAGTTGGTCTCTATTATCTCCTGGATATACCATTTCCTCCATGCTCGCAAACCAGTTTGGTGAGGCTGATGGAAGTCAGGTTTCATCACTGTTTTATGCGGCTTTTGTACTGATGATCCTTTCTTTAGTAGTAAATATCTTTGCGCAGTGGCTAGTCAAGAAATTTAGTCTCAAATATTAGATAATTATGAATTCACTTTATTACCAGAAAAGATTATCAAGAAATATAGGAGATAAATTCTTTACTTCTTTATCAGTAATTTGTGCATTGATCGCAATACTCCCTTTGATTTTTCTGGTGACTTATATTCTCATCAAAGGTGGATCCCAAATTACACCCGAACTATTTACTTTAGAACCAAATCCCCCTGGAGATGATTTAGATGCAGGTGGTATTAATCCTGCATTGATCGGGACATTAATAATAACTACTATTGCTTCAATTATTGCCATACCAGTAGGTGTTGGCGGTGGCATATATCTAGCTGAGTATTCTAAAGGGGGTGCTTTTTCAAGGTTTATAAGATTTGGTGTAAATGTTTTAGCTGGAGTTCCTTCAATAATTGCAGGTGTATTTATTTATGCCTTAATAGTTTCTACAAAGATCTTATTTGGAAGTATGTACAGTGGTTTGGCTGGAGGAATGGCGCTCTCAATATTGATGTTGCCAACTGTGATAAAGACGACTGATGAAGGTTTAAAGTTAGTGCCAAACGAATTAAGATATGCCTCTCTTGGTGTTGGAGCAAGTATGTATACCACCATATTGAAAGTTACTTTGCCCTCTGCATTTAGGTCTATTGCTACTGGCGTTGTACTTGGAATCGCTAGAGCAGCAGGCGAAACAGCACCTTTGATATTTACTGCTTTATTCTCTTACTACTACATAACAGGCTTTGGGGACTTGTTTTATGAGATGGGTTCTTTGGCTGTATTGATATACAACTTTGCACTTGAACCTTATGATGCACAGAATAAATTAGCCTGGGCAGCTTCCTTTATTCTTGTTTTGTCGATACTATCAGTAAATATATTTTCAAGGATATTAGCCGCTTTTACTGAGAAAACTAAGAGAGTATAAATGATTAAAACTAATAAAAAAATACCAAAGAATATCATTTTATCTCTTGAAAACGTATCTATTAGCTATGGAACTTTTGAAGCTGTAAGAAATGTTTTTTGTAACTTTAAAAAAGGAAATATAACCTCCCTTATTGGCCCTTCAGGTTGTGGTAAATCAACTGTTCTTAGATCTTTAAATAGGATGAACGATTTAATTCCTAATTGTTCACTAAAAGGCACTGTACTGTTTGATGGAACTAATATTTACGATAAAAGAGTAGATCCAGTCGAAGTAAGAAGAAGAATTGGAATGGTTTTTCAACAACCTAATCCTTTTCCTAAATCTATCTACGAAAATATTGCATTTGGAGCAAGAATTAATGGCTTTACTGGAGATATGGATGAGTTAGTTGAAAGTTCGCTTAGAAAAGCTGCTTTATGGGACGAATGTAAGGATAAATTAAATGACAGTGGTTACTCTTTATCTGGTGGACAGCAACAAAGATTATGTATTGCTCGAACGATTGCTATTGAACCTGAAATAATTCTAATGGATGAGCCATGCTCAGCTTTAGATCCAATCTCTACCTTAAAAATAGAAGAGACTATGCATGAACTTAAGAAGAATTACACAATAATAATCGTTACCCATAATATGCAACAGGCATTAAGAGTAAGTGATATGACTGCATTTTTTAATGCTATTGAATATGAAGATGGGGATGGAGGAAAGGTTGGTTATCTTGCCGAGTTTAATTCTACAAAGAAAATTTTTAACTCTCCAAAAGAAAAAACTACTCAGGAATACATATCTGGTAAATTTGGTTAATGTTTAATTTTTACCTTTAAAAGAAATATTTTTACTTTCATGAAAGCTAAGGGGTAGACAAACAGTATAAATACCTATATAGTTATTTCGAATTAGTAAGTTCATCTTTGAAAAACTATCCTTTTCTACCTTTCTTGATTTTTGCAGGGGCTCTAATAACAACTGCAACAATAGGATTGCCTGTATTTACTTCATAATTTAAAAGTATTTCTATTTCAGGTAATCTTATGTTTTCAATAATAAATAAAGAATTAATTGGAAGTCCTAATAAAACATCAATAAATGGTAATTTATTTGACTTTATTAAAAAAAGAGAGAATATGAATTTGTGTGGGAGTGAAAATCTGTATCAAAACCATTTTAAAAAATGGTTTATTTCTAATTTTATTTATCATGGATAAAACTAAAGAACAGTTAGAAAAATTAAGAGAAGTAGCAGAGGCATCTCTTACAAAAACCGACGAACTACAGAAAGTTCTTGCTCAAATCGAAGCTTTAATGTCCAGAGAAGAATCACAAACTTTATCAAAGAAGAAATAATTATTTAAAAAAATAATTTTAGGTTTTGTACTTTTAATTACACCTATACAATTCCATCGAAGTTATTAATTGGTTATGCAGAACCCGTTCCAAAGTTTTCTGTTAGGTCTCGAGGTCTTACCTTCTTTAAGTAAAAGACCCCTTTCATTTGTTTATTTATATTATATTTTTATAACATGCTTATTTAGTTGATTAGTTTATGGACTTCTTTCAAACAGACATTTACATCGAATGATTCAGTATTTACAACTTCTAATCCTGTTTTTTCTGTAACTTTAACAGTCGCATTGCATTCGTCTTGTTTAAGAGCCATGTAACTTGGCTTTTTATTATTTATATCTTCTTCAATTTTAGATTTACTATCTTCTTTATATTGCTGCATTACAAGTGTTAGGGCCTCAATTTCAACGGAAAAATTCTCATTTGCTCTTGTCTCAAATGAAATAATAAGAAATGGAAATAAAATCAAGCCTATTAATTTTTTCATTTCTATAAAATGTGTTTATTTTTTTTATAACGTGAATTCTTTGCTAAAGGAAGGGTCATTAGCTTTATAAATTTTTTATTATCTATTTTTCTCGCAAAATAGAATCTTAGATTAAAACTAATTGATAAAAAAACTAATCGAGACTTTTAAGTATAAATTGGTATATCTAAAAGAAAATTTTAGTCACTTCAATAGAATTTTTTTAAGATTTTATTTCAATAATTTCTTCTTCAGAAACAATTGCCCATTTTTTAAATGACTTTTTGCAGGGATATCCGCCTGTTAAGTCTCCAAATGCAGGCAAAAATAAAGTATTTTTATTCTTATCCATTGCAAAGCACCTAAAAGATAATTTATCTCCATTGCCTTTTAAATAGATTTTTGGATGATAATGTCCACAAATATTCAAGGTTTTATTGTTTTCTAACTTAACTGGCTCATGGCTAAATGTAATATTTTTAGATTTTCTAATGTCAAAAATTTTTATATTTTTAATATCACAACCTACATCATGATTTCCGAGGATGAGTTCAACTTTAGTTTTTAGTAGCTTAGGAAGATCCTCAACTTTTTTTTGCAGAGTTTTATCTATTGAATATTTGCTGTGGAATAAATCTCCCAATATTATTAACTTTTCAGGACTATATCTTTTTACTATTTTTTTTATTCTTGCGAAATTATTTTTATCTGAATTATTGGTAAGAGGTATTCCATTTTGCTGAAAATACTCAGCTTTTCCAAGATGAATATCGCATATTAACAACTCTTTAGTTTCCGGTAGATATAAAGCTCTTGAAGGTAGCATCTCTAACAATGTATCTTCCCAACTAAATTTAAAAGAATTTTTTTTCATTTAATCACTATATTTTTTTATAAGTTTTTCTACTCTTTTTTCTATTGGTTCATTGCTTAAAGTATTTTTAAGTCTTTCAACTAATAAAGGGAAAGCAAAAGGAGTTGGAGTTTTTATCTCGTTTAATAGAATTTTTAACTTTTTTAATCTTTCTAATGATTTAGATATTTTTTTATTTTCTAATTGATATTCTCTAACTTCTTGATGCGATTGTTTTATTAAAAGATGGCCTTCTTCATATTTAGTAAAGACATCGTAGAAAAGACTTGAACTTATTTGAAGTTGAGAGGAAGTTTTTGTTTTGGTTGGATTATTTTGATTTACAAGTCCACTTATTTGGGCAATATTTTTAAATCTACGTTTTGTTAATTCTGAAAAATTAATTGCATTTTCTAGATCTTCTTCTAATTTTTTGTTATTAAAAAAGTAATCAGCTTCTTTTTTTATTATGGAAAAATCATAATCTTCTGCTGTAGTTAAGCTGAATCCAAAATCATTAGCAGTAATACTAAATGTAGATTGTTTTAATTTTGCCAATCTCAAAGCCCATAAAAATGCAATTCCTTCATTTACAAATTTGCCATCAAGTGTAAAAACAAAAAGATTTGATAAATCCTTGGTTTTATATATTTCTATAAGAAATTCATCTTTCTTTGGAATATTTGAAAGAACCTTTTGTTTCTTCAATATTGGACGTAATGAATTAAGTTCAGGATTTAAGTAATCACAATTTTCTAATTCATTGCATATATCTATTTCTTTTCTCAAACTTTCACAAAGTAGATCAGAAATTGCCATTTGACCTCCAACCCATGCAGGAATTAGAGAACTTTTTGTTGTTGATTTTTTAACGTATAAAATCATATCTCTTATTCTTACAAATTGAAGCATTTTGCCGGCAAAGTAAAATGTATCGCCAGGGTTTAATTTTGAAGCAAAATTCTCCTCTAAATTACCTAAAGATTTACCTTTCATATATTTGACATTCACAAATTTGTCACTTGTAATTGTCCCAATATTGAACTTATGCATTCTTATTAAAGATTTGTCTTTTACAAAATATTTAAAGTTTTCACTATTATTTTGTGATTCTTCTTTAACTATCTTTTTATATTTTGGGTATGCTTTAAGACATTTCCCTCCATATTCTAAAAAGTCAAGACACCAATTCCAATCTTGATCTTTTAAGTTTCTATAACTCCAGCAATTTTTAATTCTTTCTTTCTCAATTTTCGGATCAAAGCCATTCCCACATGCCAAACTTATTAGATGTTGTAGAAGGACATCATAAGATAATTCAGGAAGTCTAATTTCCTCAGATATACCGCTTTTTATTATTCTTCTCATTGCACTAATCTCTAATAACTCTAAAGAATTAGTAGGCATAAAAATTATTTTTGATTTTCCACCTGGTCTATGAGCACTTCTTCCCGCTCTTTGGATAAGTCTAGCTAAATTCTTTGCACTACCAATTTGAACTATTTGATCTACAGGTTGGAAGTCAACTCCCAAATCTAAGGAGCTGGTGCAGACTACCCATTTTATTAATCCGTCTTTAACCCCTTCTTCAACTCTTTTTCTATCTTCTTTATCCAGGGAGCCGTGATGAAGTGCAATTTTGTCTTCCATCTCTGGGAGAAAAAATTTAAGACATTGGTACCATCTTTCAGATTGATTTCTCGTATTGGTGAATAATAAGGTGCTTTTATTTTTATCTAGGATTTTTAATAGTGAAGAATGACTTCTAATCCCAAGATGCCCACTCCATGGAAAGGTAGTTTCCTCTTCTGGTAAAACACTTAAAATTTCGATCTCTTTTTGAATATTTGTACTTATAATTTTGGGTTTCACAGCGCTCATACCAACTATTGCTCTTGCTGCTTCTTCAATATTTCCAATAGTTGCAGACATTGCCCAAATTTGTAAATTTTTTATATTACCTCTTAGCCAACTTAAAGATAACTCGCATTGGTTTCCTCTTTTACTACCCATCAATTCATGCCATTCGTCAATAATTATTGATGCCAACTCCTTGAACAGACTATTAGATTCTTTATTAGAAAGTAAAAGAGATAAAGACTCTGGAGTTGTTATAAGAATATTAGGTGGATTAACTAGTTGCTTTTTCTTTTCATAAGGGGTTGTATCCCCGTTCCTAATTTCAACAGTGATTTCTTTATTAAAATGTAAAGCGGCTAATTGTATGGAATTTTTAAGATCTCTACTTAGTGCTTTTAAAGGAGTTATTAATAATATTTGTACACTTTTATTATTTTTGGGGTCTTCTATCTGTGATAAAGGTCCCATTAATGCAGCGTAAGTCTTGCCACATCCAGTAGGAACTTGTATTATTCCGTTTTCCCCATTTAAAAATGCTTTCCAAGATTCTACTTGGTAGGGTAATGGCTCCCATCCATTTGAGAAGAAAAACTGTTTAATTTTAGAAATTAAATAATTTGGTTTACTATTTTGCATAATATTTTTCATGATATTTTTTTCATCAGTTCATAAGCATTCTCTAGGCTATCTGCATCATTTATTTTTTTATCTTTTCTCCATTTTGTTATTCTTGGAAATCTTACTGCTATGCCAGACTTATGACGTTTTGAAATTTGTATTTTCTCAAAAGATATTTCGAATACCATTTCTGGTTTTAACGATCTAACAGGACCAAATTTTTCTATTGTATTTTTCCTTATCCATTTATCTAGCTCTTTAATCTCAATATTCGTTAAACCAGAATATGCACTTGCAAATTTAATTAATTCTTGGTCTTTCCATAATGCAAAACTGTAATCTGTATATAAACCAGCTCTTCTACCGCTACCCCCCTTAGCATAAATTAGAACAGCATCCAGTTGCATAGGATCAACTTTATATTTCCACCAAATACCTTTTTTTCTACCAGAGGAGTATATAGAAGTCTTTTTCTTAATTATTAGTCCTTCAGTATTATTTTCTCGAGATTTTTCTTTATAAGCTAAAGCATCAGGCCAATCTTTAGGGAAGATTAAATCACATATTTTGAAAATATCAGAGATATTATTCTCATTTTTATTTTGCCATTTTGAAAAATATTTTTCTAACTCAATTCTTCTATTTTCTAATTTAATTTCTCTTATATCTTTTCCATTTATCTCTAAAAGATCATAAGCAATAAAAATAATTGGATATTTTATTTGGATTGATCTAGTAGGAGATTTTCTATTTATTCTTTTTTGAAGTAAAGAAAAATCAAAGGGAATTTGTTCTTTAAAATGCCAAACTAATAATTCCCCATCAAGAACAAAATCATCTTTTATGTGCGACATTTTCTCTACTAATTCTGGGAAAGATTCATTGACTAATTCTTGTCCTCTTGTCCATAAAGAAACATTCCCTGACCTTTTAATTAATTGCATCCTTATACCGTCGTATTTCCATTCAAATTGAAAATCATTTATTGAATGTTTGAAGATTTTGTCTTCAATAGTATTTGCTAGAAGAAATGGAAATGGTTTGGAATTTAACTCTTGAAGATTGATATTCTTATTAATTAAAAATTGATATGAATCAATTGAAGGATTGAAATTACCCATCAACCTATGAGAAATAATTTCTTCATCAATATTAATTAGTTTTGATATTGATTTTGTAATTAATCCTATAGAGACTCCTACTCTAAAAGTGCCTGTAAGAATTTTATTGAAAATTAAATGGTAATCTTCAGGTAATCTTTCCCAAATATTTTTAATTTGTAAATTTTTCTCAGCTTCATTAAGTTTTGATAACTCAGGTATTGTTTTGCTTAGTAATTCATTGAGACTTATATTTGATAATTTTTTATTTCTGGAAGTAGTTTTATTTTTAAGTAATAACGTTATTACTTCAGCAGAATCACCAACTTTTAAATAACAGGTATCAATTAACCATTGAGGATATTCATATATTTGAGAAAAAAGATTTTTTAAATATTGTCCACTTATAAATCTCTTATTACTTTTTCCAGTTAATAAATATATTGCCCATGAATTATCTATTGGTTCATTTGATAAAAAATATCTTTTTAAAACTTCAATTTTATTATTTGTACTATTAATTGAATCTAGATCGCAAAATAATTCTGAAAACTTTTTTAAGCTCATATTTATTTACCGAATAAAAGGACATTTATTGATTCCTTTTCAATTAAATATTTACTTAAGGCTTCACTATCTCCATGATGAAAAAATACATTTTTTGCTTCAGATTTTTTTACTACTTCCAGAATTCCATCCCAATCCGCATGATCAGAGATTGCGAATCCTTTATCATATCCTGATCTTTTTCTTAGAGCTCTTATTGACATCCATCCACTTGCGAAAGCTGTTTGAATATTTTTGAAATTTTTTAGATAAGAGCCCTTACTTAAAGATGGTGGTAATAATATTAGACTTCCTTTAAGTTCATCTATCTTTTTTTTATTTTCAATTTTTATAGTATCTTTAATATTAATTCCAAGTTCCCTATAAATATTGTTCATTTTATGAATACTGTCATGTGAATAAATATTGCCTTTAAAATTTGTTTGACTAATTTCGTTTATCAATCTCTGAGCTTTACCAAGTGAATAGCAGAAAAGTAAAGAAGTTTTTTCTGGTGAATTAGTTATCCATTTTGAAATATCATTTGCTATTTTATTTGATTCATCCCACTTAAATATTGGCAAACCAAAAGTACATTCGCTTATTAAATAATCAGTTTTAACTATTTCATATTGTTTGCAAGTCTTATCTTTTTGAAGCTTAAAGTCACCTGAAATTAGCCATTTTTCTTCAGCAAAAATAAACCTTATTTGACTAGATCCAAGGATGTGGCCTGATGGATGAAAAGAAATATTAATGCCATTTATCTTAAATTCTTCTCCATATTCAAAAGTCTTAATTTTGATATTATCTTCAACTCTTTCTCTAAGAAGTATCGCAGTTTCCTTAGTAGAAATATATTCTTCACATCCAAATGTAAAGTGATCAAAATGAGCATGAGTTATTAATGCCTTTTTTACTGGCTTGTTTGGATCAATCCAAATATCAGCAAGTTCACAATAAAGACTTCCATCTTTATATCTAATTAAATATTCTTGATTAGTTTTCAAAACTACATCTCTTACAGTGAAGTTAATTTAGCTAATTATGCCCAAGCTTGTTTTGATAAAGCTATGGCTGAAATTGTTAGTAAAGAAATAACTACAAATTTGTTGCTCCAATTAATCATGAATGAACTAATTTTGTAAAAAAAAACTCTATTAGATGGCACAATATTTCTTTGATTCAGGATGTAATGATTTTCACTATTTTTTAAGTAATTTAAATTTTTAATCTCATTTATCAATTTAGATTCGCAAGTTGAGAGTTGTTCTACTTGATTTAATAACTCAATATCTTCTGGTCTTAATAAAGAATTTAATTCTTTAATTTGACTTTCGTTTTTCACAAGAAATTCATTAACTATCTCATCTGTTCCTAATCCCTTCTTTAAATTTAGAAGAATATCATCTCTTTCCCAGGATTTTTCAAGAGAATTTAAAATTTTAGTTATGCTCATTTTAAGTATTTTTACTTATGATAAATTATTATATTTTTCTTCTGTGGCTTATTCCTTTAAGTAATTAGAAAAAATTATTTTTATTTAAGATTTACGAATAAGTCTGTTTGCAAAATATTTTATTTTAACCTTTTCTTTGATTTTTTTAGAACTGCTTTTGGTTTTAACTTTATTTAAATTGATCACTTCATCAGAAACATTTTTGCCCGTTTCAAAATAACTTTTAATTTTTTCTAATTCTTCTTCATTTAATCTTTTTGTGGCACCTTTTGCGTTGATTCCAAGTTTCTTGCAGGCTAATAATATTCTATTACTTTCGACATTAAGATCTTTGGCAATATTGAAAATGGGAGTGTTGATAGACATTATTTTCTTTACTATGTAATTTATTATTTATAGTATATTTATAATTTAGAAATTAAATATATTTTTAACTATTATTAATTTCAAAAATTTTTTGTTTAGTTAGGCCACTTCATCTTCGAAATTATTTAAATCATTGAACTTTTTTTTCATGGTTGGGTTATTTTTCGTTAATTTCTTTACTGTTAAATCTTGAGATTTGCTATCAGCTGATAGAAGATGTTTTTTTGAGAGAATTAAAGCCTCTTTGGTTTTTTGTAAGTGAGTTATTGATTTATCAATTTCTGAAATTGCATCATTAAATCTATCTTGGGCCAGTGCAACATTTTTGCCAACGGCATTTTTAAATTGCTCAAGAGTACTTTCAAAATTAGTTATGTCATAATTCTCGCGTTTCATTAAATCAATTTGAGATTTGTATTTTAAGGTTTCCATAGATGCATTTCTTAATAGAGAAATAATAGGTAAGAAAAATTGCGGCCTTATGACATACATCTTTGGAAATCTATGAGAAACATCTACTATGCCTGCATTATATAGTTCACTATCTGGTTCTAAAAGCGAAACGAGTACCGCATATTCACAAGATTTTTGCCTTCTATCTTTATCTAATTCTTTTAAAAAATCTTCGTTTTTTCTTTTATTAGTTCCATTTAAACTTTCATTCTTCATCTCAAACATTATAGATACGACTTCAGTTTTATTCTCATCAAATTCTCTGAATATATAGTCTCCTTTACTTCCAGAAGTGGCATCATTATCCTTTTCGAAATATGAGTTTTTAAACGCAGTAGCACGATTCAGGTTAAATTGAGTTTCGCAATGGATTTCTAAAGTTTCCCCTACCATCTTTGTCGATAATCTAGATTTCATTTCTCTCAACTCCTGAATAGTCAGGTCTCTTTCACTAATTTTGCTTTTAAACTTTTCTTCAATTAGTTTTTCGTTAATTGAATGTTCAAGCCTCATTTTTTCAATGGAATTTGTTAATGATGAGTTCTCTTTTTCTAAATTGGTTACAGCTTCACTGACTTTGTTTTTTAAAGATAATTCTGAAATTAAAGCCTGGTTTTTAATTTCATCCTTTAAATTGATTAATTCATTATTTAGTGAATTAATTTTATTTGTTGCTTGATTTTTTAAATCATTAATAGCAATTGTTTTCTTTTCTTCAGCAATATGTAATTTAGATTCAAGAGCTTGGACTTCATTTTCTTTAATGCGGTTCTGCTCAATTAACTGTATTTTCAATTCTTTCTTTAAAATTTCCAAAGCTTTTTTATTATCCTCTTCAGCCAATAGAAGTCTCTCTTTTATTTGTTTATTAAATTCTTCGTCTTTTATTTGAAGAAGTATTTCTTCAAAGCTGCTGGGGTCGATTCGGAAAGTTTTGCCGCATGAGGGGCATTTAATATCTTTCATTTTTAATTACAAAATTATTTTTTGAAAGGATTTAATATTCAAATTATTTAAAAAGAATATTCTTCTTAACTAAGAATAAACAATGATTCAATGTATTGCATTAAAAAAAATTAAATAGATTAATAATTACTAAGTGGGTATTAAATTAATCCAGATTCTTTAAGAATATTAATTTTATTAGCTAATTCAATATCTGCAGATGATATTGACCGATCTAATGTTTTGTGAGAAGAAACAGTGTAACCACTATCATCAACAAATTCATCTTCAGCATCTTTCAAATGCATATTCTTAATTTGAGGATCTTTGTAAATATCAGATTTGGATAAATTAGATTTATTAATATTGCTGTATCCAAAATTTGCAATTCCTCTAGCATCTAATGCTTCCTCAACTAATATTCCAACAACTTTAGATCTACTTATAGATTCACTTTTGGATATTTCATCAATAATTTCAAGTACCCTTTTTCTAGGAAGATATCCTATCCTTTTAACTTTAATTTCCATGATTTCAATATATGCCATTATTGTAACACTTCTGTCAAATTAAATCTGATCTTAATTGATAACGCTTATTAGAAGTTAAGTCATTGAAACCTTTTTTGGTAACTAAAATTGAGGTTTTTCTCTAAATTGGTAAATAGTTTTTTCGTTTTTAATTACTCTGTTAAGATTCTGTTAAAATTTTGAGATCTATATAATTAAATCTTAAATCATATGAAAGATAAACTTTATGACAATGCAGACAGCTTCGCAATGTCATTTGATGAAGAATGGAAAAATATTGATTGTGAGGATCTGCAATTAAAGATAGAACAAGTATTTGAACTCTTATCTGATCATCCTTTTTTAGTTTCTAATCCAGAAAATGCAAGAAAAATGGCTGAATTTAGGATTTTTTCATTGAAGAAATTTCAATAATTATTTTTATTTTTTTAAACAAAAATTTAAGTTTAATCTTCAGTGATTTTTATTTAAATTGGGGAATTAAAAAATCCCTTGGTATATAAAAAAATTAATATACCTATTATTGGACCTATTCCAAAGATAAAAAGAACTAATTTTGCAGAATTTTTTGTTTGCCCCAGTTCTTGAGTTTTTTTATTTAATTTACTTTGAAATTTTTTGGATTTTTTCTTTTTCATGAATGATATAATACTATATCGGAACTTTCAAAAAAATTAATCTGATCCAATATCTCAAAATTCTTTATGGATTAAATCAAATTTATTCAGAAATATTAAAAACACAATAATGTATAATGTTATTAATAAAAAGCAAATATGAGTGCAACTAAGAGAGAGGAAGTTTGTTCTCACCTAAGATATATAAGGCAAGAGCTTAGAGAGATGCATCAAATGCTTATAAAAGAAGATTTGATGCCTGATTTAAATGAAGCTAAAGAAGTTCATGCGCAATTAGATGCTTTACTGTCTTTATTATCAGATAAAAGAGTTAAGGAGATAAAAAATCAATTTGGAAATTTTTAATTAAAGATAAATTATAAATAATTAGTGGTTGATTCTATTTTTTTGCGATTATCGTGCATCTGCTCCAGCTTATTATAAATTTCTTTAATTTGGATTTGGATTAGATCAGTTGAATTTATATTGCTTAAAGCATCCATAGCCATTAATAAACTTTCTTTTGCTTCAATCAAATGTCTACATTCTTTACTGCCTGCTTCGTATGACATAGTATTTTTAAAAATCTAATTATCACAAATATATAGAAAATTGTTCCGTATTGTTTGATACTCTTATCAAATGAAAGGTTATTATTGTTATTTAGAATACAGAAGTGGTAATTAATTTTACTAAAATTGGGAAAAACAAAGATGCAAGAAAATTCCAAAGATTATGAATTCTGTATTAAGGTTGCTTTAGATAACGCGAAGAAAAGAATTAAACAATTAGATAATTCTGATAAAAAGTGCATTTTAGAAGAATATAAGGAATGGATGAATGAGGGTTTAAATAAACATACAATCTTACTTCTCAGAGAAGATCCAATTATCTAAAAATGATTTAAATGATATTTTTTAATTTTTTGCACTCGAAGTAACCTTAAATAAAAAATAAAGGCTTAAAATAAAAGTAATTATGAGGGTAACTGTTAAAGGAGAAAAACTATACATGAATATCTCTATATGTCTTTTAAACTATAACAGTTTTTATTACTATAACTTCAAATCAGCTTTCTTTAAGAAGTGAAAAAACAAATTGCTTTAAATTTCCTTTTTCTAAAATTATTTCTTTAGATTTGTAGCTTTTTAATTTCTTGAAGATTAAATCAATTAAATATTCTGCTTTTTTATCCATGAAATTAAGTTATTTCTCTAATAAATAAATTTTTTCTTCACCAATTTTATCTGGCTTTGTTATTTTGCATCCCTTATCCTTTTCCATATCACAATCTTTGGTGGCGGGAACTGATTTCCAGGTACAAATTTTTTCTTGAGAATCTTCCTTTAATATAGTCCATCCATCATCTAAATATTTTGAGATTCCATCCTCTCCACATGAAAACTTTAATTCAATTCTTTTCTTTTCTGGATTAATACTATCATTTTGATTTTCTTCAGAATTAATTATTGGATATTTTTTATCATTTGAGGTACTACATGAACTTATGAAAATTACAATTAAAAGTAATTGTGCAAATTGTTTTATCCTTTCCATTTTTAATTTTTTCATCATTATAAGTCGCATTAAATTATAGTTTATTTTGATTCTATTATTTTTAATAGTTGATCCATTTTGTTCATCAATTCTTTTATATCATCCGGCTGGGGTAACAATAATTCTTCAGTAACTTCTAAATGCATTTTCTTTAAGTTTTGTCTTAAATCTTTTAAATGCAATTTTATGTTTTCTTTCTTTTGTTTTATATCAGTCATAGTATTAAATTATAAATTTACTTAAATTTGAAAGATCCATTATAGTATTTTATAGGTTAAAAAAAATAATTAAAAATTTAATTTTTTAAATTTTCAAGTTCATATAATTCTTTTCCTCCATAACAAAAATTTGTAGATAACATTCTTAATTCACTTTTTTTGATTCCGATTACATTTTTATTTTTAATAATATAATTTTTAGAACTAGCTTCGCAATCTAATTTATTTTTAGCATGTTTAATAACTGGGAAAAAATATGCCAATGAAATAAATACAAACAAAAATGTTATTAATGTCTTTTTATCATTTTTAATTAATTCTTTGGCTCCCTTTTTAACTTTTAATATTTTTATAAGTAATTTATCTGGCAATCCTATTTGAACAAATAATAACTCTACCCACCAAGGAAGATCTTTCTTTTTCTTAGAATTTTGGCTAGTAATCATTTTTTCCCCTTGATAATTTTGGTTTCTAAAATCTTTGCGATTACTTTTTTCATTTTTATTCATATCATCTACTAATTTATTCGGAATATAGAGGTTTTATTTTGATTTGGAAACTATATTTTTATTTTATAAGTTTTAATTTAATTTATCTATTAATTTTAGTATTCTTAATCTGTAGTTAAATAAAATTTTATATGGCAAAAAAGAGAAGGAAGTTAAATAAGGATTTTGAGAGGAAAATATATTCATCAAAAAAAAATGTCGAATTAGTATTGGCAAAAATTTTTGATATTGATGATGAAGATATACAAAAAGAATATGTTAGCGCGTTCAAAAAAGTTGTTTCATTTTATGATGAAATAAAAGAAGATTATGAAGAAAAAGGATTTAATGATAATTCAGAAGAACTCCTTACAAACTATAAAAAAGCTTTTAATCTTTTTGAATCAGAGTTCGAAATTTAAATCACCTCTTATATTTTATTACTGGTATTTCTATTAATTCACCCTTCTCTAGACTAGATCTTTTCTCTTGCAAATTTTTTATACATTCTGATACCCTTTTCTCCTTAGTACAAATTTTTTTAATTTGGTAATTAGTAAGTGAGTATGATGCACCACTATATATAATCAAAGTGAATAAAAATAAAGATAAATTTAATGCTAATTTCATTGCCTTTTGCTTATGGATACTAACTCACTTTTACTTATTATAGATATCTATGATCCGTTTTAATTCATCTTTGCTTAAGTCTGTTGAAATAAATACTTCTTGGGCTGTTTTACCCTTTCTCGCTATTGCTTTGTATCCGTTTATAGTTTTAACTGATAATCTTATGATTAATTTAGAAGTTCTTCCTCTTACTCTTGATATCGTAGCAGGAGTAATTGTTTTGATATTATTTTTCGATGCTAACTTCTTCAGTATTGGAATTAAACCCTCTATGTTTGTACTGTGATTTAATACTAACCTTCCCAATTTAATTAATTTTTTTTTAATTCTATTTACAAAAATTTGTTTCTGAGAAATTAACTTTAAAGAAGAAAAGAAAAAAAATTTTGAAGTTCTGTTATATTATCTAAAGTAATAAAAATCTAATGATTTATCAAATAGGTTGGGCTGCATTAGCTGCAATTTTTACTTTTTCAATTGCAATGGTTGTTTGGGGAAGAAATGGCGATGGTTCTATTGATGTATGATCTCATTTTTAAATTATGAAGTCTTTTTTAATAAATTTCTTATTTTTACGTCTTTCGTTCTACTAATATTTATAACTATCGCTGTAATTTACATATCTTATGTGTCCTGGAAAGATAGAAAAAGGTTAAAAAAATAGATTCTATTATTGATTTTTTTTCTTATCCTTTATTCTAAGTTCTTCGATTAATTCTTTGGCTTGTTCCATTTTTGAAATACTGCTTTTGTAAATTCCAATATCTTTTTCAGCTTTTTGAGGAGATAATCCTAATTTTTCAAAATAGTCAGAGATCATCTTATTAATCTCAGATTCTTCTTTTTCTTTAAAATCTTGCGAATTTGAAATTAATATGTACATTCCTAAGTTCAATACCCTTGATGGATAAAGTTTGGAATTGCTTTTTTCTATTAATAATTTCAATATATCTTTTAATGACTTATCCCTAAATTCCTTCTGAGATTTTTGAGAGATTTCCTTAATTTCCTTTGCTTCAAAATTGGTTGAACTGCATAAAGATTCAAAAAGAAGATCTAAATGTTTCTCAGGTTTGTATCCTTTCGTTAGTTCTTTGAATGTTTCGGTGAGGCCAACGCAAAAAAGATAATCTTGTGAAAATTCATTTTGATGTTTTAAAAGATTTAGTTCGACAAGCATTTCATCAACTATCCTTTTATATAAACCTGGAATAACGAAAGGGAATTGTTCATGAAACAACATTTTGCTATCTGAAACAGTCAGTTTTTCTTTCAATTTTTTATATGTAAACCTTAATAAGGTTAGCGTATGTTGACTCAATTTCGTTAATATCTAATAAACAGATAATTATTATGATCCCTTTAGTTTTAGAAGAATCCGGCGGTGGTGAGAGAGTCTTTGATATTTATTCCAGATTATTGAGAGAAAGGATAATCTTTTTAGGAGAACAAGTTACTAGTGAAACTGCAAACAGAATTGTTGCTCAATTATTATTTCTAGAAGCAGAGGACCCTGATAAAGACATATATATGTATATAAATTCACCTGGAGGATCTGTTTACGATGGTTTAGGTATATTCGATACGATGCAACATGTTAAGCCCGATATTCATACAGTTTGTGTGGGGCTTGCAGCTAGTATGGGAGCTTTTTTATTGGCGGCAGGGACAAAAGGTAAAAGAAGCAGCCTTAGACATTCAAGAATAATGATTCATCAACCACTTGGAGGAGCTAGAGGACAAGCCAGTGACATCAGAATTCAGGCAGATGAAATTTTATTTTTAAAAGAACGTCTTAATACTGAGTTGTCAGAAAGAACTGGTAAGGATTTTGAAACAATAAAAGAGGATACAGATAGAGATTTTTATATGTCTCCAAATGAAGCTGTTGAGTATGGATTGATAGATTTAGTTCTTGATAAAAAACCCATAAGAGTTTAACTCAATAATTGTGGCGTTCTTTCTTTCTCAGGAATCGAGGTGAATTTCGATAAGATATTCGTAAATTCTTCACCATCTAACGTTTCTTTTTCAATTAATAAATCAACGATTTTATCCATAGCTTCTCTATTTTTACTTACTATAGAATAAGTTTCTTTATAACATTCCTTAACCATTACTCTTACACTTTCGTCGATTTGTTTGGAGATTGAATCAGAAACTTCACTTCTGGTCATCAAATCTCTCCCAACAAAAACTTCTTGATTGCCACCTTCTAGAGCTATGGGCCCTAGATTACTCATTCCAAATCTCGTTACCATTTGGCGTGCCATAGAAGCAACTTGTTGAAAATCTCCACCAGCACCTGTTGTTATTTCACCTTTTCCAAAAACGACATCCTCTGCAGCTCGTCCTCCTAACGCACCCATTATCCTTGCTTTTAATTGCGCTCTACTCACAAGTGTTTGTTCATCATCAGGGGTGAACCAAGTTAATCCTTTAGCTTGACCTCTAGGAATTACAGTTACTTTTTGAACAGGATCGTGAGCTTTAACTAGAGAACCAATAAGAGCATGCCCGACTTCATGATAAGCAATTAATCTTTTGCTTCTCCCGTCTGTTAGTGGAGAGCCCTCCATGCCAGCTACAATTCTATCTACAGAGTCATCAATTTCAGAGATACTTATAGAGTCTTTTCTTCTTCTGGCCGTTAAGATCGCTGCCTCATTAAGTAAGTTTGCTAAATCTGCACCAGTAAAACCAGGTGTTCTTCTCGCAATGCTTTCAAGTGTTAAGTCCTCTTGAAGTTTCTTATTTCTCGCATGAACCTCAAGTATTGAAAGTCTACCTTTGATGTCTGGAGCGTCAACTGTTACTTGCCTGTCGAATCTACCTGGTCTCATTAGAGCAGAGTCAAGGACATCAGGTCTATTTGTGGCTGCAATTATTATTATTCCACTGTTACCTTCGAATCCATCCATTTCAGTAAGTAATTGGTTGAGAGTTTGTTCTCTTTCATCATTACCTCCACCAATACCAGCACCTCTTTGTCTTCCTACCGCATCTATTTCATCAATAAAAATTAAACATGGACTATTTTCTTTGGCTCTTTTAAAAAGATCTCTAACTCTACTTGCACCGACACCAACAAACATTTCAACAAACTCAGAACCTGATAAGGAGAAGAATGGAACCCCTGCTTCTCCAGCAATCGCTTTTGCCAGGAGGGTTTTACCAGTTCCAGGAGGCCCTACTAATAAAACACCTTTAGGAATTCTTGCCCCAACAGAAGTAAATTTTTCTGGTTTTTTTAGAAAAGTGACAACCTCTTGTAAATCCTGTTTTGCTTCGTTTACTCCAGCTACATCGTCGAAAACAACGCCTGTTTCAGCTTCCATAGCAAATCTGGCCTTTGTTTTCCCAAATTGCATTGCTTGTCCAGGACCTCCAGGCATGCCATTCGATCTCCTTGCCAATAAAATCAAACCTCCGATTAAAATAGCTGGGAAAAGTAAATTACCAAAAATACCTAGTGCAGGAGGGGCTGTTTTAACTGGATGAACATCAAAACTAATTCCTTCATCTTTTAGAATGTTTATAAGTTCTGGCGTTAAGCCTGGAAGATCTACTCGCAATCTTTGAACTTTATTATCTAAATCAGAATCAATTGTCTCTATAACAGCATTTCTCCCTCCCTCGAAAATATCAACTGATGTAACCCTTCCTGAATTAATGTAATCTAAAAATCTACCATAACTAACTCTTGCTACTGCAGAATTTCTCGGTGCAATAGTAGTCCCATTTGATTTGAGTGAATCAACATTGCTAGAGGATAAAAATTGATAGGACAGCGCAATTACTAAAAGTATCGGTAAAGCCCATAAAATTAATGTTTTAAATTTCTGATTCATTAATTTGTAGAAAATTTATTCTAGGATTCTAGAATGATTCAGTGCATTTCGTTGATATTTTGTCTAATTTTATGCTTATATTACTCTTGAAGGTATTTGATTATTGATGAAATTTGAGATCAAAGATAAGGTAAAGTTGATTGCACCAGTTTCATACTTAAAGACTTCAGATAATATGCCGATGTTAAGACCACCCGATTTAGTGGCAATAGATGAAATTGGAGAAATCCTATCAATAAAATCTCCAGATATTGTTGAAGTAAAGTTTAGAAGAGGTTCATTCTTACTTGATATCGATAAGATTGAGAAAATTTAATTTAAAAGTTTTTCATCCATCTTTTAGAAATTTCTAAACATATTTCCTTATTACCAGAAATACTCAAAAATGGTTTAGTTAAATACTTACTAGTTAATTTAAAAATGTCTGAAGAAGATATTTCGTCTATTTTGGAATTTAAATCGATTTCCGAAATAGGCAATAACCCATAGCTTATTAGTTGTATATTTCGTTGTAAAATTTCATCTAATGATTGATTTCCTAAGAGAAAAGAACCTTTTAGCTTTTCTTTCGCTAAATATATTTCAGCATCAATTAAGGGATTTAAAAGTAAATCTTTCCATAAAGTTGATAAAAGTTCAAAAGCAAAAAGGGCTTTTTTGTTTGATACTGATAAATAAATTAAAAATGGAGCATTCCCACTCCTAACAGGATAATAAACTCCTAAATCGTAAGTGATTCCATTTTTTTCCCTAAAAAGTTTAAATAAAGCAGCGCTCATTCCATAAGATAAATATGACTCCAAAACCTTAAGAGGCAAATATTCACTACTTCTTCGAGAGCAAGTTTGGTTACCCACCATTATTATTGTTTGATTTGAATTATTATTATTGAAATCAAATCTATTATTAGGACTTAACTCGTGATTTATAGGTCTTGATGTTTCTTCAAAGGCTTTTTTTTCTAATGTTTCTATACTTTCTCCATTTATTTTTATATTATTTGAAATTAAATACTTATCACGACTTTTGAAATTTTTAAACTCAAGCAAAACATCTTCATAGGTAATCTTTGAGACATCATTTTCATTGCCATTTGTATTAAAGGCATAAGGATGATTTAAATAAACAATACTTTTCCATTTTTCAAAACATATATTAAATGGATTCTCTTTATCTTTTTTTATAAAATTGATTGAGGATTTTTTTACTTTTTGAAATTCAGTTTCTAAGAGAGTTGGTTTATTAATTATTAAATCTAATAAAGGGAATAATTCACTGAAATGTTCATTTAGGGATTTAATGCTTATTGAAATACCATCTTCAAATACTTCTTGATGTAATTCTGCTCCATAGGACTCAATATACCCCGAAAGAGCGAAATTATTAAAACCCTCACATCCTCTTGTAAGTAATGAACTGAGGATCTTGTTTATACCTTTTTTGCCAGTACTATCCACATTACTGCCTCCTTTAATCCAAATTGAAGCTGCTGAAAAGTTCCTTTTTTTATTATCTAAAAAATATCTTTTTAACATTTACCAAGGGGATGCAATTAAAGTGAATTTTTCTCCGTGGATATATTCTGTTATCTCTTTGAAGTTATCCAAGTCATTCCAATATTTTAAATGACTTTCTAAATTATTAATTGAAGATTTTCTCCCCCAAAGAAGTTCATTTCCAAAGAATGAAGAAAGTTGTGTAGATGTCTCCAAATTAAAGATATAATTACTTTTCACAATATTTATTGCTTTTTTTATTTCTTCCAAAGTCAAGACTTTACAATTTGATATCTCATCTATTGTTTTATTAATTTGTTTTTCTACTAAATCAATATCTTTAGACTCGCAACTTGCTTCTATTATAAATAATCCTCCTAATTCTCCAGCATTTACATCCACATATACTGATTCAACAAGATTACTATCTTCTTTTAAAGTTTTAACTAATCTGCTGTTTCTTCCAACAGAGAGGATTGATGCTAATATCTCGAGTCCAATAATATTTTTTTGATCATTTAGGTTTGGGATAAACCAAGCCATAAATATTCTTGAAAACTCTAAATTATCAAACTTAATTGACTCTTTACCATTCCTGATTTTTAAAGGAGGTTTATTTTTTGGATTTATTAAATTTGGATTTTTATTTATGCCAGATAAATCACTTTTTTCAAAAATTTTATAAATTTCTTCAGAGAGATTCCCAGCAATTGCAATACAAATTTTTTCGGTAGTGTAATGTTTGCTATGAAATTTCACAAGGTCATTTATCTCCAAGTTTTTAATACTATGTTCAGTTCCCAGAATCGAATTGGCATAACTCGGACTTAGCCAAACTCTTTTCAAAAAATAATTAAATAATCTTTCTTCAGGTTGATCATTTTGTTGTTTTATTTCATCAATAACTACGCCTTTTTCTTTTATAAATTCATCAGGATTAAAATCTGGAGCAACAACAATATTTGTCAAAAGAGCAAGTGATTCTTTAAAGTTACTGGGTGGAACTAAGACATGGTAATGTACATCATCATAACCTGTTGAAGCGTTACTTAATCCGCCTAGTGACTCAATTTTATGGTCAAACTCACCTGGCATTATTTTGTTAGATCCCTTAAAAATCATATGTTCTAGAAAATGAGCAGTGCCATTTTTATCAACATCCTCAAATGAAGAACCAGCTTTGCACCAAATGTCAATGCTTATAAGCGGCAATTCTTTATTATCCACAAACACACATCTAGTTTTGCTTGAATGGGTGTAGTAATTTACATTTCCTACGTTCATTTCGGTTCTCTACTTAAATTCTATTTTGGTACTTTTTAGCCTTGTTGTCTGAATCTTTAACTAAAACAAAAATAACTGATCCTCTTATTTTGGACTTATTACAAAATGTTAGAGATCATAGATGCATGCTTGAGGACCTTCAGACTATAAAAATTGATCCAAATCTAACTAACATAATATCTAACGAAATAGGCAGAGAAGTTTATATTGAAAATGAATTTCATAAAGCAAAAGGATTTAGAAAGTTACATATAGAAGTAGCAGAATTTTCAAAGAATCTTAAGATATTACATTGTGTCTTTTTCCCTGATCCAAAGTTTGATATACCAATTTTTGGGATGGATTTGGTAGAAGTAAATGATATTGTTTCTGCTGCAATTGTTGATTTATCCCCTGCATCACAAAACCAAGGCTTGAAATATGAAAAACTACTTTCGGTAGTTGATAAAAGTTCTTTTACCTCTTTGAGAGAGATTCCTAAATGGGGGGCGATTTTTTCTAAGAATGTATTTTTTGCTTCCTTAAAAAGTAAATCTGAAAAAAATGATTTTTGTAGAGTTGTTGATCAATACCTCTCTATTTTGATCAAATTAAGTAAAAAAGCTAAACCGGAAGTTAATGAGGAAATTATCCAAGAAAGAATAGATTTTCAAAAAAATTATTGTGTTCAACAAATGAAAAATGAAAAAACTAGTATGGTGCTTCTAAAATATTTTGATGAAAAATGGGTCAATAATTATATAAAAAAAGTACTCTTTGATTTTTAATGAAATTAAAAAAATTTAAAAATTTATTTATTTATTTTTTATTATTTACACCAATATCTCTTGGGGTCATTTCCTGTTCTGGAAATAATAAATCTAGTTCAAAATTTAAAGAGGAAATAACTTCAGATTTCATCCCTCCCATTACAGCTGTTGCCGCACTAGGTCAACTTTCTCCTTCGGGAGAGATTAGGCAATTGGATGCTCCCATAAGTCAGTTTGGCTCTTCCCCCCGAATTGTCGAAATTTTAGTAAATGAAGGAGATTTCGTAAAAAAAGGTGATATCCTGGCAATTTTTGAAAATGGAGAAAAATTAATTGCTGATCTTGAAAGAAATGAAAATCTTATTAAAACTATTAACGATGAAATTTCCCTCAAGAAAGATCAAATTGAGAGGTATGAGTTAGCTTTGAAAAAAGATGCATATTCTTTTGTAGAGTTTTCACAGAGAAAAGATGAATTATTAAAATTGCAAAAACAAAAAATAAACCTTATTGGAGATCAAAAAAATATCATGATAGATCTATTTAATTCAAAACTAAGGAGCCCAATTGATGGTTTTATCCTTGGAATAAATGCGAGAGTTGGTGAGAGACCTACAAATGAAGGGATTTTGGATATTGGTTCTAGTCAAAAGATGGAAGCTTTGATAGAGGTTTATGAATCTGACATCGATAGAGTCTTTATTTCTCAAAATGTTGAATTGATTAGTGAGAATGGCGGTTTCCAAAAAAATCTTAAGGGAAAGGTGATTAGGATTAGTCCTCAGGTAAAACAAAGAAAAGTTTTGTCGACTGACCCAACTGGAGATGCTGATTCGCGAATTATCGAGGTGCTAGTAAAACTAGATCAAGATTCTATAGATATCGTTCAAAACTATGCAGGAATGAAAGTAATTGCAAAATTTATTCCCTAATGAGTTTTTCTTTTTTAAAATTTAGAAAAATACCATTGGCTTGGTTGTTGTTAACTAGGCAACCATTAAGGTTAGCAGTTGCCATAGCTGGAATCAGTTTTGCAGGTATTTTGATGTTTATGCAATTAGGTTTTAGAGATGGTTTATTTGACACGAGCGTAACTATTCATAAACTTCTAGATGCCGATCTTGTTTTGATAAGTCCTAGATCAAAAAGTTCTATAAGCATGAGTGGATTCCCAAAAAGAAGGTTAATCCAAACTCTTGCAGTAGAAAATGTCGAAAAAACTACCCCCGTTAATCTAAATTATTTACTTTGGAGAAATCCCGAAAATCTTAAAACTAGATCAATACTTGCATTAGGTTTTAATCCCTCCGATTCACTTCTTTTAGATGACGGATTCTCAAAGAAAGCTTATAAATTGAGAAATCCATCTAGAGTTCTTTTTGACAAACTATCTAGACCTGAATTTGGACCGATTGAAGAATGGTTCTTATCTGAAAAAAAAGTTGAGACTGAGGTTGCTGGAAAAAGAGTAATTGTTGAAGGCCTTGTGGAGTTGGGACCATCTTTTGGTGCAGATGGTAATTTGATAACTAGTCGAGAAACCTTCTTAAGACTTTTTCCTGCTAATCCTCCTGGCAGTATAGAAATTGGTTTGGTTAAGCTAAAAAAAGGATCTGATCCTGAATTGATTTCAAAGATATTAAACAACTCACTCCCAAATGATGTTAGGGTTCTTACAAAAAAACAATTTATAGAATTTGAGAAGAATTATTGGAAAAATAGTACTGCAATAGGTTTTATATTTAGTCTGGGAGCTTTGATGGGTTTCGTTGTAGGGTGTGTGGTCGTTTATCAAATTCTTTATAGTGATGTTACAGATCACCTCCCAGAGTACGCCACCTTGTTGGCAATGGGGTATAGACTTAAGTCCCTTTTCTTTGTCGTAGCTAGAGAAGGGTTTTTATTGGCATTGTTTGGTTATTTACCTGCTTATTTCTCTGGCCAGATTCTTTACTCAGTCATAAGAAGTTCTACTAAACTACCAATAATAATGGATGCAGATAAAACTATTTTAATTTTCGTATTAGTTTTAGTTATGTGTATGGGGTCAGCCGCTGTTGCGATGCGTAAATTAGTTGACGCTGATCCTGCCGAAATTTTTTAATAATAAAAATTAAATGGTTAAAGTTACTAAATCAGAAAAAAATGTTAAAAACCTAAAAACAGTCTCAATAAATAATTTGAGTCACTTTTATGGAAAAAATGAGAATAAGAAACAAGTTCTTAATGATGTAAATTTAAATATTGATAAAGGAGAGTTGGTTCTTTTAAAAGGACCTTCTGGATGTGGTAAAACGACTCTATTAACATTAATTGGTGCCTTGAGAACATGTCAAAGTGGAGATTTAACTGTATTAAATAATCAGTTAAATGGAGCATCAAGGAAAACGCGTCAGATTCTTAGAAGAAGTATTGGAATGATTTTTCAAGGTCACAATCTTCTGAGATGTTTGACAGCAGAACAAAATGTTCAGATGGGCGCCGATTTAATAAAAGGCTTAACATATTTGCAAAGACGTGAAATAGCACGGAATTGGTTGTCAGCAGTAGGATTAGAAGAGCATCATAAAAAATTGCCAAATGACTTATCTGGTGGGCAGAAACAGAGAGTGGCAATTGCTCGAGCTTTATCTGCCAAACCAAAACTTTTATTGGCTGATGAGCCTACTTCTGCTTTAGATAGCGTCACAGGAAGAGAAATAGTAACCCTTTTAAGAAAACTAGCTAAAGAGCAAAATTGTTCTGTACTTATGGTGACGCATGATCCAAGAATTTCTGATATGGCTGATAGGATATTAAATATGGAAGATGGTAAAATTTATGGTGCTCATAGTGAGCTAATATAAATAAAAGTCAAAAATTTCATGTCTAAGAGAAGGAATCTAAAAAAAGAAAAGCAGGAACGTAATCGAGCGTATGCTAGAAAATTCAAAAAACGGAAATTAAGATCTGATGGAAGACCAGATGGTGGAAATGTTACAGGCACAGTAAACAATGGCGGTGCAGCTGATTAGGGTATATCTTTTTTTTTAATCTTTTGGAGTCCAATATATTATGCATATTTAAGACATGATCATGAATGTAAGTATTGTTATACCGACTTACAATAGATTACCTATATTAAAAAAATGTCTCTTTGCGCTTGAGAATCAAAAATTAAATACAAATATCAGTGCTTATGAAGTAATAGTAGTTGATGATGGATCAACTGATGGTACAACTGCATGGATAAATAAAAACAAAACTAATCTCCCACACGTTATTTTATTTCAGCAAGAACATGGAGGGCCTGCACTTGGAAGAAATTTAGGAGTAATTAAATCAAAATATGAAATTATTATATTTATTGATAGTGATCTTATCGTTTTAGAAAACTTTATAAATTGTCACGTTGAAAAATTGCTTGCCTCTTGGAGAAAAAATGATAAAAAATGTTTTACCTATGGCTCGGTAGTCAATACATCTAATTTTCTAAATCCTCAGAGTGAAAAATATAAATTAATGGATACTTCTTTTGCTTACTTCGCTACTGGGAATGTTGCGATATCAAAAGAATTGATTCTAAGTGTCGGATTATTTGATACCTCTTTTAGTCTTTACGGTTGGGAGGATTTAGAACTTGGAGAAAGATTAAAAAAAATTGGGACAAAATTAATTAAATGTCCAAATGCAGTAGGTTTTCATTGGCATCCGCCATTTAATTGCGAACAAATAGATTCACTAATAGGTCAAGAAAAAGAGAGAGCAAAAATGGCTTTAGTGTTTTATAAGAAACATCCAAATTTAAGGGTCAGATTTATGATTCAATTAACTCCTCTTCATAACTTAATTTGGCAAATTCTTTGCTTGGGGGGATTAATCAGTGTTGATAGAATCCTTCCTTTATTAAGATTCCTAGTAAATATTAGAAGAAATAGACTCGCACTTGAGATATTTAGGATACCTCTAAATATGATTTACATTAAACAGTTAACCAAATCAAGATAAAAAACTTTTAGAAATACACATCACTTGCTAGAATTGTTGAAATTAAATCCACACATCTGACAGTTTCGGGTGAATTATCAATATTAATTCCCCGTCAGATGGAGGCTAACCCGAAACCCCTTTTAAATTATGGCTGTTGTATCACTATCAGAAATGATGGAAGCTGGTGCTCATTTTGGGCATCAAACTAGACGTTGGAATCCCAAGATGTCTAAGTATATATATTGCGCAAGAAATGGAGTTCATATTATTGATCTTGTAAAAACGGCATTGTGTATGAACAATGCATATAAATGGACTAGAAACGCAGCAAAAAGTGGTAAAAGGTTCCTATTTGTCGGCACAAAAAAACAAGCATCAGATGTAGTAGCTCAGGAAGCTACACGCTGTGGAGCTGCATATGTAAATCAAAGATGGCTTGGAGGGATGTTGACTAATTGGACAACAATGAAAGCTAGGATTGAAAGATTAAAGGATCTAGAAAGAATGGAAAGTAGTGGTTCGATAGCAATGAGGCCTAAAAAAGAAGCTGCAGTATTAAGGAGAGAACTTGAAAGATTACAAAAATACTTAGGTGGACTTAAGGGCATGAGAAGATTACCAGATGTAGTTGTTTTGGTTGATCAGAGAAGAGAATCTAATGCAGTACTAGAAGCTAGAAAATTAGATATCTCACTCGTATCAATGTTGGATACAAACTGCGATCCGGATTTGTGTGAAGTTCCAATTCCTTGTAATGATGATGCCGTTAGATCTGTGCAACTTATTTTAGGAAGACTTGCAGATGCCATAAATGAGGGTAGAAAAGGCTCTAATGCAGAAAGAAAAAATTAAATTTCAATTTAAAACTTACTATTCACTATTTTTTATTACTTCAAATGGGAAACATTACAGCAAAACTTGTAAAAGATCTTAGAGACAAGACTGGCGCAGGAATGATGGACTGCAAAAAAGCACTTAACGAAACTGACGGAAATGTAGATAAAGCTTTGGAATGGTTAAGAAAAAAAGGCATAGCTAGTGCTGAAAAGAAATCTGGAAGAGTGGCGGCCGAAGGGTCAATTGGTAGTTATATACATACTGGATCAAGAGTGGGAGTTTTACTAGAGTTAAATTGTGAAACTGATTTCGTTGCAAGAGGTGATATATTCCAATCTCTTGTGAAGGATGTCTCAATGCAAGTAGCAGCCTGCCCAAATGTTGAGTATGTATCAATTGATGAAATACCAGAAGATGTTGTGGAAAAAGAAAAGCAGATTGAAATGGGTAGGGATGATTTATCAGGCAAACCAGAACAAATTAAAGAAAAAATAGTTGAAGGGAGAATAGCAAAAAGACTTAATGAACTAGTTTTGCTTTCACAACCTTATATTAAAGATAGTTCTCTAACAGTTGAGGATCTTGTTAAACAAGCAGCTGCAAAAATTGGGGAAAATATTAAAGTTAGACGCTTTACAAGATATACATTAGGTGAAGGTATTGAAAAAAATCAGATGGACTTCGCTGAAGAGGTTGCATCAATGCAATCAAACTAGTCACTTGAATGATTTGAATAACTTCAATAATTATATAGATAAAATTAATTCTCAATTAGAGAGAGCAGACATACAAAAAAGAATTTTAACTAGAAATATCTATAGGGAATATGAACTTTATCTTAATCTCGTAAGAGATCTACTTTACATCTCTGTAGAAAAAGGTATTAACCAAATATATAGTTATCCAACAATTAATGATAATTTTTTAAATGAAAATGAATTCTGTAGTCTCTTTGAAAAAAAAATAAGTAAATTGATATTTACGAATTTGCCCTTATTAACAATAGAACAATTAAAAATAAATGAAATTGAACAAAATAAAAATAAGAGAATTAATTTAACTATTTTTGATGGTTCCACAAAAACAAAGGATGATCAAAAAGAAAAATTTCAAGATGAAGATGGTTTTCAATTCAAAGAACCAACTCATTTTCACATAAGTAAAGATTTTTCAAACACTTCTGAATATTATCAACCTCATAATTATGAGAAATTCGTATCGCTTGATTTAGATAATAACGATCATGATAATTATTTATCCAACAACAATATTTTTGAAAACTTAGGAGTTGAAAAACAATTTATTTCCTCCCTACTTGAATTAATAGGAGAAGAAAAGGTTGAAAAAACAAGACATTCAGAAAAAGATAATATCAACCAAACGGATAATTCACCAAAAAATCATATTCTTAAAAATTTTGATTTAATAGAAAAATCATTGGAAAATTTACTTTTGAATCTTTCATATAATATTAACCAAGAATTATTTAAGGCAAATCTTATAAAAAAGATGATATCTAAAGATTCCTTTGAGTACTTAGTAGACAAAAAATTAAATATAAAACATCCACATCCTTTTGTTATTAATTTCGAATTAAACTTGAATCGGTCATCATTAAACGACAATAATTTTACAAGTATTATTTTCTTCAATATATCTACTGTTGAGTTAGAGTTTAAAAATCTAAATCTTTCTATTCAAAGGAATAAAATAAATGAGCTAAAAAATCAATTTCAGCGTTTGATTAAAAAAGAGATATATTGGAGGCAAAAAGATATAACTTTGAATAAGATACGTTGAAAAAATAACTCTTTTTCAAATGTGACTATTATTGGGAATAATAATAAATTAATTAAAGATTGGATAAGAACTCTTCAAAAGTCTCTAACTATTGAAACTGAAAATAAATTTATTAACACTCTAGGAAGAGAAAAATATTTTAATGATTATTTGCATCAATCATTGAAAAGACTAGATAATCTAAATCTCACAGACGAATATTTGAGGATATTTTATGAATTTTCTAAGAAATATAATGAATATAATAAATTAGATGAAAATCAAAGAAAAAGGTTAATTATAGATACAAGAAAAAATCTTTATAAACTAGGCAAAACTCTAGAAAATGAAGGTTCTAATGATATTTCTAATAAAGTTTTTCTGAATAATGCTGATTCAAGTTTGTCTTTTGATTCAGATATTTCATTAATAAAAAATGTAGGAAAAGTTTATAAAAATAAGCTTAATGAATTAGGGATATTTCATATAAAAGATCTAATTAATTATTTCCCACGAACATATCTAGACTATACGAATAGAGTCAAGATAATAAATTTAAAACCAGAAAATTTATACACCTGCATCGGAAACGTTAAAAGATTTTATATTCATAAGAGTAAAAAAAATAGCAATTTATCAATAATGAATATTATAGTTTCTGATGATTCGTCTTCAATAAAGGTTACAAAATTTTTTTTAGGAAGAAGATTTAGATCTTACTCCTTCTTCACATCTCAAAAATCTTTGTATATTCCTGGAACCAAATTAGCAATTTCCGGTAAGGTCAAATTGACAGAGTATGGCAAAACTTTTGTAGATCCGCAGATTGAGATTCTTAAGGATAACAATGATAATTTTAATTTCTCAGGAAAAATATTACCTTTATATTCATTAGGTGATGCATTATCAAATATGAGTTTTATAAAACTTATGAAAAAGGTACTAATTTATGCAAAGCAATATCCAGAAATTTTAAATAAAAAACAACTTGATTCATTATCTTTATTATCAAAAGGAGAGTCTTTGATTAATATTCATTTCCCACCAACTCAACAGGCACTTATTGAGTCAAAAAAACGTTTGGTTTTTGATGAGTTATTCCTACTTCAAATAAAGTTCCTACTTAGAAAACGAAAGACTAATAAAAATTTAACTTCCCAACAATTACCTCAAAAGAAATCTTTATTAAAAGAATTTTTAAATACTTTTCCTTTTGCATTAACAAAATCACAAGAAAATGTTTTAAATGAAATTAAGAAAGATTTATCTAATCCCGAACCAATGTCTAGATTGCTTCAGGGAGATGTGGGAAGCGGTAAAACTATAATTGCAATAGCGTCTCTTTTACTAGTCATTGAAAAAAACCTGCAAGGTGCATTTATGGTCCCAACTGAGGTATTGGCAGAACAGCATTATAAAAATTTATTAAAATATTTGAATCCCCTTTTAGTTTCTGTTGAACTACTTACTGGGAACACTCCTCAAAAAAAGAGAAAAGAAATTTTCTCTAATTTGAACAATGGATTAGTTGATATCCTCGTAGGTACTCATGCATTATTTGAGGATAAAGTAATCTTTAATTCATTAGGCATGGTAGTAATTGATGAACAACATAGGTTTGGAGTTACTCAAAGAAATAGATTACTAAATAAAGGAGAAAATACTAACTTGTTATCAATGACAGCAACACCAATTCCAAGAACTCTTGCGCTTTCTATTTATGGTGATTTAGATGTGAGTCAAATTACAGAACTCCCTCCTGGGAGAGTTCCCATAACAACAAAAATAATTTCAGAAGACGATTTAACTAACTTGTTCAAGATTGTTGATGATGAGATTAATAAGGGAAAGCAAGCTTATGTGATTTTGCCACTTATAGAAGATTCAGAAAAAATGAATTTAAGCTCTGCAAAGAAAACATTCAAACATTTATCAGAAGAGGTCTTTTTTAACAAAAAAGTTGGATTATTACATGGCAAATTAAGTTCACAAGAAAAGAATGAAGTAATTAATTCTTTTTTAAAGAATGAAATTAATATATTGGTTTCAACCACAGTAATTGAGGTTGGTATTGATGTGCCTAACGCCACAATTATGATTATTTATAATTCGGACAGATTTGGGTTGTCCCAGCTACATCAATTAAGGGGTAGAGTCGGGAGAGGATCAACAAAATCCTTTTGTTATCTGGTAACCCCCGATAAAAATGGATTAGAAAATAAACGACTTTGTGTTTTGCAAAAATCTAATGATGGCTTTTATATTGCTGAAAAAGACTTGGAGCTTAGAGGACCAGGCCAGATTTTAGGATATAGACAATCCGGATTGCCTGATTTTGTACTGGATAATTTACCTAATAATAAATTTCTTATTGAAAAGGCTCGTGAAGAGGCTATTAAGATTGTTAGTGATGATCCTGATTTAAAAGAAAATATTGTTTTAAGGAATATACTTATTGATAATTCTGATAATAAATTCATTCATGATTTCTTAAATTGAAAACTATCATTGTAATTTTTGATATATATGCCACTATAAATCAAGTGCAAATTTCAATTGAAAATTTGGAATAAAATACCAATTAAAGATAATGGAGATAAATTAATAGCTATACCTAGCTGTCTAAAGTTTTTAGAACCCCACCCTTACTCTCATTTAGGAGCGCCTTACAAAGATAAAACCTCTATTTGGAAATTAAGAGAGGAAGTCGTTAATAGATTATTAAAAGTAAATGATTATTTAATATCAAAGAGTAGTTTTAACCTTTTAATTTATGACAGTTGGCGACCTTTAGAAGTCCAGGAATTTATGTTTAAAAGAGCATTTTTATTAGAGTGTGAAAAATCCAATATTGATATTTCTTTTGAACATATAAAATCTTATCCATCCATTTTAAAAAAAGTTGAAAAATTTTGGGCATATCCTTCTTATGACACTAGGTGTCCTCCCCCTCATTCAACTGGGGGTGCATTGGATGTTTGCTTATCAGAAAAAGACGGAAATCTTGTTGGAATGGGAAGCATGGTTGATCAAATGGATGAAACATCAAATCCTTATTTTTATGCCAACATAAAGAATAAAGACGCAATTACTTGGAATAGTAGAAGAAACTTATTAAGGGAAATTATGACTAAATTCGGATTTGCTCAACATCCTAATGAATGGTGGCATTTTAGTTATGGTGATCAATTATGGGCTTGGAAAAATAAAAAAGCAAATGCCCTTTATGGAAAAATTTAAATTCTATTGGTTTTCATTTAGTAAATTCAATATATAATTTTCATCTTGAGTATTTATGAAATCTCCGAAGTCCAAATCCAAATTACTCTTCCATTTATCAAATAGTGGTTGAAGAGTTTTTTCTAAATCGTTAAGTTCCATTCTTTGTAAAAATGGTTTAGCAAGCCTTTGTAGATTTTTACTTCCCCCCAACCATAATTGGTATTTGTTTTGCCCACTTCCAACAAGTGCTAATTCTGCCATATAAGGCCTGGTACATCCATTCGGACATCCTGTCATTCTGAATAAAATTGTCTTTTGTATTTTTAGATCTAATAGTAAATTTTCAATCCTTTTTAGTACATCAGGTAATATTCTTTCAGCTTCAGTCATTGCAAGACCACAAAGTGGTAAAGCTGGACAAGCTAAAGCGTGTCTTTTTATTTCATTAATATTTTCTAAATTTTCGTATCCAATTTTTGATAGAGATTTTTGAATTTCACCTTTGTTTATATTGGCGATATTACAAAGTAAAATATCTTGATTAGGTGTGAGTCTTAAATCTAAATTATATTTTTTAACAATACTTGTGATAGTACTCTTCTTCTCTCCAGATAATCTCCCTGATAATAATGGTAAACCCACAAAATGGGAGGTTTTATTTTGTTTATGCCAACCTAGGTAATCAATAAGAACTTTATCAGGTTCTTTTCTGATTTTTTTAATTTCTTTTTTGAAATACCTATCAGAAAGTATCTTTTTGAACCATTTAATACCTTTTCTATGAAGAAGATATTTCATTCTCGAATTTTTCCTTGATTTTCTATCACCATAATCTCTTTGAATAGCCACAATGCTTTGTATTAATTCATAAACATCAGGTTCTTCAACATATCCAAGTGGATCAGCAATTCTGGCAAAGGTCTCCTCATTATTATGTGTGCGACCCATACCACCTCCAACATAGAAGTTGCATCCTTCTAAGTTCCCATCTTTAGAAGTAAAGGCAACTATTCCTATGTCATTGGTAAGAAGATCAACAGAATTGTCCCCAGGAACTGTCACGGCACATTTGAATTTTCTTGGTAAATAAGTTGATCCATAAAGAGGCTCATCTTTTATCCCACTAAAAACATTATCTTTAAATTGGAGTTTCCTAATTGCTTCAATATCTTTGTCAGGCTTTATGGTGTACTCTAAATCGCCATCAGCCCAAAGCTCTAAAAAAGTGCCTTGGCCAGCCATTGGTGTAAGAAGATCTGCAACTTTTTTTGCCAATGCTCTTGCAATATTATAGTCTGGCGAATCAAATGGAGCCGCAGGGGCCATAACGTTTCTATTTATGTCACCACATGCAGCTAATGTCGAGCCCATTGAATTAACTATTGTTTGAATTACTTCCTTTAGGTTCTCCTTTCTGATTCCATGCATTTGAAAGGCTTGTCTTGTAGTGGCCCTAAGTGTTCCATTACCTAGTTTGTCAGATAATGCGTCTAATGCTAAAAATAATTTCCCAGGGACTTCACCGCCCGGATTTCTTAACCTAAGCATCATTTGCCAATCTTTACTTTTGCCCGGTCTCCTATTTTCCCTATTATCTTGTTGATAACTACCATGAAATTTTAATAACTGAACTGCATCATTAGTAAAATGATCACTTTCATTGACTAATTCCGTAGCAAGTGGTTCCTTAAGAAATTGACTACTTTTTTTGAAATTTTCAAATTTAGAAACTTCTAGTCCATTTGCTAAACAAACAGTCTCTTCCTTTGCAGAATCTTTTTTCTTTTTTACTTTCTCAACCTTGATCAAAGGACCAAAACATATCTCTTTTTATACATTAGCGAAAAGCTTATTTAACTGGTAGTAAATTATAGTAAGTGAAGTCATATTTTTTTCTTGTCTAAATATTTACTTGAGATAGGAACAGAAGAGTTGCCCGCAAAATTTTCTCATTCTGTTCTAGAGCAATTTAAATCTCTAATAGAATTTGAATTGGATAAAAAGTTAATCAAATTCGAACATTTAGTTGTTACTTCCACACCAAGGAGGATAGTGCTTCTTATTGAAGGTTTAGTTGATTATGCAGAAGATAAGATAATAGAAAGAAAAGGGCCTAAAGCAAATTCAGCTTATTTAAATGGATGTCCTACTAATGCTGCTTTAGGATTTGCTAATAGCTTAGATATAGATGTAGGTGAGCTAGAAATAAAAAATACACAAAAGGGTGATTTTGTATTTGGGAAGAAAATTGAGAAAGGTCTATCAACAAAAATTTCTTTGTCTTCGATTATCCCAAAATTAGTCAAAAGTCTTCAAGGCCCTCGATTTATGAGATGGGGGGCTGGGAATATAAAATTTTCAAGACCTATAAGGTGGATTGCCTCTATTTATAATGATGAAATTCTTGATTTTGAATTTGATGAATGTGATCCAAAGATCAATATAAGTAATAAAACAAAAGGGCATAGGCTAATCAATGATGTTTTAGAAGTTAAGAATCTTGATGACTTTTTTGAATTATTGAAACGAAATAGAGTAATGGCTATTAGAAATGAAAGAAAAGAAAAAATTGAAAGTTTAATAAATCAGGCATCCAAATTTTTAAATCTGAAACCTGACCTTTCAGAAGGATTACTAAATGAACTAACTGATTTAGTTGAATGGCCAGACTTAATTATTGGTAAATTTAGTGAAGAATTTCTTGATCTTCCGGTTGAAGTTCTCTCAACAGTCATGAAAAATCATCAGAGATACGTTCCTCTACTATTGAAAAACGAAAGTTTTACCAAACTAGATTTAAGCTCTGAAAAAAATATTAGTACAACTTTCTGCGTTATTTCAAATGGTCTTGAAGAATCAAATAATAATATTGCCAAAGGTAATGAGAAAGTATTAAGGGCAAGGTTTTCAGATGCAAAATTTTTCGTAGAAAGTGATAAAATAGTGTCTTCAATTGATAGAAATGAAAAGCTTAAATCTGTTTCATATTTGAAAGGACTTGGAAATATATTTCAGAGGGTAGAAAGGATAGAGGAAGTTACAAAAAAAATTCTTAAATTTTTAAATGATAAGTCTTTAGAAGAAAAAAAAATAATAGAAGCGGCTAAATACTGTAAAAACGACTTATGTAGCGAAATTGTTTTCGAATTCCCTGAGCTGCAAGGAATTATGGGTGGTAAATATCTTAAATATGAGGGATTTAGTGAGGATGTTTGCTTGGCTGTCGCGGAACATTATTTACCTTCTTTTTATAAAGATGATTTGCCATCCACAAAATATGGTGCAATAGTTTCCATAGCAGATAAGGTCGAAACTTTAATAAGTATATTTATTTCTGGTAAACGTCCCAGTGGATCATCTGATCCTTATGCTTTAAGAAGAAATTTGAATGGAGTGATTAAAATAATTTGGGATTATGAACTTGATTTACCTTTAGATAAATTATTCAACGAACTTATTGATTTTTGGAAAATCGTATTTCCAAATTTAAACTTCTCAAGAGAAACAGTATTTAATGATTTAAATGAATTTTTAGTTCAGAGAATCGTTAGTCATCTAGAAGAAATATCACTAAGTAAGGAATTAATAAAGGCCGTTTGCTCTTCTGATGAATTATCTCAAAAAAGAGTATTGAATATTGTCGATCTTAAAAATAGGATTAAATCTATTATCAATTTTAACGAAAAGGATAATTTTGTTGAAATCCAGAAGGTAATTACTAGGGTAAGCAAATTAGCAAATAATAGTGATCTTTCAAGAGACGTTCTCTCAACAAGAGATTATGTAAATACAAAACTTTTTGAAAAAGAGTGTGAATTGAAAGTTTTTGAATTTATTGGAGAATTAGAAAAACTTTTTTCAGAAAGTTATTGCAATTATTTGGAACTTTTAAATTTGTTTGAGATTAATGTAAACACTATCGAGGATTTATTTGATAATGAAAAGGGCGTTCTAATAATGTCAGAGGATTTAAAAATAAGAAATAATAGACTCAATTTGTTGAGCTTAATTAGAAATTATTCTCTAAAAATAGCCGACTTTACACTTTTGAACTCTTAACTTTAATTCCTCCCTTTATTGAATAATTTTCTAGCATTTTTTCTACTTCTTTATTTTCCCTAACAGCACTATCAACGGGTTTATATTTTAAAGGTGCTAGGGCTTTCCCTCTTAAAATCGAACCAAGTGTAAGCATTGTAATTTTAAGTTGCTGTAATGGTTTCATGGATACAACTCTTTTGTATAAGTAACTATCAAAAGTAAGTCTTTGAACATCCATATCATCACACATCTCAACAAAGGCTTCTCTAGCAGAATCATTTCTGTAGAAAATATTTTGAAGGATTTCTAGCACCTTATAAGTTGTACCATATTTTTTATCCCATTTTTTAAGATAGTTTTTTAAATCTTGTTCTGATGGAATTACTTGACCATTTTTTGATGCTTCAACAATTTCTTCAGCACACATTCTTCCGCTTTTTGCAGCAAAATAAATACCCTCTCCAGAACTTTTTGTAACATAACCTGCTGCATCACCAACTAATGCCATTCTCCCAACTACCCTTCTTGGCCTTGGATGCTCTGGAATAGGGTGAGCTTCTACCTTTATTACTTCACCATTAACAAGTCTTTTCTTTGCCCTATTTCTTACACCCTCTTGAAGTCCTTTGATTAATGACTGATTCTTTTGCATGGTTCCAGTGCCCACGGCAACATGATCATATTTAGGAAATACCCACCCATAAAAATCAGGAGAAACATCAGTTCCGACATACATTTCAGCAAGATCTTCGTAGTAACTCATTTCTTCTTTAGGCAATTTAATTCTTTCCTGAAATGCTATAGCAACTTTGTAATCACCTGCATCCATTGCTTTTGCGACTCTGCTATTGGCTCCATCAGCTCCGATTAAAAGGTCAACAGTAAGCTCTTTGAGTTCCCCTTTTTTATCTCCATTCGTAAAATCTGAGTAGGAAAGCTTATAGGGCCCTTGATTATTATCCCCTGTATCAATAGAAGTAACTAATCCATTTATTAATGTAGCTCCAAGATCTGATGCTCTGTTGCGCATAAAAGCATCCATAACTTCTCTTCTACACATCCCAATAAATTCATTATCACTTTTCCCATAAACTCTATCTAAACTTATATCTACTTCTCTATTTGATGGAGATATCATTCTCATATGCCTTACTTTTCTATCAATAATTGACTCAGGTAAATCAAATTCTTCTACCATGCAAAGTGGAATTGCTCCTCCACATGGTTTCGCATTATCTAATTTTCTCTCGAAGAGCCAAGTTTTTATTCCCGCTTTAGCTAGTATTTCTGCCGCACATGAACCACTTGGACCTCCACCGATAACAGCTACCCTCAACATATGAAAAAAAATAAATACTGTATATAAAAACTACATCTTTTTTGCTTATAAAAGTGCATTTCTTAAAATAATAGTTAATATCGAAATATCTTTTCCAAATTCAATTCAAAATATTGGAACTAAACAAAGATATTGATCATTTTGATTTACCTGTTGCCAAAAGAAATTACTTAAATAAGTCTAATTCAATACAACTTAAAAAATTATTAATATTTTCTCCATTTCTTTTCCTTCTTTTTTCTTTAACTTCATTGCGATTGCTTAGAAATATGGAACAAGAATCATTTAGAAATCAAAATTATCAGGCTGAGATAAACGACAACTATAGAATTTTGGGCCATTTACCCTATAAAGAAATTCCAAAGAATAAACTAGTTTTAATTGAGCCAAATATTGAAGTTCATATTGATATGCGTGATTCTCTTTTGAAAATGAGAGAAGAAGCAAAAAAGGATGGAATATATTTGATTTTCTTGAGTGGTTATAGATCAATAAATTTGCAAAACGATATTTTTTATTCTTTAAAATCCATCAGGAATCAAGAGGCGTCAGAAAGAGCAAGAGTTTCAGCACCTCCAGGTTATTCTGAGCATAGTACCGGTTTCGCAATTGATATTGGTGATGCAACTCAAAGAGAAACGGACTTTGAGACAGAATTTGAAAATACTAATGCCTTTAGATGGTTAAAAAAGAATGCAGCAAAGTTTCATTTTAAGTTGTCTTTCAACAAAAATAATAAATACATTGATTACGAACCCTGGCATTGGAGATATGAGGGATCGATTGAAGCTTTAAAAGTTTTTGAAACTTCAAATAGAGAACTATGAACTCAATTGATTAATTAAATTATTCAATATGGTTATGTTTTTCAACGTCTTTGAGAGAAAATATTCATAATAAGCATTCTTTGAGTTAGCCTTAATTAAGCAAATCTACTATTTATATAAATTTCATAAATGTCATCTTCAATAAAAGAAATTAGGAATGTTGCAATTATTGCCCACGTTGATCATGGGAAGACAACTCTTGTAGATGCATTGTTATCTCAATCAGGAATATTCAGAGACAATGAAGTTATTCCTACATGTGTAATGGACTCTAATGATCTTGAAAGAGAAAGAGGAATAACAATACTCTCAAAAAATACTGCAGTTAACTTTAAAGACACCAGAATTAATATTATAGATACACCTGGACATGCTGATTTTGGAGGGGAAGTCGAGAGGGTCTTAGGAATGGTTGATGGTTGTTTGCTTATTGTTGATGCAAACGAGGGACCAATGCCCCAAACAAGATTTGTTTTAAAAAAAGCATTAGAAAAAGGACTTAGGCCTATAGTCTTCGTGAATAAAATTGATAGACCAAGAGTAGTTCCAGAAATAGCAGTTGATAAGGTTCTTGATTTGTTTTTAGAATTAGGCGCTGATGATGATCAATGCGATTTCCCTTATCTTTTTGGAAGCGGCCTATCTGGTTTCGCAAAAGAAGAGATGGAATCTAGTAGTGAAAATATGATGCCTCTTTTTGAGGCTATTATCAGACATGTCCCACCTCCAGTCGGTGATTCAAATAAACCCCTTCAGCTACAAATAACTACTTTGGATTATTCTGATTTTCTAGGCAGAATTGTGATTGGGAAAATTCATAATGGAACTATAAAAAATGGTCAACAAGCTAGTTTAATAAAAGAAAATGGAAAAACTATAAAAGGAAAAATCAGTAAATTATTAGGATTTGAAGGGTTACAAAGAATTGATATAAATGAAGCATTCGCTGGTGATATTGTTGCTGTTTCGGGTTTCGATGATGTGAATATTGGTGAGACCATAGCATGTCCCGATTCTCCTCAACCTCTCCCATTAATCAAAGTTGATGAACCCACCTTAAATATGACTTTTGTTGTCAATGATTCCCCGTTTGCGGGTAAAGAAGGGAAATTTGTTACTAGTAGACAATTAAAAAATAGATTGGAGAGGGAACTTTTAACAAATGTTGCCCTTAGGGTTGAAGAAACCGATTCGCCTGACAGGTTTTCTGTTTCAGGAAGAGGTGAATTACATCTAGGTATTTTGATCGAAACCATGAGAAGAGAGGGTTTTGAGTTTCAAATCTCACAACCTCAAGTGATTTTTAGAGAAATTGATAATGTTGAATGTGAGCCTATAGAGACTTTAGTTTTGGATGTGCCTGAAGTGTCGGTTGGTTCATGTATAGAAAAACTTGGATCAAGAAAGGCGGAGATGAAAAATATGCAGACAAGTTCAGATGGGAGAACTCAATTAGAATTTCTTGTGCCATCAAGAGGGCTAATTGGATTTCGTGGTGAATTTGTTCGGATAACTAGAGGTGAAGGTATCATGAGTCACTCTTTTTATGAATATAAACCCAAAACAGGAGATTTTGAAACTAGAAGGAATGGAGTTCTTATAGCTTTTGAGGAAGGTGTAGCCACTTTTTATGCTTTAAAGAATGCTGAAGATAGGGGGGTTTATTTTATTAAACCTGGTGTTAAAGTTTACAAGGGAATGATAATTGGGGAGAATAATAGACCTCAAGATCTTGAGTTAAATATATGTAAAACTAAACAGTTGACTAATATGAGGTCTGCAGGGGCTGAAGAGCTTGATACTTTGCAGTCACCTGTTGATATTACTCTTGAAAGAGCGCTCGAATATATTGGTCCTGATGAAATGCTTGAAGTTACGCCAGATTCAATAAGAATGAGAAAAATAAATAAGAAAAAGTACAAATAATTATTTTGATGAATAAAGAAAGTACAAAAAGTTTTGAAGATGCACTTTTTATTGCTTTAAATCTTTTTAACAATCATCAATGGTATGAGGCCCATGATGCTTTTGAGGAAATTTGGAATACTGTTGATGGTGATGAAAGACAAGTCATTCAGGGAATTTTACAAGTATCAGTCTCGCAGTTTCACTTAAGTAAGGGTAATTTGAATGGTGCTACTATCTTGCTTGGAGAAGGTTTAGGTAGAATAAAAACTAGAACTAAGATTAATTTAGGAATTGATCTTGAATCTTTTTGCCGATGTTTGGAAAATCTATTGAGGAAATTACAATACAAAGAAATTTTAAATGAGAACGACAAACCTTTTTTAAACCCTCTTTGATTAATATGAGTTTACAATTCTTTTTGATTAAATTTTTGCTTTCGATATTATTTTTCTCAAAAAAATAATATCGAAAATCTTTTTAAACGAAGATGAACCTAAAAATTCAAAATGTATCACTCACAATCAAGGGAAGATCGATAGTACATGATGTTTCCATAACTGTAAATCCAGGAGAGGTTGTTGGCTTGATGGGGCCTAATGGTGCTGGGAAAACTACCACTTTTAATATCGCAGTTGGAAATCTAAAACCTGATAAAGGTGAAATTTTAATGAATGGTAAAAATATAACTAATCTTCCACTAGCAATTAGATCAAGACTTGGGTTGGGTTATTTAACTCAGGAGGCAAGTATATTTCGTGATCTCACTGTTAAAGAAAATATAGATTTGGCTTTGAAGAATTCATCTTATAGTCGAGTATTAATTAGAAATAGAAGAGAACAGTTAATTAATGAATTTAATTTGAATAATTTCGTAGATAATTATGGTTATCAACTTTCAGGAGGCGAGAGAAGGAGGTGTGAGATCGCGAGAGCTCTTTCTGTTGGGAGAAAAGGGCCTAAATATTTATTATTAGACGAACCGTTTGCAGGGATTGATCCCTTAGCTGTTAATGATCTAAAGAAACTAATTCTTAAATTAAGTGTTAACGGGGTAGGAATTCTTATTACAGACCATAATGTCAGAGAAACCCTTTTAATTACCAATAAGTCTTATGTCTTAAGTGAAGGAAAAATTTTAGATTATGGATCATCAATTGAATTGGCAGATAGCCCAATAGTCAAGAAATATTATCTAGGCGAGAATTTCAAACTTTGAAATTCCTTTGCAAAATAAATTAAAAATTATTTATTAAATATTTACTCATGTGAGAGTAATTTAAATTATTATTTTATTGTTATGAAATATTAAAGCTGAATAAATTCTATATATGATTTTAGATGATCTTTTTAAAAATTTAATATATGACCCGGTCTCTGTGCTAGGGCTTTTAGTATTTTATATCTTGTTAGTTAATTTACCAATATCTTTAGGGGCAGTTTTCCAAAAAAAGTCCTCTTTTACTTTAAGAATATTTACTATCCTAGTAAATCTATCCATAACATTACAATTACTTTTTAGGTGGTCAATTTCTGGACATTTCCCAATTAGCAATTTGTATGAATCTCTTTATTTCCTTGTTTGGGGGATCTCATTAGGACAACTATTGATTGAAAGGGAATACCAATCTCCAATAATTCCCTCAATAGCTATTCCCGTTCAGTTGTTGACTGTGGCTTTTGCCTGTTTTGTTTTGCCTGATGACTTAAAATTATCATCCAACTTGGTCCCAGCTTTAAGATCTAGTTGGTTAGTGATGCATGTCAGTGTCGTAATGCTTAGTTATGCGGCACTAATAATAGGTTCTTTACTTTCGGCTTCCGTTTTGTTCGTTAATAAAAATAAACCGCTGCAAATTAGAAGTAGTTCTACAGGTATAGGAGGGTTCAAAATTCCTCATAACAACCCTATAAATGATTTGGTTGATCCTATTGAATTTTCTCATGCAGAAGAATTAGATACACTAAGTTATCGTTCTATATTGATAGGCTTTGTTCTTCTTACTCTCGGGTTGATCTCTGGTGCAGTTTGGGCAAATGAGGCATGGGGTACATGGTGGAGTTGGGATCCAAAAGAAACTTGGGCTTTTATCTCATGGTTATTCTATGCCGCTTATTTGCATATGAGAATAAGTAAAGGTTGGCAAGGAAGAAAACCAGCATTATTAGCAACCTCAGGTTTTGTGGTGGTCTTAGTATGCTACTTAGGAGTTAATTTTTTAGGAATAGGTTTACACAGTTACGGCTGGATATTTGGGTAACTTGTTAATCTCGCAGAAAATTTTATTGAGGTTCTGAAAGCACCTTCCCATTCTGTGCTTCTTGTGCAACTTTTCTCAAGTCATCACAACCCTCTTTTAATGTTGGGTAAGCAAACATTCCACTACCTGCAATAAAGCAATTAGCACCAGCATCAGCACATTGTGAAATAGTCCAATTTGCTTTTATGCCGCCATCAACTTCAATGTCTACATTTAAATTTTTCTCAATAATAAAGTTTCTTATTTTCCTGATTTTATTAAGCATTGTTGGTATATAAGCTTGTCCGCCAAAACCTGGATTGACAGTCATAACCAAAACATGATCAACCATATCCATAATATTTTCAATCATTTCAAATGGAGTATGAGGATTTAACGCAACAGAAGGGGATCCGCCTAAGTCTCTTATTTTCCCAAGAACTCTATGCAGATGAATATTTGCTTCGGCATGAGCTATTACTACACCTGGCTCACCATTTACTCCTTTTGTAGCGTTTACATAAGATTCAAGCATAGTTTCACAATTGTATTGGCTAACCATTAATTGGGTTTCAAAAGGGACATTGCAATATTTTCTGCATGCAGCAATCATTTCAGGACCGAAAGTAAGATTTGGAACAAAATTTCCATCCATTACATCAAATTGAATTCTGTCAACTCCAGCTTCCTCAAGTTCCTTAACACATGCCCCCATATTTGCCCAATCTGCAGGTAAAACAGAAGGAATTATTTGGATTGGTCTATTAACACCAGCTAAATTTTTTTGATTTGACTCAGTCATTTAATTTTTAAAATATTTAATAAAGATACTATATTTAGTTGTTTATTCCTAATTTCAAGTCACGGCCTGATAAAGTAACAGCTGTAAAGAGTTAAAAAAGCTTATTAGCATAATAATTCTCAAAAAAAATGTCATTTTTTATGAGATCATACTCAAAACCTTTTAGAAAATCCTCAAAAATTTAATTGTGAATCAAACATTAATTCAAGAAATTCTCGAAGTCGTCGAGCAAGCAGCAATTGCCTCAGCAAAACTTACAGGACTTGGTCAAAAAGATGAAGCTGATGCTGCAGCTGTCGAAGCAATGAGATTGCGAATGGGCAAAATTGAAATGAAAGGAAAAATTGTTATAGGTGAAGGTGAAAGAGATGAAGCACCAATGCTGTATATAGGTGAAGAGGTTGGAAGTGGAAGTGGACCAGGGGTTGATTTTGCAGTAGATCCTTGTGAAGGAACTAACCTTTGTGCAAATAATCAAAGAGGCTCTATGGCAGTTTTAGCTGCCTCTGATACTGGCGGTCTTTTTAATGCTCCTGATTTTTATATGAATAAATTAGCAGCTCCCCCTGCTGCAAAAGGAAAAGTAGATATTAGAAATTCTGCAACTGAAAACTTGAAGATACTCAGTGATTGTTTGGATCTTTCTATAGATGAACTTACTGTTGTTGTTATGGATAGAACCAGACATAAAGATTTAATTAAAGAGATTCGAGGGTGTGGTGCAAAAGTACAACCAATCTCTGATGGTGATGTTCAAGCCGCTATTGCATGTGGTTTTGCAGGTACTGGAACACATTGCTTGATGGGTATAGGAGCTGCTCCAGAAGGTGTTATTTCGGCTGCTGCAATGAGAGCTCTAGGGGGCCACTTTCAAGGACAATTAGTTTATGATCCAGCAATTGCTCAAACTTCTGAATGGGCTGATTATACAAAAGAAGGAAATATTAAACGTCTTAATGAAATGGGAATAACTGATATAGATAAAATCTATGAAGCTAACGAATTGGCCTCGGGAGAAAATGTTGTTTTTGCTGGTAGTGGAATAACTGATGGATTATTATTTGACGGAGTTAAATTTGAAAGGGATTGTGTTAGAACAAGCAGCCTAGTAATTAGTACATTAGATAGTACTGCAAGATTCACAAATACTGTCCATATAAAAGATGGTGCTAAGAGTATCAGCCTTTAAAAATTCACTTTTAATTTTATGCATATTGTTGTCGTCGGACTAAGTCATCGCACGGCACCTGTCGAAGTGCGTGAGAAGTTAAGTATTCCTGACCAATCAATAACAGAATCGTTGAAAGCATTAAAAGCTTTCTCTGACGTGTTGGAGGTGTCAATTTTAAGTACTTGTAATAGGTTAGAAATATATGCGTTAGTAAAAGATAAAAATACTGGTATTTCATCTATTAAAGAATTTATATCAGATTATTCAGGAATTATCTTTGAAGATTTAAATCCACATCTATTTTGCTTTAGACAAGAAGATGCAGTTTTACATTTGATGAAAGTTTCGGCAGGACTCGACAGCCTCGTACTAGGCGAAGGACAAATCCTTTCGCAGGTAAAAAAAATGATGAGATTGGGTCAAGAGAATCAGTCTACTGGGCCTATTCTTAATAGATTATTAACTCAATCTGTTAGTACAGGTAAGAAAGTTAGATCTGAAACAAATTTAGGAACCGGAGCTGTATCAATAAGTTCAGCAGCAGTAGAACTTGCTCAATTGAAAATTGGACAAGAAAAGGGGTTTGATAATCTCGTTAGTTTGGAATCAGAGAAGGTTCTTGTAGTTGGAGCCGGACGAATGAGTAGGCTTTTAATAACGCACTTGAAATCAAAAGGTTGTAATAAGCTCATTCTTGTTAATAGAAATATTGATAGAGCATTAAATCTTGCGAAAGACTTCCCGGACTTAGAAATTTTTTGTAAAGGGTTAAATGAATTGGATGAAAATATATCAATATCTTCTCTTGTTTTCACTAGTACAGCCTCAGAAGTACCGATAATTGATCTCGCTAAAATTGAAAAATTAAATTTGAATAATAAACTTAAATTTATTGATATTGGAGTGCCGAGAAATATATCTAATGATGTTAAACAGCATCAGTTTGTAAAATCATTTGATGTAGATGACCTACAAGAGGTCGTTTCAAGAAATCAAGAATTTAGGCAGAAAATTGCAAAAGAAGCAGAATCTTTAGTTGAAGAAGAAAGAATCATTTTTCTAGAGTGGTGGGCAAGTTTAGAGGCCGTTCCAGTCATTAATAAACTTCGATCTGATTTAGAGTTAATAAGAAAAGAGGAATTGCAAAAAGCACTTAGTAGAATGGGCCCAGATTTCTCTGCAAGAGAAAGAAAAGTTGTGGAAGCTTTGACTAAAGGAATTATCAATAAAATACTTCATACACCTGTTACTAAGTTGAGAAGTCCTCAATCAAGAGAGGAAAGACAAGCTTCTTTAAAAATTGTTGAAAAATTGTTTTCTTTGGAGGATGAGGATAAAAAGAGCTAAATTTTTCTTATTTATATTAAGTTTTTCTAGTGATTTAATGAAATACCTTCGTAAACTGACCATTACTGTTTCTAAATTTACCCATAATCAGTTACTTTAGTTAGTTGTATCTCTACCTCCATTAGATTGAATGAAGCGTGTGTTAGCCATCATCCTCGGAGGAGGAAAAGGTTCTAGACTTTACCCTTTAACAAAAATGAGGGCGAAGCCTGCTGTGCCATTAGCAGGTAAGTATCGTTTAATTGATATCCCAATTAGTAATTGTATTAATTCAGGCATAGAAAAAATGTACGTATTGACTCAGTTCAATAGTGCATCTCTAAATAGACATATAGGAAGAACCTATAATTTAAATGGTCCCTTTGGTCAGGGATTTGTGGAAGTTTTAGCTGCGCAACAGACTCCTGATAGCCCAAAGTGGTTTGAAGGTACTGCTGATGCTGTAAGAAAATACCAATGGTTATTTCAAGAATGGGATGTGGACGAATATTTAATATTGTCAGGTGATCAACTGTATAGAATGGATTACAGTTTATTTGTGCAACATCATAGAGATAATGGAGCTGATTTAACTGTAGCAGCTTTACCAGTTGATGAAGCCCAAGCAGAAGGTTTTGGCCTCATGAGAACAGATGATTTAGGAAATATAAAAGAATTCAGTGAAAAACCTACTGGAGAGAAGTTGAAGGCAATGGCAGTAGATACTTCAAAATTTGGATTAAGTATTGAGTCGGCCGCAGAAAAACCCTACCTTGCCTCTATGGGTATTTATGTATTTAGTAGAAATACTCTTTTCGATCTTCTAAATAAATTTCCTAGTTATACCGATTTTGGTAAGGACATAATTCCTGAATCACTTAAAAGAGGCGATACTCTCAAAAGTTATGTATTCGATGATTATTGGGAAGATATCGGAACCATTGGTGCGTTCTTTGAGTCAAACCTTGCATTAACTGAGCAACCAAAACCTCCATTTAGTTTTTATGATGAGAAATTTCCAATATATACAAGACCTAGATTTCTCCCCCCTTCTAAACTTGTAGATGCTCAAATTACTGATTCAATAGTCTGTGAAGGTACAATCTTGAAGTCTTGTAGTATTTTGCATTGTGTTTTGGGTGTAAGAAGCAGGATTGAAAGTGATTCTGTTCTTGAGGATACTCTTGTAATGGGTGCTGATTTCTTTGAATCGCCTGAAGAGAGGATTGAATTGAGAAAAGGAGGCGGAACACCTCTTGGAGTTGGTGAAGGAACTACTGTAAAAAGAGCAATTCTTGATAAGAATACAAGAATTGGTGATAATGTCGTGATCATTAATAAAGATCGAGTAGAAGAAGCCGATAAGCCAGAATTGGGCTTCTACATAAGAAATGGAATTGTTGTAGTAGTTAAAAATGCAACTATTGCAAATGGAACTGTTATTTAAATCTTTTCGATCATTTTTCGCTGACATAAGTATTTTTTTTGAGCAATTTTGTTGAGTTGTAGGCAAACTATATTTATTGAGTTTTTTAATTTTTATGTCCAAGGCACATTTTGGTTTAATAGGTCTTGGTGTTATGGGCGAAAATTTAGTTCTTAACGCAGAGAGAAACGGATTTTCGAGTGTAGTTTTTAATAGAACCTACTCAAAAACTGAAGAATTTTTACAAGGTCGGGGCTTTGGGAAGAATATAGAGGGTGCTGAAACTCTTCAAGAATTTGTTAATAAGCTAGAGAGGCCTAGAAGAATTCTAATGATGGTAAAAGCTGGGCCCGCAACAGATGCTGTTATAGATAATATTTCTGGATATCTCGAGGAAGGAGATTTATTAATAGATGGCGGTAATTCTCAATTTAAAGATACAGAAAGAAGGGTAAATACTCTTGAAAGTAAAAGTTTTGGATACATTGGAATGGGAGTCTCAGGTGGTGCCAAAGGAGCTCTTGAAGGGCCAAGTATGATGCCTGGTGGTACTAAAGCTTCATATGATGCAATAGAAAGCTTATTAACAAAAATGGCTGCCAAAGTTGAAGACGGACCATGTGTTGCATATGTTGGGCCAGGAGGCTCAGGTCATTTTGTTAAAACTGTTCATAACGGAATTGAATATGGAATTGAACAAATACTTGCAGAAGCTTATGACCTTATGAAGAGAGTTAAAGGTATGAACGGTCAGCAAATGTCAGAGGTATTTGGTATTTGGAATAATACTGATGAATTAGCTTCTTATCTTGTTGAGATAACAGAGATTTGTCTAAATACAAAAGATGAGATAACTGGGGATGATGTCGTGGAAAAAATATTAGATAAAGCTGGCCAGAAAGGTACAGGGTTATGGACTGTTGTAAGTGCTCTAGAACTGGGGGTATCAGTCCCAACTATTTACGCATCTTTAAATGCAAGAGTAATGAGTTCTTTAAAAGAGCAACGTAGTGAAATTGAAAAAACTATTCCATATAAAGAGATAGAAGATTTTGATTTAGGAAATATATCAGATGGAATGAAACCTTTATTTGATGCTGTAGTCCTTGCCACAATTGCTAGCTATGCCCAGGGTATGGACATTTTAAGAGAAGCATCTAAAGTATATAACTATGGTTTGAATATGCCGTCCATTGCTCAAATATGGAAAGGTGGTTGCATAATTAGATCAAAATTATTAAGTAAAATTCAAGATGCTTATAACAAAAATCCTAATCTAAAAAATTTATTTTTTGATGATTGGTTCAATAATGAAATTGCGACAAGATTAGATAACTTGGCTAAAGTTGTTTCCTTATCCACAAAAGCTGGTATTCCAGTCCCATGTCTATCCAGTACCTTAGATTATTTGAATAGTTATAGAACCAATAGACTTCCTCAGAACCTTGTTCAGGCAATGAGAGACTGTTTTGGCTCTCATACATATGAAAGAATTGATAAGGAAGGTAGTTTTCATACAGAATGGATGAAATGATTGAAAAGGTTAAAAATGGATATACACTTAACATTTACAAAGACAAGTTAGAGCTATCTACAGAGGTTTTTAAGTTTATTGAAAGTCACATTATTCATACTTTAAAAAAGAAAGACAGGTTCAAATTTTGTGTAAGTGGAGGTTCAACTCCTAAATCTGTCTATAAGCTTTTATCAAAAAGTGATCTTAGATGGGATATGGTTGATGTCTTTTTAGGGGATGAAAGATGTGTTGATCCAAATTCAGAATTGAGTAACTCGTTAATGTTAAAGAATTCATTGTTAACTAATTTTGGATCTAAAGCCTTTTTTTATGAAATTTTCAATGATTTAAATGCTGATGATGAAGCTACAAAAAATCAATTTATTTCTAAACTATTTGAGAAATGCGGATCAAACCCTCCAACTTTTGATTTAACATTATTAGGTCTTGGAGACGATGGTCATACAGCCTCACTATTCCCTTATCAAAAAAATAATAATGTAGATGATTTTGTTATTTTTAATGAAGGTAAAGGTTTAAAAAGAATTTCATTAACTCCAAAGGTTCTTTCAGCTTCTTCAAAGATAGTATTTTTAGTTAGTGGAGCTTCTAAAAGAATTGCTCTTGAGAGGTTATTAGATGAAAAAGAGCCACCAGATAGAACACCATCGAAATTAATAAAATCTATTAATCAAATTTCAATATTTTGTGATCAGGAATCAGCAAAAGAATTAGAAATTTAGTTAAAGTCTATTAATAGTTTAAATTATTTAATGAGTAAGAAAAAATTTTTATTCCAGAAAAAGGAGTTCGATGGTTGGAAAACATTAAACGATACTGTTATGGGCGGATCAAGTTCAGCTTTTTGTGAAATTTCAAATTCGGGTTTGATATTAATGGGTAATATTGTCGAGAAATCAGGAGGATTTGTTAGTTGTAGATCGTCTATATATAAACCTTCTTTAAACGTATCTGAGTATTCATCCTTTGAATTAAATATTGATGGACAAGGAAGAACTTTTAAATTTGCTGTCGCTTGTGAAGATGATCTACTAGGACTGACCGAATTTATTCCAGGTGGACTTAGATGGATTAAATCATTCCCAACAAAAAAATTCGGGACAACAAATGTTCAAATTCCTTTTAGTGAGTTAAAACCTTCAGTAAGAGCTAATAAAGTACGTTTTCCATTTAAATTCAAGCCATCTAAAATTAAAAGATTGCAACTACTACACTCCAAGTTCGGTGATGATGGATTACTTAACAATAAGTTTAAAGATGGTTCCATAAAAGTTTTAATTAAATCAATAAGTGTTATTTGAAAATCCACCTAAAAATATAGAGAGCTTAATCGCTAAGTCAGCAGATTTAACAAATAAACCTTTTGTTCATTCTGTAGTAAAAATAAATGGTGAATACGAATTCGAAGATGAAGATATTGATTTAACAGTTAATATCTTATGTCGAGATAAAGAAGGTAAAAGATTAGAAATTCATGATCTTGAATTAGAACTTTTTAAATCAAATAAAGAGTTGGTTTTAGTAATTTCTAAGCTTAACTTCCCTGATGAACCAATATTATGGTGTGGAGTTAAAACATTATGGATGGATAGCAATAATGGGAAAAAATGCAACTCACCAAAATACAGCGCTAGATTGGAAAATTTAGCAAATAGGATAAAAAGTTTTTTTGATTAAGAAAATAAAATTTGAACTGATTTATAAATCAGTAACAGCCCCTAAACTTGATGTGCTTACGATTCTCGAATATTTTGAAAGAATTCCTCTTTTGTATTTTTGAATAGGTTTTACCCAATCTTTTTTTCTTTTTTCTAATTCTTCGTCAGATAAATCAACTTCAATTAGTTGTTTTACAGCATCTACTGTAATTAAATCACCTTGTTTTATTAGAGCAATATTTCCTCCTACAGCAGCCTCCGGAGCTATGTGACCCACAACAAGACCATAGGTGCCCCCGCTAAATCTGCCATCGGTAATTAAAGCCACCTTCTCTCCTAATCCTTGACCAACAATCGCAGATGTTGGAGCTAACATTTCTCTCATGCCTGGACCTCCTACAGGACCTTCGTTTCTAATAACAACAACATCACCAGCTTTGATATCGTTATTTAATATCGATTTTAAACAATCCTCTTCACTTTCAAAAATCTTTGCGGGACCTGTTAATACAGGGTTTTTTACTCCGCTAATTTTGGCTACAGAACCTTCGCTCGCTAAGTTACCTTTTAATATCGCTAGATGTCCTTTTTTATAAAGAGGGTCATCTATGTCTCTTATGACATTTTGATTTGTTGGAGGCTTATCTGGAATATTCTGTAAGTATTCTGAGATGGTTTTGCCTTCAATGTTTTTGCAATCGCCATGAATTAATCCTGCATTCAAAAGTATTTTCATTACTTGTGGAATCCCACCTGCCTTATGAAGATCCACCGTCACATATTTACCACTCGGTTTAAGGTCACAAATAACGGGTACTTTTTGTCTGATTCTCTCAAAATCATTAATGTTGATATCTATACCTGCAGTATTCGCAATAGCTAAGATGTGCAATACCGCATTTGTTGATCCTCCAATTGCCATAATTACTGATATCGCATTTTCAAATGCTTTCTTTGTCATTAGGTCTAGAGGTCTTATATCTTTTTCTATCGCGGAGACTAATATCTCAGCACTTTTTTCTGCACTTAGTTCTTTTTCAAGATCTTCAGCAGCCATAGTGGAACTGTGAGGAAGACTTAACCCTAATACTTCAATAACCGCAGACATTGTATTAGCTGTAAACATTCCTCCACAGCTACCAGCACCAGGAATACAATTTTTCTCAACTTGGATTAGCCTTTCTTCATTAATTTTGCCTGATGTTAATTGTCCAACAGCTTCAAATGCACTAACAACAGTAAGATCTTCTCCATGCAATTTCCCAGGCTTTATTGTCCCTCCATAAATGAAAATTGAGGGAATATTCATTCTTGCAATCGCAATCATGGCACCCGGCATATTTTTATCACATCCACCTATAGCAAGTACTCCATCCATACTCTGAGCATTGCATGCTGTTTCAATTGAATCAGCAATAACTTCTCTTGAAACTAGAGAATATTTCATGCCCTCTGTTCCCATAGAAATGCCATCACTTACTGTTATAGTCCCAAACATCTGAGGCGTCCCACCTGATCTTTTTATTGACTCTTCAGCTTTTAGAGCTAACTTGTTTAAACCCATATTGCATGGTGTTATGGTGCTGTATCCATTTGCAACTCCAATAATAGGTTTATTAAAATCTTCATCATTAAATCCAACAGCTCTTAACATCGATCTGTTAGGGGATCTTTGCACACCTTGGGTTATTGCAGATGATCTGAGTTTATTCATGTTATTTGAGAACCTTTTTTATTTTATTGCCCCAACTCTTCAAGTTGCTTCCTAACATCAGCAATTGCAGAATTAAGTTGCTCAACTTTCTTCTCCAGATTCTCTCCTTCAACTTCATTTATATTTTCATTTGAATCAATCGCTTCTGAGCCGTCTTGAATTCTGGAGGAATACATCATTGCTTTTTGTTTTTTTTCCTCCTTTCTTTTGTCTGCTTCGGATATTAACCACCAAGCTAGACCTGCTGCTCCAATAAAAGCACCGCTTATTAATGATAAAAGATTATTTGAAGACGAATCTCTGTATTCAGACATTGGTAAAATATTTACTCCTATATTCTATATTAGTTCTTATCTTGAAATATAGTACTTAAACGCGATAGAGGATTCCCAATACCAGGGACTAATAATTGTGTTTTTTCGTCTTCCTCATCTATGCAAGAAGTGTAAATTACCTGATTAGGGAGTAATTTCGCAATTTCATTTAACCCTTTATTTGAGCAAATAGCTGTTATTAAAAGAATCCTATTTGAATCAACACCTAATTCCTTTAATTTAATTAAAGTTTCTAATGTTGCTGATTTTGTTGTTATTTGTTCTGAATAAAATATAACTCCTTCATTTGATTCAATAGTTTTAGGAAGTTCTCCTAATGAGAGGGTTGAGTTAGGAATTACTTCTTTAGATCCAAACCAAAGAGATAGCCCTTCGGGCAACATTGCGAGCACTTTTATTGGATAATTATTATTAATAAAGAATCCATCTGCGTTTCCATTGTCAGTATTTACTATTTCTTTTTTATATGGCAGCCAATTACGTAATGCTTCATATGTAAGCCATTTCCCTAATTGCTCATATCCTGTTGAGTACAAAATATTTGGAGTATTTTTTTCTCGCAATATTGAAAGCCAATGTTTTATTAATGGATGAGGAGGAACAATAACCTTTAGTGACATTGCCATATATTTTCCTTTAAGATACTCTTACAAACTTTAAATACTTAAGTTCTAAAATACAGTCTTATTATGATTAAATCAATTGTTTTCCCCTCACTAAAGAATGCATTAATTACTTTGTTATTCGTTGGGATTTTATTTTTTAATTCTGTAAATTCTGCATGGGCTAAAAGACCTCCTGAGATTAGAAACCAGCAAGAACTTAATTTAGAGCCAGATATGCATGGTCAAGACTTAAGCGGTAACGAATACGTTAAGTTTGATTTGAATGGGTTTAATTTCAGTGAAAGTAATTTAGAAGGGGCGGTGTTCAATAATAGTAAATTGCAAAACTCAAATTTTACTGGAGCAAATTTAAGAGATGCACTAGCTTATGCAACAGACTTTACTGATGCTGATCTTTCGGATGTTAATTTTACTAATGCTTTATTAATGGAGAGTAATTTTGAAGGTGCAAAAATAGATGGTGCAGATTTTACTGATGCTGTTCTTAGTCGTACACAACAAAAACAATTATGTGCGATTGCTAATGGCACAAATAGTTCTACAGGAGAGAGTACAGAATATAGCTTAGGTTGTTAATCATCAAAGATGAAAAAAAAAATTCCAGTTATTGTTGTTTCGGGATTTCTTGGTTCAGGTAAAACAACTTTTCTAAGGTATCTATTAACAGAGAGTAATAAAAAATTTGGTTTAATAATTAATGAATTTGGTGATGTTGGAATCGACGGTGATTTGATTAAAAGTTGTGATAAATGTGATGAATCTGAAGACGACTGCGTTATTGAATTAAACAATGGATGTTTATGTTGTACTGTTCAAGATGATTTTGTTCCATCAATAAAAGCTCTCCTAGAATTTAATCCTCCTATCGAATCAATAATTATCGAAACAAGTGGCTTGGCACTACCAATTCCCTTAATTCAAGCACTTAACTGGCCTGAGATTAGGTCTTCTATCTATCTTGATGTAGTTGTTGGCATTGTTAATGGAGAATCAATGCTTAATGGTTCACCAATTAATGATTTAAATAAAATAACAAAACAATATAATGAAACAGATAAAATTGATCACAACGCTACTATAGATGAACTTTTTGAGGAGCAACTAGAAGTTTCTGATATCGTTTTAGTCTCAAGATCAGATATCTTAAATGATGATCAGTTTGACGTTGTAAAAAATAAAATTCAAGGAATTCTATACTCATCTACACCAGTCCTTAAATCCAAGAATGGCAAAATTGATTTAAATTATCTATTTGACTTTAATTTTAAAAAAGAGACTTATAAAGAATTTTTAATGGAAGAACATGACCATAATCATGTTGAGCTTGTAACAGATTCATTTAAATTAAATTATTTCCTTGAAAAAAATGACTTTGAAAAGGAGATGTCAAAAATCTTGGATGAATTAAACATTCTTCGAATAAAAGGACGTATTTGGATACCAAACAAATCATTGCCTTTACAAATACAAATTGTTGGAAAGAAAATTAATACTTGGTTTGAAGAAGCTCCAGATGATTGTTGGAGACCAAATGATAATGCTGGGCTTGAATTAGTAATAATTTCCTTTGATGAAAAATCTATAAAAAATTTCAGTAGAAAAATTAAAGAGAAATTTAAGATTTTATGTGACCCAAAAATAGCAATTTGACTTTATAGTTAGCTGTCGGGATACTAACTACAGTAGACAGCCCAAGATGAAAAATCCAAAAATTACCTTAAAACAAATAATCTCTGACGACGTTACATCAATTGATAAAATAAAATGTTCAAAATGTGGAGGGGCAGGAAATTTTAAAACACATGAAAATTCAAGGAGAACTTGTTTAGTTTGTTTTGGTAGAGGCTACATAAACATTTAATAACTCAGAAAACCTTAAGGTAAAAATATTAGTTTATTAATCAATAGTTCTTTTTATTAAAATTTAAACTAATCTTCTATTAGAAATTAATTTTTAATTGGACCAATTTGCTGTAAAAGTTTTTGTAAGACTAAGACCCTCAGTTTTAGATCCAGCAGGGGAAGCTACCAAATCTGCTTCTATAAAACTTGGAGCCGAGGGAATAAAATCATTACGTATAGGAAAAATGATTGAGGTAAAAATAGAAGGTAATGGTGAAAACGAAGTAAGAGAAAAAATTGATTTATTGTGTGATAGGTTATTCGCAAATACTGTTATTGAAGATTATGAGTATTCACTAGAAAAATTATAAGATGGATAATTTTACTGTAGGAGTTGTTGTCTTCCCTGGTTCTAATTGTGATCGTGATGTTTCATGGGCATTGGAAGGTTGTTTAGACATAAGAACAAAATACTTGTGGCATGAGTCTTCAGATTTAGGCGATGTAGATGCAATAGTTTTACCCGGAGGATTTAGCTATGGTGATTATTTAAGATGCGGAGCAATAGCGAGATTCTCTCCATTAATAAATGCTTTAGATGACTTTGTGAAAAGTGGAAGAAGAGTTTTAGGAATTTGTAATGGGTTCCAAATTTTGACTGAATCAGGCTTTTTGCCTGGTGCCCTTACTGCAAATAAAAATCTTAATTTCATCTGTGATGATGTTGAACTTGATATTGTTTCTTCAAAAGGAGGTTGGTTTAATGATGGAGGTGAAAAACAAACTATTAAGTTACCCATAGCGCATGGGGAAGGAAGATATCATTGTGATTCTGATACTTTAAAAAAACTTTTAGATCATGAATTGATCGCTTTGAGATATAAAAATAATCCTAATGGATCCTCATTCGACATAGCAGGTATAACTAATGAAAAGGGTAATGTTCTAGGTTTAATGCCTCATCCAGAGCGAGCATGTGACGAGACAATTGGTGGGACTGATGGTCTCTTTACATTAAAATCATTAATATTGAAATAAAAAAGACCCCCAATTTTGGAGGTCTTTTTTATTTGATTTGGGAAGAAATTAAACATTAACTTTTACTTTTGGATCTAAATCACCTTTTGCGTAAAGATCAGCAAAGTAATTTGTGCTGTTTTGTTTGATCTTACTTGCTTGACCTTCGCACCAGAACTGCTTGTATCTATCAAGACAAACTTGCTTCATATATTTTCTAGCAGGTTTGTTGAAATGTCTTGGGTCAAAGTTTGCCTTATCAGCAAATGCTGCCTCTCTAACCGCGGCAGTGAAAGCAAGTCTGTTATCGGTATCAATGTTGACTTTCCTAACACCATTTCTTATTCCTTCTTGAATCTCTTCAACAGGAACACCATATGTTTGAGGGATTTCACCACCATATTTATTAATGATATCCAACCATTCCTGAGGCACTGAACTAGATCCGTGCATTACAAGATGTGTATTTGGAAGTGCTTTATGTATCTCAGCAATTCTACTTATTGCAAGAACTTCTCCTGTTGGCTTCCTTGTGAATTTATATGCACCATGACTTGTACCTATCGCAATTGCTAATGCATCAACTTTTGTTTTGGCAACAAAATCTGCCGCTTCTTCAGGATCAGTCAAAAGCATATCTGTAGAAAGTTCACCTTCAAATCCATGACCATCTTCTGCCTCACCCTTTCCTGTTTCTAATGAACCTAAGCAACCCAACTCTCCTTCAACACTAACTCCAACTGAATGAGCAAAATCTACTACTTTTTTAGTAACTGCAACATTATATTCGTAACTAGCGGGCGTTTTTGCATCTGCCTCTAGAGAACCATCCATCATTACTGATGTGAAGCCATTTATTGCTGCTGAATAGCATGTTGATGGCTCATTACCATGGTCTTGGTGCATTACCACAGGGATATTAGGATATGTTTCTGTGGCAGCAATGATTAGATGACGTAGGAAAATTTCTCCTGCGTAATTTCTTGCCCCTCTTGAAGCTTGGAGGATTACAGGACTATCAGTTTCATATGCTGCTTCCATGATTGCTTGAACTTGCTCAAGATTATTAACATTGAAAGCTGGAATACCGTAACCATTCTCAGCAGCGTGATCTAAAAGTAGTCTTAGTGGAACGAGGGCCATAATTAAAATTAGTTAAATGCTCTATGTAAAACATATGTTTCCGCGAGTTTAGTATAAAGAGGTATCAAATGTCACGTCATTAGATATACAAAATACCAAATTCAAGAAACTAATTTTATGAACCAGGGTATATTTTTAGAATTTTTTGGTTAATAAGTGTAGCCTGCTACAAACAATTGCTCATCAGATGAAGGTTGAGATCCAGCTACATAGGCACCTTTTGAAGCTTCAGAGTTTGCTTGAGCTCTTGCTATTAATGCTTTTTGACCACCTTCAATATCGCTTCCTTTCCAGGCTTTTAAGCATGAGTGCTGTAATGCTCTTCCATAGGAGAACGAAATATTCCATAAAGCTTTCCTGTAAAGAGTGTTCATATTATTTAAGTAAACAGAAGCAGCTTCTTCGCTTAACCCTCCTGATAAGAAAACTATTCCAGGAACAGATGCAGGAACGCATCTTTCCATAGTTCTGATTGTCATTTCAGCAACTTTCATAGGATCAGCCTTTGTTGGACAATCTGCTCCATTAACAGTCATAGATGGTTTTAATAGAGTTCCTTCTAGAAAAACTCCATTTGCTTGACAGGCAATATAAACCTGCTTTATTACTTCTTCTTGGACTTCAGCAGTTTTTTCAATAGTATGATCACCGTCCATTAAGATTTCAGGTTCAATAATTGGCACTAAACCAGATTCTTGAACTGATCTTGCATACCTCGCTAATCCCCAAGCATTCTCTTGAATTGATAGTTTTGAAGGACAACCATCATTTGTAATCTGCAGAACTGCTCTCCACTTTGCAAATCTTGCGCCTTGTTCATAATATTTTGCTGCTCTTTCAACTAACCCATCCAGGCCAGAACAAAAAGTTTCTACATCTCCTGCTCCCGGGAGTGGATTTAGACCTTTATCGACCTTTATACCTGGAATAATACCTAAATCATTTAGTTTTTTAACCATTGACTCACCATCTTGGTGATTCTGATAAAGAGTTTCTTCGAAGAGGATTGCTCCACTTATGTATTTCCCAAGATCTTTTGTTGTAAAAAGCATTCCTCTATAAGCTTTCCTATTGTCTTCAGTATTCTCAACACCAATTCCAGCGAGTCTTTTCCCTACTGTTTTAGTGGATTCATCTACTGCTAATATCCCTTTTCCTTTAGAAGCTAATAATTGAGCATTTTTTTTAAGCTCATTTTTGTAATAATTTAAAGCCATTCTTTAATAAATTTAATTCATTTGATTTTTCCAGAATATGAATAAAAAATAAAATTAATCTAATACTTTTTCGGGTGATAATTGCTACTTATGAATGTATAACCTTAAATTTTAATCCTTAATCCACTTTTCGATGATTCTCTTATGGCTTCGCAAACTTTATGACTGGCAAGTCCCTCGCATAAGCCTGGAATAATGGGTGTTTTATTTAAGATACTCTCAGCCCATAAATTTTGAATTCTCAAAACTGGAGCTATCCTCCCATCAGTCCATGTTTTTTCAAAATTAAAACTTGCGTCTGCAGTTAGATTTTGTATTTTATTTTCTTTGTTTGAATATTTCAAATTAAAGCCATGTACGTAATCTTTTTGGTTCTCGCTTTTGAGAATAAGTGAGCCTTCGCTTCCATATATTTCTAAACTAAATCCTCTACCGTTTTTAGAAATCGATGATAAAGAAACCTGACATGGAATTAGATTGGAGCTGTAGTTTGATATTTCTATATTAGCGAGACAAACATCCTCGCTAGTAACATCATTTAAATCAGATGAATTAGGTAAAGGTCTTTTTTTTATTGATGTTGCTAACTTACCAGATACATTTATTGATTCTCCAAAAAACCAATTCAACATGTCGAATGCGTGAGTACCTAAGGCACCAATAACTCCTCCTCCTTTCTCTTCCACGGAATACCAATTCCAGGCTCTTTTAGGATCGGACCTACTGCCCATTAACCAATCCAATTTGACTAAATATATATCTCCTAAAATATTTCCATCAATAAGTTTTTTTGTCTGAAGAAAAAGGGGTACTGCTCTATATTCGAAATCAACACATACGCTTAAGTTATTAATTAAAGATATTCTATGAAGCTCTTCAATTTCAGAGGAGGATATTGAAACGGGTTTTTCTAGTAATAAATTTTTATTATTCTCAAGTGCCTTTTTTGCTAATTTAAATCTTGATTCAGGAGGGGTAGCGATTATAATTCCATCAATTTCTGGAGATTTAATTAAGTCTTCCCAATCATGAAAAAATTTTAAACCCGTTTCTTCTTCTAATATCGATTTTTGCCTTTTCTCGTAATGATAAATAGCTACAGGAGTTAAATAATCCGACTCTTTTAATGCCTCTAAATGAACTTTTTTACCAAACCCTACTCCTGCGAGTGCTATTTTTAATTTATTTTTAGTATTCATTTTTATCCATTAAAAAACTCTGAACAGCTATTTTCAATAACAACATCTATTAGTTCATCATTATTAGAAGTTTGCCATTTTGAATTAAATTGAGGTATTCCATTTATCGAAGTATCTTTGAACTTTTTTTCATCGCAATTAATTCTCATTACGTAAAGCGATAACTCTTCATCATCATCAGAATTAGTTGGATTTTTAAAGAACTTTGTTAAGACACTTATTTCACCATTCGGAAGCAGTTTGATACTGCCTTTATCAAGCCATTCTTTCCCTTTATTATTCTCTTTTAGGAGGACCCAGTCAACATTGCCTATCCCGTAAGAATATGAGGCAAAATTTAAAATAAAAAATAAAAGGCTTAGAGAAAAATAAAAGAAATTTGAAAAAATTTTCATTTTATATATTTGCTTTTGAAAGTTCTTTAACACCATGAATTTTTAGAATTTTAGTCAGAGTATCCTTCAGATCTTTCCTTTTAACTATTACATCAACAAAACCATGCTCAAGTAGATATTCAGCTGTTTGAAAATTATCGGGTAATTTTTCTCTTAATGTTTGTTCTATAACCCTTCTTCCAGCAAATCCAATAAGAGCTTTAGGTTCTGCCAAAATTAAATCACCTAACATTGCAAAGCTTGCTGTTACCCCCCCAGTGGTTGGATGAGTTAATAACGGCATATATAGTAGATTTTTTTCTTTATGTTTTTTTAATGCTCCAGATATTTTTGCCATTTGCATGAGACTTAACATGCCTTCTTGCATCCTGGCTCCTCCTGATGCGCAAACAATAAGGATTGGAAAATTTTCTAAAGTTGCTCTCTCAATTATCCTTGTAATTTTTTCACCAACTACTGAACCCATGGATCCTCCCATAAATCTAAAATCCATAACAGCTAATGCTAAAGGCATTGAATTTACAGAACAAATACCTGTTACGACTCCGTCTCTTAAACCTGTACCTGCTTGACTTTCTTTAATACGATCAGCATATGATCTTCTATCTTTAAAACCTAAAGGATCTGTGGGACTTAGTGAACTATCAAACTCTTCGAATGAATTTTTGTCAGCAATTATATTTATCCTTTCATCGCTATTAATCCTATTGTGGTGTCCACAATTGCTACAAACATTGAAATTTGAAATTAGGTCTTTTCTATAGGCTACTTGCGAACATTCTGAACATTTAACCCACAAACCATCTCCCTCATCAGTATCTTGCGAAACTTTTCCAACAAATTGATCTTTACGCCTTGCGGCAAACCAGTCGATTAATGACACAATTTTAGCTTTTTTTTCTATTTAAATCCAAACAAGGTACTTTTATCAAGAAAGATATATAAAAATTAGAGATTTTTAGATTAGAAACTCCTCAAAATTAAAAAAGATAATTATTTGAGTTGATAATCGAAAATTAATTGTTATTTATTTTTCTCCTCAATCATTTTATGAATTATTGGAGTAAGAATTAGTTCCATTGCGAACCCCATTTTTCCACCATTTACAACGATACTTGTTGGACTTGACATAAATGAATCGTTAATCATGCCAAGCAAGTATTGAAAATCAATCCCCCATTTTTCTCTCGCCCCTTTCCTGAAATGTATGATTACAAAACTTTCATCAGGAGTTGGGATATTTCTGCAAATGAAGGGATTGGAAGTGTCAATTGTGGGAATTCTTTGGAAGTTAATATCGGTTTTGCTGAATTGTGGACAAATGTGATTTATATAATCAGGCATTCTTCTCAATATAGTATCCACAATTGTTTCTGCTGAGTAACCTCTTTCTGCATTATCTCTATGGATTTTTTGAATCCACTCTAAATTTGTAATCGGGACAACACCAACAAGTAAATCAGCATAAGATGCCACATCGTAGCCATCACCTTCTACTCCTCCATGCAAACCTTCATAAAAAAGTACGTCTGTTCCCTCAGGAATATCTTCCCAAGGAGTAAATTGCCCAGGTTCTAAGGATGTCCCAAGTCTTGTATTATGCTCTTCTGCTTCTTCAAGACTATGTAGATAATATCTTTTCTTTCCTCCTCCAGTTTCACCATAGATTTTAAAAAGTTCTTCTAGCTTGTCAAAAAGATTAGCCTCTGGACCAAAGTGAGAAAAATTTTCACCTTTTGAAAGAGCCTCTGCCATAGCTTTTTTCATAGGCATTCTTTCAAACCTGTGGTAACTATCACCTTCTACAACTGCGGGAACAATATCTTCTCTGGCAAAAATATGCTCAAAGGCTCTTTTTACTGTACTTGTTCCTGCTCCTGAAGATCCTGTTACAGCGACTACTGGATGACGTTTTGACATTTTTTAAAAACAATATTTAATGATTCTGACAGGTCATATGCCAACTTTATGTTTTACTTGAAAATATTTTTTTATTTATTAATTTTTTTTATATTTCTTCTATTATTTTATCTCCGATTTCACTACAAGATAAAACTTCAGAAGACTCATCAGCTAAATCGGCTGTTCTAAATCCGTTTGATAATACTTTATCAATAGCAGTTTCTAAATTTTCTGCCGCTTTTTCTTCTTTTAATCCAATTTTTAACATCATGGAAGCAGATAAAAGCATTGCAATAGGATTTGCAATATTTTTACCGGCTATATCAGGAGCTGATCCATGAACAGGTTCAAAAACTCCTGGACCATTGTTGTTTAGAGAAGCAGATGGAAGCATACCAATAGAGCCAGTTAACATTGCAGCTAAATCGCTTAAAATATCACCAAATAAATTACTAGTTAAAATCACATCAAATTGACTAGGATCTCTAACTAACTGCATTGCTGCATTATCAACGTACATATTGCTGAGAGATATATTTTTATCTTTTGAGGTGATATTTAAAACTGTATCTCTCCACAATTGACTAACCTCAAGAACGTTTGATTTATCAACAGAACATATTTTTTTATTTCTTTGGTTAGCAATTTTTATTGCAATTTCTGTTATTCTCTCTATTTCGGCCGAATCATAAACCATCGTATTGAAAGCTTTTGGGATTTTTGTATTTGTTATATGGCCTCTTGGTTTTCCAAAATAAATACCCCCTATTAATTCTCTTACAACAATAAGATCTACATTCTCAACGATTTCTTTTTTTAACGTACTTGCATCTAATAGAGATTTTCTTATTTTGACAGGCCTTATATTTGCGAAAAGGTTTAGAGCAGATCTTAACTTTAATAATCCACTTTCTGGTCTAAATTCTCTTTCAAGAGAGTCATATTTAATATCTCCAACACATGCTAAAAGTACAGCATCACTTTTTTTGCATTGATCTAGTGTCTCATCTGGAGCAGGAGTCCCATGTTTTTCAAAAGCTATCCCCCCAAATAATTTTTCAATTATCTCAATCTCAAAATTATGATTTTTTGAAAGCTTTTTTAAAACTTTTTTTGAAACTTCTGATATCTCTGGTCCAATTCCATCACCTGACAATAGAACAATCTTATATTTCTTCATTTAAATTTTTGTTTAATAGAACAATAAATTATTGCTTGTCTAATTGTCTAAGTTTTTTTGCTAATTCTGGTAATTTTTTAAAAATACTTGAACTCCTTAGCCATGATTTATTTCCCATCGCTGGGAAACCACTAATTACCTTGCCATCTTCTATGTCACAATGGATCCCGCATTTTGAACTGGCTATGACATTATTCCCAACTTTAACTCTATTATTAACTCCTACTTGCCCTGCCAAGATAACACCATCTCCAATATTTGCTCCTCCAGCGATACCAACTTGAGCTGCAAATGCGCAATTCTTACCAATCTTAACCCCATGACCTATTTGTACTAAATTATCCAACTTTGTTCCTACATCAATAAAAGTAAATCCTACTGCGGGCCTATCAATACAACAATTCGTTCCAATTTCTACAAAACTCATTATTTTAACACCACCTTTTTGAGGCATTTTTATCCATTTACCATCTTTAGGAATAAAACCAAATCCCTCTGATCCAATAACAGAATTTGAATTAATTACACAATTATTTTTTAAAGTGGTGTTTTCGTAAATAACACAATTTGGATGAATTATATTATTATCTCCTATTCGGACATTGCCTAAAATTGATGTGCCAGGAAGAATATGATTATTGTCACCAATTACAGTATTTGCTCCAATAAAGACATTTGGTCCAATATGGCAATCTGCTCCAATTATTGCTGTTTTATCAATAACTGCTGAATCGTGAATTCCTGGTTTGAAATTAATAGTTTTATATAAACAATTCAATACTTCTGCAAATGCAATTCTTGGATTTTTAACGATTATGTTTGATATGTTGAGTTTCTTAAGGGTACTAACGATTTCATCGTTGTTAGAAGTTATTATTGCTGATGCTTTAGTTTGATCTAATTTTTCTTTGAGAATATTATTTTCTTCTAAAAAAGATATTTGATGGTTAACTGCAGCATCAAATGAGGCAGCATTATCTATATGTAAATCTTCAAAAATATTGGCACTAATAAAATTTGAATTTCCTTTTTTTATTAGATCAACTAAATCACTTAAAAGCATTTTTCAGTTTTAATTTTTCTAGGAGAGAGCAAGAACATTCCTGTGCACGACAATTATCGAGGAGTTGTTATTTTCTTTATTATTCAAGATACTTCTTAATTTGTCGCTACTTATTGATACTAAACCTTTTGCAACTTCTTTATCATTTGTATTTACGATTTTAACTGCCTGATTAACCGTAAAGTTTCCCTCTACATTATTAACACCAACCGCTAAAACTGAGGCACCTTTTTTTTTAATTGCAAAAGAAGCTCCATCATCTAAAGTGATTTTCCCTACTGTTTGAATTGCATGTGAAAGCCAACTTTTTTTGTTTCCTATAGGCTTTTCCACTGGATAAAATAAAGTTCCAATTTTATTATCATAAAAAATTTCAATTAAGTTTTTTTTATTAGTTCCATCAACTAGTTGAACTTCAACTCCTCCTTTTGTGGCTATTTCTGCAGATATTAGTTTTGTAGAAATTCCTCCTGTTCCCCATTCATTATTTGAGTTTTGAATATTTTTATCTTTAATCTCTTTTAATTCACTATTATGAACTTCTTTAATAGGGTGAGCATCTTTACTATTACGCGGATCTTTTGAGTACAGATTTTCAATATCGGTTAGTAAAATAAGCTTGTTAGCGTTTATAGCTAAGGCAACTAAGGCAGAGAGGGTATCATTATCTCCATATTTAAGCTCTTCATTTGCTACAGTATCATTCTCATTTACTATCGGAATAACATTTAAATCGATTAATTTTTTTAAAGTTTTTGAAGCGTTATTGAAGGATTCTCGTGAATTGAAATCAGCTTTCGTGATCAAAATTTGAGCAATATTGTGACCTAATTTATTAAATACTTTATCGTATAAAGACATTAAATTAACTTGACCTACTGCAGCTGTAGCTTGAAGGGTACTTAAATCATTTGGTCTGGTTTTAATATTTAATTTTCGGCAACCTAATCCAACGGCTCCACTCGTTACTAAAATTAATTTATTTCCATTTGAGAGAAAATTTGTAAAGGATCTACAAAGAGTTTCAATAACTTCTTCAGTAGATGTTTCCTCTGTTCCTCTTAAAATACTAGTCCCAATTTTTATAACCCAAGTTTTCATTTGATAAAATGAGAAATTAATTTTTCTATTGTTAAAGTTAAATTAACTTTTATAGGCAATCCATCTTTCTTTAATTTCTTAACTAATATTGTTTTTATATTACATCTATTCCCAACAGCAATATCTGTAAAAATCCTGTCGCCAATAATTGCTATATTTTTTGGCTTGCTGCCAATTTCTTTGATAGCAGACAAAGTTACTTTTTTTCTTGGTTTTGATGCTTTGTATTTATATTTTAAATTTAATTCTTTCGCTATTTTCGCGATTCTTTTTTTTGATGGATTATTACTTATTAAATATAAGGAGAAAAGTTTTTTAGATTCTCTGATCCAATTTTTTACATCTCTTGGGATTATATTTGATTTTCTATTTACTAGAGTTCCATCCACATCTAGTAATAAAGAATGAATTTCTTTTTTTTGTAACTCAGATTGAGAAATCGCATATATTGGCAAATTTGAATCCCAATTGACTTTTAGGATAGATCTCATTTATTTTATCTACTATTTTTTTCAATCTCAGTTTCAATCAATGGTTGAATTTTATCGAACTCATCATCTTCCACTAATAAGGCACCTTTTTCTTTTAATTTACCCACAATGAAGAAAGGATCTAGTGGAATATATAAGCCATATTCTTGGTCGAAAAGATTAAAGTTAACAAGCAATTCATAACTCTCACTATCATCATCGACGTAATCTTCTTCTAATTCATCGTAAATTGGTTCTTCAAGTTCACCTGATACCGTTAATGTTACTGCTGATCTGATAAGTCTTAAATCATGTTCTTGAAGGACTGCCTCAGCATTTTTTAGTATTTGTTCATTTTTATCTATTTTCTCAATTAGTTCAGGTTCATCTTTTTCATTAATCTTGAAAAGACTTACTGGAGTATCAACTGGTGTTAATAAAGCATATTCTTGTCCTTCAACACTTACTAATTGTTCAAGATAACAAAATAGCTCGTTTCCATTTGAGTCATTTAATATTAGTGACTGGGCATTATGATTATCATTTGAGTTGTTTTCTTTCATTTAAAATTACCTATTCTTTATAATACTAATATTTTATCTTACGATTTCCAGCTAATTCTTCTAATTCAGGACCTTCTTCGATCCATTGTTCAAGTATTATTCTCGCTGAAAAACTATCAATCAATCCTGATTTATCTTTTTTAATTCCAAATCTATTTGAAGATTCCCAAGTTGAACTATGTTCGTTGACGTAAGAAAATGGAAGATTTAATTCATTTGAAAGTAACTGACCGTAATTTTTACAGTCAATAGCTTGAGGGGTCATTTTACCTTCTGCATCAAGTGGAAGACCAACAATAAAACCACACAAATTAAATTCATTTATATGATTTCTAATAATTTTAAGCTCTTGATTATTTTTAAACCTTTTTACTGCTGGAAGAATGTTTGATGTTATGCATAGGGGATCACAATAAGCCAATCCTATTCTTTTGGTGCCTACATCTAAACTCAAAATTGACCTAGGTTTGGGTTTGCAAAATTTCACTTTGTTTTTAATGGAGAAGGAGATGGATATGGATTCCCTTGTGGACCTAATTTTTCAAAGATTGATTCTAAAGATTGGTTTATTTTATTTACTTGTTTGGCTTCATTCTTAACTATTGTGTTCCTGATAAGAATAATTTCTTGATTTTTTTCTTTAAGTTCACATTCTTCGAGAAAAAGATTTAATTGAGAATTCTCTTTATAGGTTTTTAGATACGAAACAGGAGATTTTTTAAAAAATCTTTTTATAAATTCTTTTAAAATAGAGTTGAATCTCTTGTCCCAATATTTACTTATAGTTAAAGTATAAATTTCTTCATTTTGATAATTTATATCTTTTAAGATTGTACATAAAACAGAATTTTCATATATTAAGGCACCACTTTTAGAGTTCATTCTTTTAAGAATATCGTCTTGATCAAAATCTAAAATATTTCTTATTAGGGGCGATTGATTTGATCTTATGAAATTCACTATTTTTAGTATATTTTGTTGAGTAATGTTTTGGAATTCTCTTATTAATTCATATTCTTGGGCATTTTGTTTTATTGATTTATTTAGATCGCAGCCATCCCAAAGTATTATCTCTCCTAACGGTTGAAAGCCTAATTCTCTTGAGGTTGATATGAGGTCAACATTTTTTATATCAGCGTTAATTATCCAACTTGCAGTTTTGATGTCTTTTATTGAGATAGATTTTTTTATCAATCCTAAAGTTAATTGTTTATCTGTTAGAGAACACTCACTGCTAATTAACTTGGGGTTAGATATTTTTAAGCAAGTCTCTTTTTTGTTTAAAGGAAAAATATTCAAATAACCAATTATTTCGTTTCCTGATATAGCAATTATGCATTTATTTTTATTTTTCTTAAGATTATTTAAAAAACTTTTTAAGTCATCAAAGGTATTAATAATGGCCATCTTTAAGAACCAATTATTCAATTCCTTATTTTTCATATCTATTAAAAGGTTAATGTGCCGTATATGGAGTTCTTCATAAGTTACATCCATTCCTCTTTTAGATTGAAAAGAATTAGAGGTATCTTTTTTCATTTACATTTTTTCTCTTATTAACACTATAGGAGTTTTTTCATCTCCATTGCCAGCTGGATTAGATATTAAATTTCTTTTGAGAATTTTATTAACTCTTTTATTTGAACTGGCTAAAATTTTTACACCTCCAAGATCATTAACATCGACAACTGCAACATCTATATTTAGATATTTCGAAACCTCCTTACAAAATAAATCTGCATTAAGAGGACCCATTACTATACTTTTGTCGTAAGGTGTGACTGTACCACTTATATCATCAATGAGAGATGATTCTGAACCAGTTAATCTATAAAACATTCCTTTGATACCAATCAATTTAAAAATAAATCCAACAATTAATGCAAAGGTTATTCTTGACACTCCAATTCTATTTATTAATAATTGCATGCCGCAAGCTGTCGCGAGACTGCTTGTGGGGTGAAAAAAATAACATAAAGCTTTCGAAAATAGACTATATTCTAAATTCTGAGGGGAAATATATCTATTTTGCATTATCGCAAGTGGACTCTCACCTATTGTTAAAATGTCGTTTTTTTCTACCATTCCTTTACAGTATTCAATCACAGTATTGACTGGATCATCAAGGCAACCGAGTAAATCAGTTTTTATAGCAAAAGCATTATATTTATTATTTAATGGTATTTCAAAAACTTCTTTCGGTCTTTGTTTTTGACCATCTAAATTAATTAACAAACAATCCTTTTTATTTGAAATACCAAAATGTCCATAATTTTCCCAAAACACTTTTAACCATAGATATTTTATTTTTTTTCTGAAATTGTTATTGCTAAATTTATAGATGATTTTTATAAATAATTCTGAATTTGCCTTGATAATTTTTGTAGGCCAATAATTATTTAGATTTTTGAATTTATTTTTATCATATATATAAATATCTTCTTGATAGTTTAAGTTTTGACAAAATTCATTCCCTTTACTTTTAAAAAAATCCAATTCAAATTTTATATTAGTTACCATTGTCTCTTTGGTTTTACTTTTATTAGATATTTTTAAATCAATAATTAATTCGTTTAAACCATCTTTTTTTTTGATTTTGTAATTTATAGGTACCAGATTTAATTTTGATTTGGGAGAGTTTTTGATATATAAATCTGAAAGAATTAAAAAAATTAAAAGAACTAAGAGGATATTTATTAATATCATTTTTTAATTAATTTTTGTTTGTATTTTTTTTTCAGAAATGATACTATTGTATTCATTAAAACTTTCTACAGAAAATTCCGTATCTTTTATATCAATTCCTTTTAAATCTCCTATAACTTTGTTTAATTCATCGATATTAATCATTCCATTTTGATCATATTTAACTTCACCATCATTGTTAATAATAATGGTTTGTGGAATTAAACCGTTCCAATAATAATTAGGTTCATTTCTTAGTTCAGACTTTTCTTTATTTTGTAATTCATCAGTAGTTAGAGCAATAATATCTATATTATTTCTCCATATCAAATCTAAACCAGATATTATTGGAGCCATAGCTTTACTATCTGAGCTATCGTCAAGATAAAAAAATAAAACTGCGACTCTTTTATTTTTTAATGATTCCTGAAGAGTTGTCTGTGGAGGAACTATAGCCCCATTGCCTGCGTATATAGGAAAGATGTTGCCATCGTAACTATTAGAATCTCTAGAGGCATTTGCTTTATATGGACTTAAGAAAATAAATGCTATTAGGATCCATTGAATTATTTTCATTAAAGTTTAAAAACTTACTTTGAACTTGATCTTCCTAATCCTTGAAGGATCCCTTTACCCACTAAACCGATAGCTTTGCCAACGACCTTTGTAAGGAAAGTTACGAAAAGATTACCGATATATTTTACCGCAACTTCTAACTGCGGTGCTACGGCATCTCTTATCTCAACTAACAATGTAACTTGTTTTTGTAGCCATTCTAGATTCTCTAATTCTTTCTCTCTATTTTCATTTTTAAAGTAACGGGTAAATTTTTTATCGATAATATCAATATATTCTCGTTTACTCTCATACAAGTAGATAGGCATATAAATATAGTCATGCCAGCGATTGTAGTTATTAATATTATTTCTAAATCTTTCAAAATTTCTTGTTGATTGTAATTCGGGATTGATAAGTACAGTTCTTAATTCAGGCCAATAAGAACAAATATTAAAGATTTCAGAAGCTAATAAATTACAGTTTCTTATTATCCAATTTGAAATTATATTTTCAAGGATCAAAAACGATTCTGTTTCATATAAAGGGAGTAATCTTCCATCATAGTCAAGAGCTTCATTTTTAATAATTGGCTCAATAAACATTATTGATTCATGTGATTCTTTATCTATCTCTTCGCAACTAACCTCACTATAAATAAAATCATTTATTGAAATAGATTCGCTTCCTTTTTTTAATCGAAAATAGCTGTCTGTGATATTTGAAATTGTATTAACTTTTAGTTCTTTTATAAGAGAATTTAAATCATCTTTAAAATTATTTTCCTTATAGTTTTCCTTAATATTTTTTACTAAATTATCTAACTCATCTAACATTTTGCAAATTAGTCGTGAAATGAATTTTTTCTTTATCCCAGAGAGAATTATTGATGAATTATTAAATTCAACCTCTAAGTTAATTGCGCTATACCTTTCTTTTAGTCTATCTAAAATTAAATTCCATATTTCTGTAGTGTTTTTATCTTTAATGAATACAGTGTTCTTATTTTCAAGATTAATTTTATTTTCAGTGTAAAGTGCCTCTGTATAAAGTTCTAGCGAATCACCCCATAAAAAAATTAGAAAAGATTTTGCAGTAATAAGTTCTCTTAATCTTCCTTTTAAAATAAATTTATAAAATTCTGGTGTTGAATCAGAGTTGACATATTTGAATATATAATTAATTTCAGAATCTATTTGTTTAAGACCTGAAGTTAGAATTTTTTGACTAAAAGAGAGAGGCTTATTTTTGTTTAATTGAACGCGGGAATTATTTTCAATATCAAATACCCTGCCTCCCTTTAAAATGGTATGAATAGATTCAAGAACTTTTTCTGCGCTGGGATTTAAAAGAAAACCTTCAGCATTTAATGACGGAGGGGTATTTGTTTCATAAACAAGTTCGCCAGAGAAAACTATAAGAAACTTTGACTCATCATATCTTTCTCTTGATTTTAATAATTCTAACCTTATAAGATCTTCTGATTGGAAATTAAGAACATTCCATATAACTAAATCTGGAGTTTTATCAACTTTTCCATTATTAAAATTAATGTCTAAATTTTGGTCTAGTGATGTTAACTTAAGCGATAAAGATTCTGCTATTAAGCTTGGAGCAATGATCAATATCGATTTTTTTGAAATTAATTCCAAGACTAGATTTCTTATCTCTTATACAAAATTAACTAACAATTACTGCAAATACCACCCTTAAATCAATTTTTATAATCTATTTAAGCGTAGTAATTTCTGTTTAAATCAAAGTCATTTAATCTCTCTGATGACAATACATTATTCGCTTCTTTTATCGTGAATTTATTTTCATATAGAGCTTTACCTACAATTACTCCAAAGAGTCCAGAATTTTCAAATTTTACTAACGATAATAAATCAGAAATTGAACCAACACCTCCTGAGGCTATTACTGGAATATCTGTAATTTCAAGTATGCTTTTTATGAATTCTTCGTTTGTTCCTTCTAAAGTTCCATCTGTATTTATATCTGTAACAATAAAACTAGCAATTTTAAATGCAGAAAATTCCTTTACTAGATCTGTGGCAAAAATATTAGACTGCTCAAGCCAACCTCTTGTACTAACTTTTCCATCTTTTGCATCTATACCTACAATTATCCTTCCAGGAAATTTATTTGATAAGTCTTTAACTAATTCTCTATTTTCTATTGCAGAGGTCCCCATGATAACTTTCTCAATACCATAAGAAAATAATTGTTCTATCCTTTCTTGAGACCTTATCCCCCCACCTATTTGAATAGGTATGTTAACTGTTTTTGCAATCTTTTTTATTGATTTATCGTTGGATGGGGATCCAGTTTTTGCCGCATCCAAATCAACTATATGTATGTATTTTGCCCCTTCGCTTTCCCAAAATTTAGCTTGCTCATGAGGCTCTTTGGTGAAGTCTTTTCTTATATTAAAGTCACCTTTAAAAAGCCTTACACACTTACCATTCATTAAATCAATTGCTGGTATTAGGTCCATAGAATCATCCTTTTCATTAATTACTTATTAGTAGTACTATTCAATATGTAATTCTATTTAAGATTACTACTTCAGTTAAATATTTTTTGAATATGAAAATTCTTGTAATGGGTGGCACTAGATTTGTTGGCAAGTCTTTGGTTGGAAAGTTATTAAGTAAAAATTATGATATTGATATTTTCACGAGAGGTAATAAAAGTAATCCTGAAAAAACAAATTTAATTAAGGGTGATAGAAATAGTTTAGAAGATATCGTCAGGCTAAGAAATAAAAAGTATGATGTTGTTTATGATATTTCTGGAAGAGAGTTAGAACAAACCAAACTTCTCATAGAAAATCTCGATAACTCTTTCCAGAGATATATATATGTCAGCTCTGCAGGTGTTTATAAAGATAGTTGTGAACTACCCTTATCGGAAGTTGATCCAATTGATCCAGATAGTAGGCACAAAGGAAAGTTTGAGACAGAAAATTGGTTAAAAAACCAAAAAATTCCTTTTACAAGTTTTAGACCTACTTATATCTATGGACCAGGAAATTACAATAAAATTGAAAATTGGTTTTTTGAAAGGTTATTTACTAAAAAATCTATACCAATACCTGGTGACGGGTCTTTAATTACTCAGCTAGGCCATGTTTCTGATCTAACTGATGTAATGATTAGGTGCATGAATTTTGAAAATTCTAAAAATAATATTTACAACTGTTCAGGTGAAAAAGGTGTAACAATCAAGGGTTTAATTTATTTTTGTGCGAATGTTCTTGGATTAAAGCAAAATGAGATTTCTTTAAGAAAATTTGATTATCAAAAATTAGATCCTAAATCTCGAAAGGGATTTCCAATTAGATTAAATCATTATCAGACTGATATTTCTAAGATTAAACGAGATTTGGAGTGGGTTCCAAATTTTGATTTACTTAAAGGTTTAAAGGATAGTTTTGTGAAAGATTTTAATAATAAAAGGAGTGATGAGTTTGATGAAAATTCAGATCATATTCTTTTTAATTCTTAAATAGCCTAATAAAGTCACAAAAGTCAGGATGAATCCTAACCAATAAAAAATTAAAGCCAAATTATTCAATAAGCTTATTTTTAATGGTGTAAAGAAGATGATAACTGAAATAAAAAAGAAAAATGTTTTAAATTTACCCAACATAGATGCAGGTAAACCGTCTTTTGTAGAGTTTCTTAGGCTAGAGATAATTAATTCTCTAAATAAAATTAATGACAAAGACCAAAAGGGTATTATATTATTTTTACAAAGGAATGTTAAAGGAATTAAATAGAATACTTTATCGCTTAAGGGATCAAGGATTGTTCCTAATCTGGTTTTAAGATTAAATTTCCTTGCAATTAAACCGTCAAAATAATCAGTTAAAACTCCAATAATAATCAATATAAAGACATAAAAAGGTCTGTTAATTTCTAAAAAAAGTATTAATGGAAATACAAGGAAAAGGCGAGATATTGATAATAAGTTGGGAATATTCAATGCCAAATTTTTAAGATTTTTTCTTAATAACAAATTATTTTTTGTATATAAAAAATATATTACACTCTCAACAAGCTTAAAGTTTTAGTGAAAATTTAAATGTTTTTTAATACTATTTTCTAAAATTTTATCTAAATCTGATTCCTAAAGATTATAAACTCAACTTCTCTTTATGATTGATGATGTTTTATATTACAAAATTATTCCTTATATCTAATGCAGCCTCATAGCCTAAAGCTATCTCCAGAATCTGATTTGATAAATTCAATTAAAGAATATTCTTTATCGAATAATTTATACGGGTATGTTTCTGGAGTGGTTGGTAATCTTAGAACAGTTTGTATTCAATGCCCAGGAAATCAAGAGATAAATAAATTTGAGGGAAATCTAGAGATAGTTTCTTTAAATGGACATTTTAATAAAGGAGATGTTCATTTACATTTGAGTTTTGCAGATGAGGGATGTAATGTCTTTGGCGGGCATCTTGAACAGGGATGTATTGTAAAAAAAGGTACTGATATATTATTACTTTCTTTTGAACAAAAAATTATTAATATCTCAAGTAATGATTTAATAAAAAATGAATCACGTGTAAAAGCATATATTTTAAAGGATTGTCCTTGGTCTAAAAGAGCAATTAGGTTGCTTAATTCTTTATCTATCCCTCATGAAGTTATTTTAATAGACAATGATAAGAGCTTTCAAAAGATAATGTCTCAAAGTAGCCATAATACTTTCCCTCAAATATTTTTGGATAATAAATTTTTTGGAGGATATGATGAACTTTCAGAACAAGCAAAATTGGATCACTTAAGTTCATTTAAGTAATCTAAATTCTTTAACTTCCACGATTAGTAAGCTTTTCAGCAACTAATTCGTCCTCTAACTGCTTTATTAATCTTGATACAAGACTTTGAAATTCTGGTTGACAGCCTTTAAATGCAGCTTTATGTCTTATTGGCTCATTTCTAGTTCTTAAATCAGTAAGCATTAATTGTAATGCGTCAATTTTGGGATTTATCTTCATAGTTTTATTTTATATACTTACATCTTTTAAATCATTTGCATAGCTTTTTTAAAAGATATCTTTTTATTATCATTTGAACTTGTTACTTCTATTAATTTATTTATTGATTCTTTGTTTTTTAAAGAATCCATGCAACATTGTGCTACTAATCTTCTTGGGATTGATCCATTAATTTGAGTATTCTCCTTTGAATAATTTATATTTTCTGATTTAATATCTTCATTCTCCTTTAATCCTCCAGGTCTAATTATAGTCCATTCGAAATTTGAATTTCGTAGAGAGTCTTCACCTATTTTCTTCCAAATAAGAATTAAACCAAATAAGTTTAATGGGTGAAATAACTTTCCAGTACAGAGTGAACTTATTAATATAACTCTTTTGATACCGACTCTTTTGCAACTTTCCAATTGCCTGTATACCCCTAATGCATCAACCTTTGCAGGACCGGTTAAATCTAATGATGCTCTAGCACCAGTAGCAATTACCAAAGCGTCAATATCTTTAAATGCTTTATCAAGTTCTTTCTTATTATCTAACGAAACTCTGATTGTTTCTAAACTCTTTAGACCTTCTGAAACTTTTGAATTCTTTCTAATAATTTGCCTAACTTTATATCCTTTCTTAACTGCCTCTTCAGAAATTCTATAACCTGTTTTCCCTGATGCACCAGTAATCGCTATTTTCATGATTTAAAAAACTAATAAAATTATTATATTAATTTCTTAGGGTTTTTTACATATAAATTTCTTTTTTCTTCTTGGGTAAAGAGTACGACATAAGTAACATTTTGTTCCATCACAGCCTCTTGCTGTGCAGTATTCTCTGCCATAAAAAATTATTTGTAAATGCAAGGTATTCCAATCATTAACGGGGAATATTTTTTTTAGGTCTTTTTCTGTTTGGACTACGCTATCTCCATTTGAAAGACCCCATCTTTGTGACAACCTGTGTATGTGAGTATCTACTGGGAATGAGGGAATTTTAAACACTTGAGACATTACAACTGATGCTGTTTTATGACCTACCCCTGGAAGAGATTCAAGTTTCTCAAAAGAATCTGGGACCATACCATTATGCTTCTCAATCAATAGTTTAGATAAGTTATAGATGTTCTTTGATTTTTGATTAGATAGACCTAAAAATTTTATGTATTCATAAATGCCTTTAATACCAAGCTTCATCATCTTTTCTGGATTATCTGCAACCTTAAATAAGCTTTTTGTTAATTCATTAACTTTTTTATCTGTTGATTGAGCGCTTAAAACTACGGCAACTAGAAGTGTATATGCATTTGTATGATCAAGTGGTATTGGAGGCGATGGATATAGCTTTTTAAGTTCATTTCTTATTATTTCTGCTCTTTCTGACTTTCTCATTAAATTTAACAATTGAATGGTGTATAAAATTATACAAGAGTTATTTTAGGTGAATATTTTCTGCTAATTTAAAATATTTAAATAAGAAGAACTTAGTGAAAAATGATGCGTTAATAATTGATGATCTGCATCATAAATATGATAAGCGAGAATATTCAAATTGGATATTAAACGAAATTAACTTGAAAATTGAAAATGGCGAATTGTTAGGTTTGCTTGGTCCTTCTGGTTGCGGAAAAACTACTCTTTTGAGATTAATCGCGGGATTCGAGTATCCCTCTAAAGGGAGAATATCTCTGAATGATAAGGAAATTTCAACCAGGAAAAAAATTCTTAGTCCTGAGAAAAGAAATATTGGTATGGTTTTTCAAGACTATGCACTTTTCCCTCACTTAACTGTTTTGGAAAATGTAATGTTTGGTTTGAAAAACAAAAAAAACAGATCTAGAGTTGATTATTTACTAAATGTTGTTGGTCTTGATAGTTTTGTTGGAAGGTACCCACATGAATTGTCTGGAGGCCAAAAACAAAGACTCGCAATTGCGAGAGCTCTTGCACCAGGTACAAATTTTATTTTATTAGATGAACCTTTTTGTAGTCTTGATATGCATGTCAAACTAAAATTGAGAAGTGAACTCCCTAATATTCTAAAAGGTTGTAATGCAAGCGGATTGATGGTTACTCATGATCCGGAAGAAGCTATGTCAATTTGTGACAAAGTCGCCGTTATGAATGAAGGGAAAATTCATCAAATTGATACACCAATTAACCTTCTAAATAATCCTAAGACCATATTTGTTAGTAGTTTTATTTTGGGTAATAATATTATTAATCTCAAAAAAAATGGTAATTCATATATTTCTTGTTTAGGTGAAATAAATAATTCAGGCTTTTTGAAAAATACTAGCATCAAAAGCATGTCGATTTCGCCTAAATTTATTTCAATTAAAAGATCAGAATCTGGCAATGCGAATGTAATATCTAAAGAATTTCTTGGAGAATATCTTATCTATAAAGTATCTATTAACGAAAACATATTGAGGGTTAGAACTAATATTAATAATCTCTTAAATAATGGTGATAAATGTTCTCTATCTATAAATAAAAATAGTTACTATTTTTTATATCCTGGTGCACATAAGGTATATTTATAAACTTTATTTATAAGCAATTACACTTGCCACCCTTCCAATTAGAACATTTTTTCTTTTTACATTTCTTTTTTTTATTTAAATATATTTTATTAGTTAATAGCAGTTCAGAAAAACTGTACTCTAAATTCATTTATAGTATTGCGATTGATTTTCATTATCATATTATTTAATTTATTTTAAAGGATTAATTAATTACTAATTTATACAAAATGTTGTATTATTTATGTAGTTTCTTTTTTGAAAATGAATGAAAATAATTTAAAAACAAAGAAATTAATTAATTTTGGTCCATCTGGAAGAGCTGTTGCTCAACCTATAGACAAAAGTTTATTGGACAACTTTTTTGAACATCTAACGATGGAAAGATACGCCAATGTTCAATATTTTTCTATGTATCTTTGGTTTCAAGAACGTGATTTAAATGGATTTGCTTCTTATTTTCTAAGTGAATCACAAGGTGAAATGGAACATGCTCAGAAATTTGCAGATTATTTAATCGCTAGAGGACAAAGTGTAAAATTAGATGAAATTTCTTCCCCCGTCCAAACATGGGATTCAATAGAGGATCTGATTTCTTATTCTTTCAACATGGAGGCTGATCTAACTTCATCTCTGCAACAACTTTATTCGATTTCAGAAAGAATTTCAGATACAAGAACCAACGTATTTTTAGATCCAATCATAGATGCTCAAACAAAATCAGAAGATGAATTCGCAAACATACTTGGCAAAGTTAAGTTTGCGTCTAATCAACCTTCTGCAATCTTATTGATAGATAGTGATTTAAAGAAAAAATAAATTACTCTCAAATTTATGTTCATTCAATGTCCTCTTGGTTATTTCAATAAGTAAATTAGAGAAGTTGATTTTCTCATTATTTTTTTTATTTAAGAGCTCAGCTATTTTATAAATCTCATTAACTCTGTTAAAAATATTTTTGTTTTCAGAAAATAACCTTTCCTTCAATGATTTATTTTCGGTAGTTTTGTAAGACTGTTTTATATTTCTGAGTCTATTTGATAAAACTTCTACTTCCATTAACAAGTTGTTAGTAAGCGATTGTGATTCGTTCATCTTTTTATAGGGGTGATGTTTCAATAAAAGAAGGTGCAACACTGACTGTTTGGGTTCCAATAGGAGCTATTAATAACTCAGATGATCTTAATTTAGAAATTAATCTTGTTGATGTTACACGTGTAGAACCGATTAATTCACCAATCCTTTCGTGAGTAAGCCTAAAAGGTAATTCACACCATTTCCCACATCTTCTGCCTAAACGATTTACAAGTATTGAAAACAATGCTTGTAATCGCTGTTCTGCATTGCCTAAATGTCTAATCCTAAGGAGTTGTAAAGTCCATTCATTTACTGCATCAAAACCAATATTCTCATCAATATTTACATTGCTATGAAATGACAAATCTGTTAATGCTTCAACACAGACACCATCGCTACATAAAAGGTCCGTTCTTAATTGATCACCTGATTGTAAAAATGCAAGTGTCATACCCTCAGTTTCTTCACAAGGGCAATAAACTCTAGCAATTCCACTTTCAACTTCAAGGCATGTGCCTTTTGGTCTTGATGAAGGGTCTATTAAAACGGATTGTCCAGTTATTATTCTTACTGATTTTGAAGGAGATTCTCCATAAATATGGAAATTCATTAATTTAATTTTGATAATGAGAATTATTATCAATTATGCACTAAAAAAACACTTATTGCAATAGATTCTCATTATCAAAATAATTTTGAAGTTTTTCTTTACATAGTATTTAGCAATATAATTTAAATAGAATCGTTAAATACTTAATTTATAGATGAGTGTAAAAAGAGTTTGTTTTAAATGTGGAAGTTCTTCATTCGTTTCAGATCGATCTTTAGGAGGTAAGATTGTGTGCTCTAAATGTGGATCTTCTTCATTTACCAATAAATCCTCTTCATTTTTTAAAAGAAAAAAATTAGTATTTCTTGCAATTGCGATAGCTGTTTTTATAATTGTTATTTAGGTAATCTGCTTATGCTCCAAAGTCCATTATTTTTAGTTACTTCTGCTTTAATACCATATAAATTATTAAGATTTTCACTATTTATAACCTTATTTTGATTCCCATCAGCGATTATTTTGCCATTTTTTAGCATTATGACCCGGTCATAAATTTTTGTTATCATTGAAATATCATGAGTTACGCATAATATTTTGGTATTTAATTTTGATAATTCATTAATCTTATCAACTACAAAAAACTTTGATTTATAATCCAAATTTGCAATTGGTTCATCTAAGATTAATATATCTGGTTTTTTGATTAACGCTCTTGCAATAAGTGTAATTTGTTTTTCTCCATCTGATAAGTGGGAAAAATTTTTTTTAGATAAATTTGATATATTCATATTTTTTATGATATTTTCCACCATATAAATATCTCTTTCAGATTTATTTGTTATGTAACAATATTTTCCATATAGTCCACTTAAAATTAAATCAAAAATTTTTAGATTTGGATTTATTCTGTTTTTAATATCATTATTTACAGTGCTTATTCTTTTTCGTAGTTCCCATAAATTTATAAGTTCTTTGTCAAATATTTTCAATTGAGATTCAATAGTTATTACTGGGTAAATGTTTCTATTAATTACTTCTATTAATGATGATTTACCTGATCCATTAGGTCCAATTAAAATTACATTCTCTGAATACTTTAAATTTATATTTAGATCCTTAATTACTTTAGAATTACCCTTAAAACAATTTATATTTTTTGCCTCAAACCAAAATTCATTAACCACTAAAACTTATTGCTCCAGAATACAATCAGTTGAATTGAGCTTAAAATAAATATAAATAGATACAGCCAATTTAACCATGAAGGTCTATTTACTTTCTTCATAAATTATATTATTAACATAAAAAATATTAGTGGAGCAGCAAATCTTACAAATGTTTTTCTAATAATATCTATATTATTTATGATTTCTAACTTCTTTATCTCAGGTGGATATTTCAGTATTACTTTGTCGTATACATCGAGATTTTGAGTTTTATTAATAATTTTCCATGGTTCATCTTTATCTTCAGACTTCTTGTACCATTTCCAAAAATAATTTATTATTCTGTCTTCTCCCAATAATTTTATTTCATCATTATTTATAAATCCCATATCGTGATTATATGTTTGTGTTTTTAAAATCATATAATCCTCATCGAATATCTTATAAAAAATCTTTCTTTGAGTCTCTTTAAATAATAAGAGGTTATTAAGAAGTTTATTTTGTAGAAATTTCCTATAGTGTCTTACTATTACTCTTGCTTTGTTGTTTCCTAGAGGAATATGATCTAAAACTTGCAAATATCTTGATGAGGAAGGATCGCCTTTGTAAATTAATATCCTTCCTGGAGGTATATACTTTATCCGGATAAATTCTTTTGTAGGATCATTCTTGTAATAATAAATACTTTCAATGTATTTGGGATTAATATTAATTTTCTGGTTAAAACTAACTAGTACATTTTTATTAACATCTTTATCAGGGATTGTATCGCCATGAACCCAAAAGATATGAAGGATATCCAAGTGATTTTCAATAATCCTTGACCAATCACATTTGAAGTCAACTAATACCTCCTCAAAGACATAATCCTTGTGTGAAAACCCATTTTCATATAATAGGTAGTTACTTATAGGTGTATCTTCACTTATATTATTTAAATCAGTCTCAGATTTTTTAGAAAAATGTACAAAAATATATCCATTTTTTTCTGAAGTCTTGTATTGAGATAAATGAATTCTTTTGGCGTAGTTATCGTAATTATTATCAACTATATGGCTACATGTTATTCTGTCTAGATTTTGGCAACTTCCCCCAGATGAAAACTTAGCTCCGTGATAAGGGCAGGTTATTACTCCATCTGATAATGTCCCTCCAAAGAAGGAGGCCCCTCTATGTGGACAAATATTTTTAATGCACCTGACGTTTTGATTTTCATCTCTATAAAGAACAAGTGGCTCATCGTAGAGCGAAAAGTAATATAGCTTATTTTTTTTTAGTTCCTTAGAGGGACAAATTGCATACCAACCAAATAAACCTATCTTTAATTCTTTTTGATTTTCTCTAATATCAAACGAGTCAATTTTTACTACCGTTCCTTTTTTAAATGGCTTAAGAGCGGTATTAAAGTCTTTTGATTTAAAAAAATTAATTTGTCTGTTTTCCATAAATTAATTTCTTTTTTTAAATGACTGTTTATCTTTCGGAACTATAACCCAAGTAAATAATCAATTTCTTATAAAAAGAAAATTCTCTATTATTTGTAGCAATAATTATGTAGTTATTGAAAAATATTGAATATCTGTCGTACCTATGTATATTTATTTCATGTTTTTTGTATCTTTTGTGATTCTTTCAAATTTTTAATGTAATCAATAGCATCATCAATATTTTTGTGGAAATTGCACTGACCCAAATAACAACCTATAAATCTTAAGAATTTTCTCTTGCCTCCACTAATTTCATATCTATGTATTGTTCCGCCATCTATAGGAGCATAAATAAGTTCTGGTAAAGCCATATTAAATTTGTATTTAGAACTTAATTAAACAATAATTCATGTTCAAATACATTTCCATAGCTCAATCCATATATTTAATAATTAATTTATTTATTTTTAGATAATTATTTATTGAATACCAAACTATTATTTGTTATTTATTAATTACTGATATAGATTTTTATTATGCCGAAAGCATTTAGGCGTTTTTTAAAAAAACTACCAAAAAAAATTCAAACTTTAAAATACTCATTTAGAGAGTTTTTATCTTCCAAAATGTAAAATAGCTATTATGGTTAACAATTTTTTAATTTCTATATTTTTAAGAAAACATAGTCGGCAGAGTTAAATTCTAAACTATATTAAACTTGCAATTTATGAAATATTATGATCAAAAGAGTTTTTACGATATTTATTTTAACTTTGCTTTTTCTTTTAAGTAGTCCGGTTTACTCATTAGATACTTCTTCTAAAAATCTAGAAAATTATACTAAAAAGATTTCTAATAAGTTCACTAGAACTTACTGCAATACTTACAAATTCGGTATTTCTGATGAAGGAGCTTTGAAATTTGCTATTGGAGAGACTAATAAGGAATTTAAAAATAATAAACTCAATAAGTTGATAGATTATTCTCTTTTAAAAAATTCAATAGTTAATGATTTAGAAAATAATTGCCAAGTTTATGATTTTGCTACTAGTAGTTTAGAAAATTTAAAATTTAACTAAAAAATTTAAATTACTAAGTCTTATTTTTTACCTATCCAATCATTGGGTTTCTCCATCATCCATTCGAAAACTCCCTTAGCATCGAGGTTTTTAGATGCATAAACGAACAAAATTGGAAATATTAAAATTACTGCTCCAATAACTGCTAACTCTATTTTACCTATTCCCATCTCAGTAACTGTTAAGGCAAAATAATTAATCATTATCTTTATTAAATTAAAATTTATATCTACTTAATTTATAAAAATTTCTTGATTCTTTCACTTTTTTACAAAAAATCTTAATTGTTTATAGCTAAGGATATTTGTATAAAGTACCTATTTTATTGATGCAGACTTTTTAATAATTTAAATATTATGCTTCTATTTGATGGTTATGAACCATGAAATTATTTTTTTCAGTCCCATAATTGCATTATTGATGGGATTAATAGTTTTTAAAATTTTAAAAAAAAGAAAGAGATCAGCTAAAAGTATTTATAAATTAATAGATGATTTAGAGAAAAAATATATATATTAATTAATAGATGATTTAGAGAAAAAAATATATATATATTAATCTTTTTCGTAAAAAAAGATTAATCAAACTCTATACCAACCTCTTCTTTTAAATCTCTCTCCAAATCTGGAAGATGAGGTTCAACCCAATGATCTTTGTTATCAATACCAGCTGCATTGACATAATTCATAATGTGTTGATCCACTTGCTTGTAGAGATCATGCAAATTTAAATCCATACGAATATCATGAGCAATTTCAGAGACTTGTTTTTCTGTTAGACAATGATCTGGATGAAGTAAATCACAACATGGAATTCTCTTCTCAATCAATTCATTTAGATTGATTTTTATTTCGTAATCTTGATGGACAGTCATTGATTCTATATCTTTATTATCATTCTAATTATGTTTAAGGTTTTGTATATCTTTAGTCAAGAAACAAAGTTCTTAAGGACCTATAAAGTAATTTTATATAAATAGATCTTCCAAGTCTTTATGCAGATCATCATTCTCTTCTTGTTTTTCTGAAAGGACATTGTAATCCAGTGAAAGTTCTTTTTTTGATGTGTAGAAAAGATATCCAAGGAATCCTAAAAGTAAGGTTGTAGGTAAGATCATTAGCATTTAATTGACTTATAATGAATATAGTGCAACACTTATTACAGTCAAGTGCTGAACTTTAATTAATTTTTAGATGCCTACCAAGAAAAAAAGAGTTGGTTTCATTCCTAGAGAAGATGTTATGAAAATAATTGACAAGTTGAGCATAGAGAACAATTTAAGTAATTCAAAAATAATAAGTATTTTGGTGGAGGAAGCACTTTCTGTAAGAGGTATATTTAATAAAAAAAATGGAAAAGAAACTCAATCATTTCCAGGGAATTATGATCATTTAAAAAACTTACCGGATAATTCTGGTGACTTTATAGGTAATACAAAACTCTCAATTGATACTAAATTAGATCATCGTTTTAATTCTAGTAAATTACCCCATTTTAATGAGGTAAATCAGGAGAATTTTGACTTGCAAACTTATAAAAAGTTTTTATCATTCCTTAAATTTCAGGAAATGATGAATAAATATAACACTTAAAAAGTGTTGCTAAGTGCTGTACTGTGCGTTAAATTTTATTTGTATTTATTGGAGATTTGCATATTAGAAATTATTTATAACCATTTCAAAACTTAAGTTCAATTTATCACTAAAATATTTATTCCTATGCATTCATCTCTCCCAGTTTTATCTGTAAATCTACTCCCTCCAGAAAAGTTATATTGTAATTTTAGTTATTGGAGTTCTTTGTTCTCTCAAGATATGCAAATTTTGTGGGATAGAGCGCATGGAGTACCTTTAGAAAAACTGCCAAAAGGAGTTTCTGATATGATTTTCCCTTATTTATTGCTTGCACTTTCAGACTATAAGACTTCTCAAATTAATAAAATGAATGGAATAGGATTAGACAATCTATTAAGCCTTTGGTTTGATAAGTACTTATTAAATAAAAATGGTTACTTTGAGCTAATTAAAAAATAAGTTTTAAATTAGCTTATTTAATATCAAATTTCATTTATACAAAAATTTATTGCCTTTAATAATTTTTAAGTGTTTCTTTTATAGATGGCGCACATCAATAGTCATGCTATTAATAAATTAAATGGTTTGATGATCATTTCTTTAAATTTCTTTTTAGCAAGTATGTTTATTGTCGTTTTGATAATCTTAATAAGAAGAGATATAAAATTAAGAAAGGCAAGATAAATGAAAATGAATTCAAAGTTTCTGAGCTTGGTATTAAATCTATTATTTTGTTTGTTTATATTTATTATTTGAATTTTTTAGTCTTTATTCATTAATTTTTAAAAATTTCAAAAATCAATATTCAATATTCAAATTTGGTTGACTTTTATTGTTAAAGAGATGATAATATCAAAAATAATTTTTGAATTGTGAGCTCTCTTTCAGATACTTTTGATGATTTTGTTGATGATCTACTTTCATCCGATGTTAATTTGTTGAAAGGGGAACTTGATTTTCTGCTTATGCAACATTTATTTAATTCTTTAGATTTGAAGCTTACAAATAAAACTGAAAATGAAGATTATGAATCATTAGCTGCTTGATATTTATGAAATTTTTTTATGAAAAGTTTTGGGTTCCAGTTTTTGGTCATATTTTATCAAAATTTGTTTTTTTGATAGAAGGCAAAAAGCAAGATTCTAAAAAAAAATAGATTAATTACTTTTTGTCTTTATAAAGTATCTTTAAATACATAATTCAAGTCTATATATTTTGATAACAACAAAAGATGTACTTTAAATTTATGAACATATGCATGGTTGAGATATAAAATAATTGCTTTTTAGCAAATAAAAATGAACAAAAATAATATATTGAAGCCATATACGGTACATTACCGTGATTTTCAAAACATAAGATTAGAAAATTGTTTTTATGCTTTTGACGCTTATGAGGCTAGAACACTAGCAATGGAATTTAATAAGTATATAAATGAGCATCCAAACAGTATAGATCTTATAAGATGCGAAAAATGAATAAAAGTTTTTAGTAATCTAATATAATTTTATTTAAACACTTAAAAACTTATCTATAACTGCTTGACTCAACTCACTAGTATTTCCACTTGCAACAATACCTCCGCGTTGCATCGCATAATATCTATTAGCTTGTCTTACAAAATGTAAGTGTTGTTCAACTAATAAAACACCAATTCCTGTATCTCTAATTATTTGGTTAATTGCATTTTCAATGTCTAAAACTATGTTCGGCTGAATACCTTCCGTTGGTTCGTCAAGTAATAGAAGTTGAGGTTTGCCAAGCAATGCTCTTGCAATAGCTAATTGCTGTTGTTGTCCTCCACTAAGATCTCCTCCTTTCCTCTGAAGAAAATCTTTTAGGATTGGGAAGAGATCATAAATAAATGGATCTATTTTCTTGTTCTTAGATAATCCACCCGGTAGAGACTCCATTCCTAACATGAGATTTTCTTCAACTGATAGATATGGAATAATTTCCCTTCCTTGAGGAACATAAGCCATTCCTTTCCTCGCCCTCTGATGAGGTGCTTTTCTATTGATATTTTCACCAGTCAAATAAATATCGCCTTTTTTTTGTTTTAATAAACCAATTAGTGATTTCAATAAAGTTGTTTTGCCAACTCCATTTCTTCCAATCAAACAAACCATTTCTCCTGATTTAACATTTAAATCTACATCTCTAAGAATATGACTCTCACCATAATAAGTATTTAATGATTTTATTTCGAGTAAATTTTCCATAACTAGTCTTCAGGTCTTCCTAAATAAACATCAATAACTTTTTTGTCTTTTTGTATGGTTTCCATCGTTCCCTCACATAATACTGTGCCCTGATTTAAAACTGAAACATTACTATCAAGTCTTCTTATAAATTCCATATCGTGATCTATTACCACTACGGTATTTTCTCCTGATAAAGATTTTAATAAATCAGCTGTAAGATCAGTTTCTTCATCCGTTAAACCAGCAACAGGTTCATCTACTAACATCAAATCTGGCTTTTGTCCTACTAACATGGCTATTTCGAGCCATTGTTTTTGGCCATGTGATAAGGATCCAGCTTTAGAATCAACTTTTTGAGCTAAATTAACAATCTTCATAAGACGTTCAATCTCATTTAGCTGCTCATCCTTAATACTTTTATTTATAAGGTTTAAGGGACTTTTAGGAGTTGTCACAGATATTTCAAGATTTTCTTTAACCGTTAGATTTTCAAAGATTCTTGGACTTTGAAACTTTCTTCCCACTCCAAGCCTTGCTATTTTATGCTCCTTTCTACCTACTAAAGATTTTCCTTTGAAAATTACTTCACCTTTTGTTGGCTTAACCTTTCCAGTTATTACATCAAGAAATGTTGTTTTACCTGCCCCATTAGGTCCTATTACAGCTCTTAATTCTCCTTTCTTTAAATTTAAATTAAGTTTGTTAAGAGCTAAAAAACCCTCGAAACTAACAGTAATATCTATTAAATTTAGAAGATCCTTATTATTCATTATTCCCCTCCTTATTGTTAACTTCTAAGCTTGGATAAGTTTCAATCTTCCTTTTCAAACCAAATCTTTGAAGAAGGTTCCTAGGACCATCTCCTTGAATCCATCCTAAAACTCCTTCTGGCAGAGCTGTTACAACTAGGATAAATAACCCTCCTTGGATAAACATCCAGCTAGCAGGTAAAGCTTCACTTACTAGACTTTTTGCGTAGTTGATAAAAACTGCTCCTAGTATTGCTCCCAATAAAGTTCCTCTACCTCCAACAGCAACCCATATAACCATTTCTATAGAAAAGGGAACTGTCATAAATTGTGGTGATACTATTCCAGACTGAACAGTATATAAAGCTCCAGAAATTCCAGCGAGACCTCCAGCAATAGAAAATACTATCGTCTTGAATATAACTGGGTTATATCCTGTAAACCTAACTCTTGGTTCATCATCTCGTATTCCTATAAGAATATTTCCAAATCTTCCTCTAACTACCCACTTTGCAAAAAACCATGCCGCTATAACTAGTATGGCCGTTATCCAAAAGAATATTCTTTGCATGGACTCAGAACCTACCATCTGACCAAATAGTTGTGTTACATCTGTTTTCAATCCATTTGTTCCATTTATAAGTTTTTGTTGTCCATTAAAGAAGTTAAAGAATACAAGGAGAGAAGCTTGAGTAAGTATAGAAAAATAAACCCCTTTGATTCTATTCCTGAAAACAAGAAATCCAATTAAACCAGCAACCAATGCTGGAATTATCCAGATAGCGAAGAAGGTGAAAATTGGCGATTTAAACGGTTCCCAGAAAAAAGGCAATTTTTCAACACCGTATAAAGCAAAAAATTCAGGAATATTATTTGGGAATTCAGAAGAGCTTGTTATTTGCAAATACATTGCTGCGCAATATCCACCTAATGCAAAAAATATACCTTGTCCAAGACTTAACAAACCTGTATATCCCCAGATAAGATCTACACCAAGAGCTACTATGGACAAAGATAAGTATCTACCTAGAAGGTTTAGTCTAAATACAGGGAGTAAGGTTGGTGCTGCAATAATTAGAGCTATTAATATTATCCAGAATGATAATACTATTTTTTTATCAAATTTAAATTTACTTAGAGACATTAGTTTTCCACCATCCTGCCTTTTTGAGGAAATAAACCTGTTGGTTTAAATTGCAAGAATATAACTATTAATGCAAATATCATTACTCTTGCCATACTTGTTGTAGCAAAAAAGTTGATTGTGTTTGAGAGTGGTAAAGGCATATCTGGCCAAATTGATAAGAGCCTTCCAGCTCCAATTAAATCAGTCATTATTCCTATTCCAAAGGAAGCAAGTACTGTACCTAATAAATTTCCTACTCCTCCTAGCACTACAACCATAAAACAACCAACGATATAATTTCCGCCAACATTTGGTCCTACAGAACCTAATAGTGATACTGCTACTCCAGCAACTCCTGCTAAGCCAGATCCTATTCCGAAGGTAATTATATCCACTTTTTCAGTAGATATACCAAGGCAGTCACTCATTTGTCGGTTCTGAGTAACTGCTCTAATACGCATCCCCCAAGCACTTTGGTTTAGAAATAATGTTATTGCAATTACAGAGATAAGTGTAATTACAATTATCATTAATCTTGTTTTAGGAAATGCAGTTCCTAAAATTTCTACTTGACCTCTCATCCATGAGGGAGCTGTTACATCAACATTACGAGCACTCGCTCTACTTATTTTGCTTACATTGGATGAAATAACGCTACCGGTAAGAACACCAGTTAAAGCAGCCAATATCCAAGAACTAAATCTAAAATATTTGAAATTTATTGATTCTTTTATTTTTTGGGGAAACGTTGTTGGTAAAAATAAACCAATTATAAGACTTATAACTAAACCAGTCCCATAAGCCAATGGTACACTTCTGACAAATTGTTGAAGAATTAAGCTAACACCCCAAGTGGCGAGGAGAGTTTCTAGTGGACTTCCATAAAGCTTCCTAATTATAGTTTTTTCCAGGAGAATGCCTACTACTCCACTAACAATGAAAGCAAGGAAAATTGAAACTATTATGTATGAATTGTAGAAGGGTTTTAATATGGGTAATTTGAAAATTAATTGCGTAACGTATGTTGTGTAAGCCCCAAGCATCATAAGTTCTCCATGGGCAAGATTTATAACACCCATAAGACCAAAAACAATCGCAAGACCTAATGCCGCAACAAGTAGTACAGATCCGATCGCAACACCATTAAAAAGACTGTCGAGAAGTAACTCCAATGTGAAAAAGTAAATATTTGTTTATATAAAATAAAAGGAGGTGTTAACCTCCTTTTATTTTGAAGCATAGGTTTTAATTAAATTAAAGCTTATACTTTTCTCCTTTTGAAGGATCTGTCCAATCGCATGCAAATCCTTTTGAGCTTGGATGTTTTTGGTTCCATGCTTGAGGAAGAACAACTCCAGTCTCTTCAAGAATTGTAAAGCCACCCTCTGCATTAATCTCTCCAATTCTTACTGTTTGAGATAAGTGATGGTTAGGCATAACTTCAACTGGACCTTGTGGGGCATCAAACTTTTGTCCAACTAGTGCTTCCCTTACTGCGTTGTCGTCGAAAGTTCCAGCATCTTCAACTGCTTGTTTCCATAAGTAAACCATGTTATAAGCAGATTCTTGAGGATCAGCTACAACACGATCTGCTCCCCATCTTTTCTTGAAACTTTTAGCAAATTTCTTAGATGCAGGAGTATCAATTGACATCATGTAATTCCATGCACCGTAGTGACCTTCAAGGAACTCAGGACCAATTGTACTAATCTCTTCTTCAGCAATTGAATAGTTCATTACGTAGTAGCCACTCGAAGGAGTGATACCAGCGTCTTGAATCTGTTTGAAGAATGCAACGTTTTGGTCACCATTAAGTGTATTAATGATTATTCCACCTTCAGGAAGCGCCTTTTTGATTTTTGAGATAATTGGAGCAACTTCAGTATTTCCTAGTGGAAGATAATCTTCTCCAACAACTTTACCGCCCAATTGTTTTACCTGAGCTTTTGTAATTGTGTTTGAAGTTCTTGGGAAAACATAATCAGAACCTACAAGGAAGAAATCTCCACCAGCTGCGGGAGAACGCTTATACATGAAATCTGTAGCGGGTTCTGATTGTTGGTTTGGTGTGGCTCCTGTATAGAAAATGTTGTTAGAACATTCTTGAGCTTCATATTGAATTGGGTAGTAGAGGAACGCATCTTTTGATTCGTAGACAGGTAACATTGCCTTTCTACTTGCAGATGTCCATCCACCAAATACGACAGGAACTCCGTCTTGGTCTATAAGTTTCTTTGATTTTTCAGCAAAGGTAGGCCAGTCAGATGCACCATCTTCAACTATGTATTCTATTTTGTAGCTTTTGCCGCCGACATTAACACCACCAGCAGCATTTATCTCTTCAATAGCCATTTTTTCTGTATCAACAAGAGTTGATTCAGAGATAGCCATTGTTCCGGATAACGAATGCAAAATACCAACGGTTACTGTGTCATCGAAACTTCCGGAGGTTCCGCCTCCACCACACGAAGTTGCAGTGACCGCAAGTGAGGCAGTAGCTAAACCTGCCAAAATACGCCTTGAAATTCTCATGAATTAGGATAAATTAGGTAATTGACCCTCATTAGGGGGATAAAATAAAAGTTATTAACGAGTGAGGATTCGTTTTGTATCAGTCGTAACTTTTTGTTGAATCCAATATATAATTAATTAACATTTTTCTAGTTTGGATTGTTGGGAATATGTGATTCTAAAAATTGAATTATTTCTTCAACTCCTTTGCCGTTACTTAGATTGGTAAAAAACCAAGGTTTCCCTTTTCTCATAAATTCAGTATCACTTTTCATAATATTTAAATCTGCACCAACCATATCTGCTAAGTCAATTTTGTTTATTAATAATAAATCTGACCTTGTTATCCCTGGTCCCCCTTTTCTAGGAATTTTGTCACCGGCAGATACATCAATCACATATATTGATAAATCTACAAGTTCTGGACTAAAACTAGATGCTAAATTATCACCTCCGCTTTCTACAAAAACAAAATCTAAAGGATTATATTTAATTTCTAAATCTAAAACTGCGTTTTTATTTAAGGAACAATCCTCTCTTATCGCTGTATGAGGACAACCTCCTGTTTCTACACCAATAATCCTTCCTTCCTCTAAAACTTTTTTATTTATAAGAAAGTTAGCATCTTCTTTGGTATAAATATCATTAGTAACAACAGCTATCTCATAATTTTTTTTCAGGCTTAAGCATAGAGTCTCTACTAATGCAGTTTTTCCTGAGCCTACAGGCCCAGCAACTCCTACTCTCAATTTGCTGCTCATAAATTAATTTCTAAAAAGCTTTGTATAAAGGTCATTATGATTTTGTTGTGCCATAGCTAAACCTACATTGCCAAAATAGATGTCATTAATTTCTTTGTCCATAATTTCTTTAGAAACTTTTGAAATTATTGCTAATAAATCTCTCTGAATTAATTGTGCTTTTGTTGAACCAATAGGAATAATCCTCAATGCTGCACTAAGTTGGTTTGCACTCCATGCGTAGAAAAAATTCTCAACCATTTCTAACTTCGTAATTTCAAAACAATAACAAGCCCAACTCCACGCAAAAGACCAGGAGTTTTTCTTATTTTTTTTATATATATATTCGAATCCAAATTCTTTGTTTAGATCAAAGAGAGATTTTGCCATTTGAGTTTGTTGTTCTCTCATTTCGACTGAGTCTTTTGATGCGAGGATCCATTTATCCAAACTCATTAGCTTTTGCAAATTACTTTTTAAATTTTTGCCATCGTTTAACTCTTTATAAATATCAAAAAAATCTAATAATAGTCTAGCATCTAGTCTAATCTGGCCAATTTCTAGTTCACTTATGATTAATTCTTTTACCGAATTTGAGTCTTTTAAATCTTTGGTATTTAAGTAACTCTCTAATCCCTCCGAATAACAAAATCCTCCAACTGGTAAGTTAGGGCTTATTAATAAATATTTTAATAAGTGACTTTTACTCATGACTATGGGCGCCTCTTTCCGGAAAAAACTTTTTTTTTGTATTTTTTACATCAACATTAAAATTAAGAAGCATATTTTTAATAACATAATCACTTTTTGTAAGAAGAATGCCTTCTTCGATTTCTACCTCTACGTGCCTATTTCCAAGATGATAAGCGGTTTTAATAAGTTCAATTTTAGAATTTGAACTTATTTCAATTAAATTTTCTGTTTTGGCAATTATCTCTACATAAAAATTGGACTCATTAGTTGAAAGAATATCTCCATCATTTAATTTTCCCTCTCTAGGTAATTGTAAAATTATTTCTTGATCACAATCAGTTAATCTTTTTCCTCGTAAGATTCTTCTTTCTTCTGAACTTAGGGTAAGTTTTAAAAATGAACCTAATTTCGGTTTTTCCTTAATCCAATCAGTTACAACAATTTGTTTATTCATTCTCATAATCAAAATTTTTGGTTACTTTAATCTAGTAATTAAAGAAAACAATTTATGATTAAAACTTCATGGGAAGGTAATTGTTTCTTAAATTTTTTCAATAATAAAGCAAGTTTAGGAAATGTTGATAAAACAATCTTTAAATCTAAATCAACTTCTCCTTACAAGTTATTAAAGTCTACTCATGATCAGGAGGGTAGGTGCATTTTACCTGTACTTCATACTGCAGGGGGATTGGTTGGCGGCGATTTACTTGAGTTTGAGGTAAACCTTGAAAAAAACTCTAAGGTATTGTTGACTACTTCTTCAGCTCAGAAAGTATATGGATCAGTTGGGATATCTAAAATCAATCCAAAAGGAACTTTTTCAAAGCAAAAAAATCTAATAAATATTCTTGATAATTCTCATTTGGAATATCTCCCTCAAGAAACAATTATCTTTGCAAATGGTTTATTTGATCAAATTTTTAAAGTATCTATTTCAGAAACTTCAAGTTTTTTATTTACTGATTTAATAAGACTTGGAAGATCTTCCTCTGGTGAATCTATTGAGAGTGGAGTTTTTAGGTCTAAATTAGAAATTATGAGAAATAATGATTTATTTGATGATTGGGAATATGTTGATCAAATTGAATTATCTAAGGCAAGTTATGCAGCCAAATCAGGTATGGATTACATGCCTGTTTTTGGATCTTTAATTTGGATTTGCAAAAAAGATTTTTCCAAATCGAAAATAAATAATCTTGTGGGAAATATAAAAAAGATTTTCAATGAAACTGATAATAATTTATCTATTGGAATCCTTGAAAATGGAATCTCTGTAAGATTTCTGGGGAGTTCTTCTCAAGAAGCTAGGAAATGTTTTTTTTGTATTTGGAAACAAATTAGGTCTGTTAGTGGATTTTGTGAGCCAAAATATCAAGGTGTATGGCCTTTACAAGATTCTATGAATTATTAATTATGTTCAGAAAGAACCTTTTTTAAGAATAAATAGATTAATTTTTTATTATGCATCTTTCACCTCAAGAAAAGGATAAATTACTGATTTTTTCTGCTGCTCTCTTAGCTGAAAGAAGGCTTAGTCGAGGTCTTAAGCTTAATTATCCTGAAACAATTGCTTTTTTGAGTTTTCAAGTTCTTGAAGGAGCTCGAGATGGAAAAAGTGTAAGTCAATTAATGTCAGAGGGAACTACCTGGCTTTCAAAATCACAAGTTATGGAGGGCATTCCTGAAATGGTTGATGAAGTCCAAATTGAAGCAGTTTTCCCAGATGGGACAAAGTTAGTTACTATTCACAATCCGATTAACTAGTTATGAGTAATTTAATTCCTGGCGAAATAATACCTGAACAAGGTGAAATCGAATTAAATCTTGGTAAGGAAGTTAAAACATTAAAAGTTTCTAATTCTGGAGATAGGCCTGTACAAATTGGATCTCATTATCATTTTTTTGAAGCTAATAAGTCTTTAATTTTTGACCGAGAAGAAGCATTTGGTATGCGTCTTGACATTCCTGCAGGAACAGCAATTAGATTCGAACCTGGAGACACAACTGATGTCAAATTAGTTCCATATTCAGGTTTAAGGTTTGTACATGGTTTTAATTCATTGGTTAACGGTTCTTTAGATACGTAAAATTATGTCCTATAAAATTGACAGAAATACTTATGCGCAAACTTACGGACCCACGACCGGGGATAGAGTAAGACTTGCTGATACCGAACTTTTTATAGAAGTAGAAAAGGATTTAACTACATATGGAGATGAAGTTAAGTTCGGTGGAGGTAAAGTTATTAGAGATGGGATGGGACAGTCTCAATTAAGAAGATCTGATGGAGCTGTAGATACCGTAATAACTAATGCTTTGATCGTAGATTGGTGGGGAATAATTAAGGCTGATGTGGGTATAAAAGATGGAATGATTTTTGAAATTGGTAAGGCTGGTAATCCTGATATCCAGGATAATGTAGATATTGTTATTGGTGCATCAACAGAAGTAATAGCTGGAGAAGGCCATATTCTTACTGCGGGTTCAATAGATACCCATATACATTTTATATGTCCCCAACAAATTGAAACGGCATTAGCTTCTGGAATCACAACTATGTTAGGAGGAGGAACTGGACCTGCAACTGGCACAAATGCCACTACTTGTACTCCAGGTTCTTTTCATATTTCAAGGATGCTTCAATCTGCAGAAGCATTCCCCATGAATTTAGGTTTTTTTGGAAAAGGAAATTCAACAAACGAGAGAAATCTTATTGATCAGGTTGAAGCTGGTGCATGTGGATTGAAGCTTCATGAGGATTGGGGAACGACTCCCTCTACAATAAATTCTTGTCTTAATGTTGCAGATAAGTTTGACGTACAAGTATGTATTCATACTGATACTTTGAATGAGGCAGGCTTTGTTGAAGATACCATCAACGCTATTGCAGGAAGAACTATTCATACTTTTCATACGGAAGGAGCAGGTGGAGGACATGCGCCAGATATTATTAAAATTTGTGGAGAAAAAAATGTTCTTCCAAGTAGTACTAATCCAACAAGACCCTATACGAAGAATACATTAGAAGAACATCTTGACATGTTAATGGTTTGTCATCATTTAGATTCTAAAATCCCAGAAGATATTGCATTTGCTGAATCAAGGATCAGAAGAGAGACTATTGCAGCTGAGGATATTTTGCATGATATAGGTGCCTTTTCAATTATTGCTAGTGATTCTCAAGCTATGGGAAGAGTTGGTGAAGTAATTACAAGAACTTTTCAAACAGCTCATAAAATGAAAGTACAAAGGGGGCCGCTATCGCAGGATTCTGATAGAAACGATAATTACAGAGTAAAGAGATATATTTCTAAAGTTACAATTAATCCTGCAATAGCTCACGGTATTGATAAACATGTAGGGTCTATAGAAAAGGGTAAAATTGCAGATTTGGTATTGTGGAAACCTTCTTTTTTTGCGGTAAAACCTGAATTAGTTGTTAAAGGAGGATCTATTGTTTGGTCCCAAATGGGTGATGCAAATGCTTCAATTCCTACTCCAGGTCCTGTACATGGTAGACCTATGTTTGCAAGTTTCGGCCAATCTCTAATTAAAAGTTCTTTTACCTTCTTAAGTAAAAATGCAATTGATCAAAATATTCCTAATAAATTAGGTTTACAAAAGAAATGTATTGCCGTTGAAAATACCAGAAATATCTCTAAATCACACTTGAAACTTAATAGTAAACTACCAAATATTTCAGTTGATCCTCAAACTTATGAAGTTTTTTCTGATGGGGAACTTCTTACTTGTGAACCCCTTGATGAAGTCCCAATGGCTCAAAGGTACTTTTTACTTTAGAAGTTTTTAATTAATTCTTTTTCAGTTGTCTTTATATCTTGTGACCCTGCAATTGCTAAATCTTCTTGCAGTTTGTTCTCACAAGATAGAACTCTTGACCAACTTGGTAACTGCTGTGTTGTAGGGCAAGCTAAATAATCTACTGTCGCTGGTCTTAAAAGTTTCGCAAATTTTTGTACTGATAGTTCTTCTTCATGCCTATCGTATGGAAGTTGATTAACTGCTGAATCTAATCCAAATTGTTTTACTCTATCTTCTCCAACTCTTTTATAAAGAACTTCTAAGGTTGATAGTTGAGTACTTGTTAAGGTCTCTGCTTGATGCTCCATCAGACCTCTTAAAACACTTGAAAGTATTTCTGTGCACATTTTTTGCAATCCTTCTTTAGATGAATCACCAATATTCTTATGTTTATGATCAAACAAACCTAGGTCAACTTGGGCTATTTTGGAGGTTCTTACGTTTCTATAAACCTCTGATAATAAACCTATCTCTAAACCCCAGTCGCAAGGAATTCTTAAATTCATTGCAAGGTCTTTAGTGAAAGCAAACTCACCAGCTAATGGATATCTAAATGATTGAAGATATTGTAAGAAGGGACCCTTCCCTACCAACTGTTCAAGACTTGCCAATAAGGGACCTACAAATAATCTTGTTGCTCTACCTTGCAATTGATTGGTCTCTAAGGATAACCTGCTGTAAAAGGCCTTTACGTATGATATTCCATAAGATTCATCGAGAAGTGGAAGTATCATTCTTGAAGGATACAAAGGACTAAAAGTTCTTATATCAGCATCAAAAAGAGCAACAACTTCTGATTTTCTAGTGGCAACTCCTATGCCTTGCCAGACAGCCCATCCTTTCCCTGGAGTTCCTAAAAGTTCTAAGCCATTTTTTTCTTGGCTTTTTAATAGTTCTATTACAGAGGGAGAATTAGTCCATTGAACGTGAACTGGAAATGGCATTGAGTCAAAAAAGGAATTTGCTGCTTTAACTTGCTCAACTGTTTTTGCAGATAGAGCAATAACTAATTCATTTAAGCCTGTAAGGTCTTTTAAAACTTCTCTTATGTCTTTTAATGCTGGACGCTCAAACTCTTCATATAAGCAAGGTATTAAAATGCTAGTTGATCTATTTTTAAGACTTTTGTTTAATTCTTTAAGTAAATTTCTTGTAACTCCATATTCATGTATTGTTGTGATTAACCCTTGTTGAAAGTCCATTTTCTAATTGATGTGCAGAATAGTAATAATACTTCGTTGATTTTTTCAAAGTGAAGCAAATTGATTCAGAGAAAAAATTAGATAGATTAAAGATTGAAAAATTGTTAAAAACAATTTATTCAAATAATACTACAGAAGAAATTAATTTTATTTCAAATCAATTATTACAGATTTTAGATGATTTCTCAGAGAAATCTGCTTATGAAGAAATAAGAGATAACGAAAGGTGGAATGAATCTCATTCGGTTTTGATAACTTATGCAGATAGTATTTATAAAAATGGCGAGGCAACATTAAAAACTCTTGGTGAGTTGTTAAGTAAATATTTTGGCAGTCTTTCTAAAGTTGTACATATTCTTCCTTTTCTGAAATCTACAAGTGATGGAGGTTTTGCAGTCTCAAGTTATGATTCCTTAGAAGAAAAATTTGGTGGTTGGGAAGATCTCAAAAGTATTTCTAAAAATCATGATTTGATGGCTGATTTGGTACTAAACCATGTCTCATCATCTCACCCATGGGTTCAACAATTTATTAAATCCCAAGAACCGGGTATATCAAATGTTTTTTCACCGAAACAAAATCTTGACTGGTCAAATGTAGTTAGACCTAGAAGTTCCTCTTTGTTTTCTCAAATAAATACTGAAGATGGCCCTAAACAAGTTTGGACAACTTTTGGCCCAGATCAAATTGATTTGAATTGGCATAATCCAAAAATGACTCTTGAGTTCTTAAATTTAATTATTACTTATTTATCCAATGGAATTAAATGGTTCAGACTTGATGCAGTAGGTTTTATTTGGAAGGAATCAGGAACAACTTGCTTGCATCTACCAAAAGCACATTCAATTGTGAAACTCTTAAGAGTTCTTTTAAATAATCTTCTTGATGAGGGAGTTTTAATAACTGAAACTAATGTTCCTCAGAAGGAAAATCTATCTTATCTGATTCCTGATAATGAAGCCCATATGGCATACAATTTCCCATTGCCTCCTCTTCTCCTAGAAGCAATTATTACTTCAAGAGCTGATATTCTAAATTCATGGATTTTTGATTGGCCAGCATTACCTGATGATACTACTCTTTTTAATTTCACAGCATCTCACGATGGTGTTGGGCTAAGAGCTCTTGAGGGTTTAATGAATGAGCAGAGAATAAAAGATTTATTAATTAATTGTGAGAAAAGAGGCGGATTAGTAAGTCATAGACGTTTATCAAATGGTGATGATAAACCTTATGAATTGAATATTAGTTGGTGGAGTGCAATGGAAGACTCCAGTAGGGATGCTAAAAGATTTCAATATGAGAGATTTATTTTGAGTCAATTATTAGTAATGGCTCTGAAAGGGGTTCCTGCCTTTTATTTACCAGCATTACTAGCTTCAGAGAATGATATCAAAAGTTTTTCTATGACAGGTCAAAGAAGGGACCTCAATAGAGAAAAGTTTAAATCGGAAAATCTTCTAGCAGTTTTAAATAATTCTGAATCTAATGCTAATAAAAACTTAAAATATCTTCGTATTGCTATGGATGTCAGATCTGAATTAAAGCAATTTCACCCTTGTTCGGATATGAAATGTTTATCTAAAGGTAGAAGTGATATTGTTGTAATCAAAAGAAGTAAAGGACCTAAGTCTGTTTATGCAATCCATAATATGACTGAAAATAAAATTAATTATCAATTGAATGATAATGACCTCCCAAAAATAATTGATAATGATTTTAATACCCAAGATTTCTTAACATCCACTAAATACAATTGCAAAAATATTAGTCTTGATCCTTTTCAAGTAATTTGGCTTAGTGCTTTATAAAAATGATTGAAAATTCTTCTATTTGGGTTGTAAGTGATGTAGATGGTACTTTAATGGATCACTCCTATGATTTATCACCTGCTAGAGAAACCATAAAAAAACTACAAAAATTATCTATACCTGTAATTCTTTGTACAAGCAAAACCGCTTCTGAAGTAAAAGTTATTAGGAAGGAATTAAACTTAACAGATCCCTATATTGTTGAAAATGGTGCAGCAATATATGGTGAATCTCTTGAAAAGGTTAATGGAGAAATTATCCTTGGAAAAAAATACGAATTTCTTGAAGAAATCTTAAATCTTATTTCTAAAGAAATTGATTATAAGCTTATTCCTCTAAATGATCTAACTGATGAAGAAGCGACTGATCTTACAGGGATAAAAGGAAACTCATTAAGCTTAATGAGAGATAGGCATTGGAGTATGCCTTTTTTAAATCCGCCAGATTTTTTAGAAGAAAAAATTAAAATCTGTTGTAAAAAGCTGAAAGTCGATGTCTTTAAGGGAAATAGAATGAGTCACCTATTATCTATAAACTCTAATAAAGGGAAAGCAATAAATGCTCTTAAAAAATATTCAAATATTCAAAATATTCAAATTGTAGGTTTGGGGGATTCTCCAAATGATTTGCCTCTACTTTTAAACTCAGATATTAGAATTGTTATTCCAGGAATACATGGACCTAACTTAAATTTAATTAAAAAATTAAAAGATTTTGAATTTACTTTAGCCTCTGAACCAAATGGATATGGTTGGAAAAATGAAATAAATAAATTAATAAATAAGCTAGGACTAATTTAGAAATGTGAAAAATTTAAATATTAATTTTCCTCTTGATAAATTTGAAAAATTAATTATTGATATAGGTTGGGAATCTTTGGATGATTGGTTTAATTTTTGGAATAATCAAAAAAGCATTATTTCAATTAATCAATATTGGAATAATAAAATAAATGATGATTGGATTTGGGGTTTAGCTCTTCCTCTTTTGTCACATGCTTACAAATTTCATAATAATTTTTCTGATAGAAAAATAATTGGTATCTCAGCCTTACCTGGAACAGGCAAAACAACTTTAGGTAAATGGCTTGAAGCAATATCATTAAAATTAAACTTTAAAATTGGGGTTATTTCAATTGATGATTTTTATCTTCCTTCAAATGAAATGAAAATAGCAATTAAGAATAATCCTTGGAATGTCGCAAGAGGTTTTCCTGGTAGTCACTCTGTAAAATTAATGCATGAAAAATTATTAAATTGGAAACTAAAAGGAGAATTAAATGTACCCGTTTTTGATAAATCTTTGAGAAATGGCTTAGGAGATAGATCTCATTGGAGATTAGATAATCCTGATCTATTAATTATTGAGGGATGGTTTTTGGGCATAGAACCTCTTTCTGGAGATTTTAATTATCAAAATGTAAATTCAGTAGAGCTCAGCGCTCATGAATTATCTTATAGGCATAATATTCAAAATAATTTACAGGAATATTTAGAAGTCTGGAGTTTAATTGATAAAATTTGGCACTTTAAGCCTTTGAAGTTTGAATATATGAATATTTGGAAGACAAATCAAGAAAAAGAAATGTTTTTACAGAAAGGAAATGCTCTTCAGGATGAAAAATTATCTAGTTTCTTGAGAATGCTAAATGTTTCTATCCCTCATAATAGTTTTGATGATATAAAATCTTATGCGTTGTTATTAATTGATCAAGAAAGAAAATTAGTTGAGATCGGATTAAATACGTAGAACTTTCTAAATATTTTTTTTAGTAATTTTTTATACATTTTAATTAGCTCTTAATGTTGTTTAATTGTATATATTTTGTTGTTTAGGAATGGTTGAGTTTTCTTACAAAAACGAAAGCTGTAGGATGGTTGTCTTGAGATGTATTGGCCCATCAAATTTTTTTCTTGAGAGAGTTTTATTCCCAACTGATATACTTACTTTTAAAGCACCAAACGATTCAAGAGTAGAAATCTGGGGAAATGAATTATATGGCCCTAAGTTGGAAGAGAGAATAAGAATTTCTGCTGATAATGAAGATTCGACTTTAGTAGCTTAAAAAAATCTTCTAATTGTCTTCGAGTCATAATTTTTTACAAATATATATTTTTTATTGATATTATCTAACTAGTTTTAGTTTTTATAAATGTATTATTTTTCTTCTTTTGCGATAGGCGGCTTTGTGCCTTCTGCAGCTATAGCAGGTGTGTTACTTTTAGTGGGTTTAGGAGCTTTCTTTTACCTTGGTATTAAGGGTCCAACGGATTATTAAACCCGTAGAGTAACTAACAAGTGATTATTTAAATTTTTCATTCAATTATCAAATAACTATGGATTTAACAACTGTTTTATTTATATTAAGCTTACCTTTTGTTTTATTAACTATTTACTTCGGCACAAAAAATGATTTTTATGAAAGTGAAAATTATAAGGGTGATGGTTGTGCTCACGATGTGAAAAGGTAAATCTATTTTTCAGTTCCTATCATTATGAATTCTCTTTTTATATCAAATAACAATTAAATCTATATTTTAGTTTTACCTGCTTTATTTTAATTATTTTTCAAAATTATAGGTATTCAATTAAATTTTTTATATGTTGTCGGAATATTTTAAATTTTTTTTATATGGTTTAATACAGGGTTTAACTGAATTTTTTCCTGTAAGTAGCACTGCACATTTAAAAGTTATATCTCATTTTTTTAGAATTGATGATCCTGGATCTTCTTTATCTGCAATTATTCAATTTGGGAGTGTTTTGGCTTTGTTTTGGTACTTTAGGAAAGATTTTTTAAAATTAAAAAGCCAATCATCAAAAAAAATCTATTATTATTTAACTCATGATAGGTTGTTCAGATCAATTTTGATTGGAACTATTCCAATTATTTTGATTGGTGGGATTATAAAATTATTCGTTCCTAATTTTTTTGATGAGATTCTTCGTTCAAATTTGTCTATAGCTTTAGTTTCATTACTTATGGCATTTTTCATGTACATAGCTAATAGTTCAAATAAGGGTTCTATAAATTTAAAAAATCATAATTATACAGATAGTTTTTTGATAGGTCTTTCACAAGCCCTTGCTATTTTTCCAGGTACCTCAAGATCTGGCGTTACTATTTCTACAGCTTTAGTATCTGGTTGGAGAAGAAGTGATGCTGTTAAATTCTCTTTTCTTTTAGGCATACCTGCTATCTCTTTTGCCGCTATCGTTGAATTCATTTCTTCTTTTGATAAATTTTTCTCATTTAGTTTTGCCCCTCTAATTGTTGGTCTTACGACTACATTTTTATCTTCATTATTTGCTATACATTTCTTATTAAGGTATTTCTCTTCCAATGGTTTGAAAATATTTATTATCTACAGGGTTGTATTTGGTGTAGTAATTCTTCTGAATTTATAAATTGTTGTAAAAAGATTTTGCAATTATGTTAATGTTTAAAAAAATATTGTCTAATGAATATTTTTATATCTTTCCAGCTTGGTGAAGTTGAAGTTTCAAACTTCACTATATTAGTTCTAGTCTTTTTTTCATCTTTTACTTTTATAGCTGTCGGCATAAGCTCATATAAACTGTACAAATCCCTCATAAATGATGAAGATAAGTAATCGGAACGGCGGGATTTGAACCCACGACCCCCACTACCCCAAAGTGGTGCGCTACCAAACTGCGCTACGCCCCGTATTGTTACTATAAAGATAAGTAGGATTTAAATGTTAATCTTTATAGGATTGTTATCAGATCTCAATACACACTTTTCAACTTCCCAATTAAAGTTTTCCCAGATATTTTTATTTAATTTGTAATTACTTCCAGTAAAATCTCCTAATTGAACTTTTGTAGGAGAAGCAGAACAATATTGTCTGCTTCCCGGCGATGCAAGATATTGTTGATGGTAATTTTCCGCATAAAAATATGTATCAATCATTTTTATTTCTGTTTCTATTAATCCATGATTCCTTTTATTAAGTTCTTTTTGATATTGATCTTTACTTGCTAATATAATTTTTTTATTATTTTCATTTTTATAATATATAACTGATCTATATTGAGTCCCAATATCATTACCTTGCCTATTCTTTTGTGTAGGGTCATGACATTCCCAAAACATTTTTAATAGATCACTTATATCTATTTCTCTTTTGTCCCAAATAACTCTTACAACTTCTGAATGACCAGTTAAACCAGAACATACTTCATAATATGTTGGGTTGACCTTATCACCACCAGCATAACCTACTGAAGTTGTAACAACTCCTGGTAATTTCCAAAAACATTTCTCAGCTCCCCAAAAACAACCACATCCAAATATTATCTCATCTTCTTGAGGGGCAGGATCTTTTTTAATATCTGTTTCTAATATTCTATGACTTGATTTAATATTATTGGAAATATTTGTTTCTTCATTATTCATGATATTTTTTAGGAATTCAAACATTACTTAAATTTTTATATCATAAGATAAAAAATCACTTTTTAGCTTTTGATAATGTTAGTGGCTAATTCTCTTTCCCAAAGTTGTTTATATAAACCATTCTCTTTTATTAAATTCTTATGACTGCCTTCTTGTACTATTTCACCGTTATCCATTACCAAAACTCTGTCACAAGTTGCTGCCACAGATAATTGGTGACTAATCATTAAAATCGTTTTGTTACTAATTTCTCTCATCTCATCGATTATTAATGTAGCTGTTTTATTATCGACACTTGCTAAAGCATCATCAAGAACGACAATAGGAGCATTTACGAGCAATGCTCTTCCAAGAGCTGTTCTCTGCCTCTGTCCGCCACTAAGTGTAATACCTCTTTCTCCTACAATTGTTTTAAATTTTTGAGGGAAATTATTAATATCATCTATCAATCCAGCCTTTTCGGCACTATTTTTAACAGATCTCGTTGAAGCTTTTGGCTCTCCAAAACGTAGGTTTTCTGTGATTGTTGAAGTAAATAAGAATGCTTCTTGAGGAACTATTGCAATATTTTTTCTGAGATCTCCTAATTTCATATTTTTTACATCAATTTCATCTAAAAATAATTGCCCGTCTGGAATTTCGATAGTTCTGCCTAAAGACTTTGCGAGGGTGGTTTTGCCACAACCTACAGGGCCAACAATAGCAATAAGTTCTCCTGGGTATATTTTAAAATTGAGGCCATTTAATGAATTAAAATTTGATCCTGGATATTTTATAGTCAAATTTTTAGCTTCTAAAAATCCTTTTATTTTTCTTTTTAAAAATTTCGTGTTCGCTGCATCAAATATATTTGGGTTGTTCTGAAAGATTTCTTCTACACGATCTAAACTTACTTGACCGAGTTGAAAAGTATTCAGTGTAAAGCCCAGAAGTGCAGTTGGGAAAACAAGCCTTTCTACGTAAAGAATTAAAGCAACTAAACCACCTATTGAGATAAATCCACTCTCTAATTGAAAAGTTCCCAAGCCTAATAATATCAATAAAGAAATTGAGGAAATACCTTGTAATAATGGGAATAGGGTACTAGCTGTTCTTGCAAGTTTTATTGCTGAATTTCGATAAGCATTATTGTATATATTAAATTCTTGAATCTCGGCATTTTCTTGAGCATAAATTTTTATTGCACTTATTCCAGAAAGATCTTCTTGTATCAGATCACTTAGTTTGGATAGTGACTCTTGCTGAGCTTTTCTTTGTTTAACCATTCTTCCGCCGAATAAGCTTACTATTCCAAGAATTAATGGGAAAATCATTAAGGCAGATATTGTTAATGTTTTGTTAATCGAAAACATCGATGGGATAGTAAGTGAATATGCTAGGACAATATTGCATAAACTTAAAACAGTAAAACCTAGAAGCCTCCTTATATTTTCAACATCACTTGTAGCTCTACTAATAATATCTCCGCTGCCCTTTTTTTGTATCCATTCTGGGTCTTGTATCAGTAGATGATCGAAAAGTTTCTGACGAAGATTTACCTCAACCTTTCTACCTATTCCAAATACTATTTGTCTAGAAAATAATCTTATTAAACCCATACAAGTTGCTAAAAAGATTAACCATAATGATTTAGAAATTACAAAATCTGAAGAAAAACCGTTTTGTAACTGGTCAATTATATTTTTTACTTCTAGAGGTATTACAACGCTCAATATATTAACTACTAGTAGTGCTAAAGCCCCGTATAAAAACTCTTTTTTGTAAGGTCTTAGGTATTTTGATAGGACTTTTAACTTTAAATTTTTCATTTAATATTTCCAATATGATTAAGATAATGTTTCATTTTTAAATATGTGAGCTAATTTTATAAATGATTCAGTAATTATCTATGAGTAACGAACAAACTCATCCTTTACATACAACAGACAAAAATATTATAGATTCTCTTATTACTAAAGAAAAACCAGAAGAACTTGATTTTATTAATTTAGCTAGATTAATAAATCGTTATGAAAATTTTCCAGGTGAAGTTGAAATGAAAAATGATATTGAGAAAATTTTGAAATTTTGGAAAATAACTAAAAATGAACTTTTTTCAAAAACAAAAAATATTTGGTCCAAAAGTTTCAGGCCTTCTAGTACAAATAAAGATTTAGTTGGTTCAGGTTTTGATACCTCAAACTGATTTTATCTGAATACTTTTCTCAAATAAATGTCTTTTAAACTATCGAATACTGAAATTCTTAATATTTTAATGGAAGGGAGAAACCTTGATGATGCAACCTCTAGATTGCTAATGCAAAGATGGGTTAATGACGAAATCTCTGAGGTTCAAACTGGAGCTTTTTTGAGCGCTTTAAGAGTCAAGGGATGCTCAGGAATAGAATTATCTTCTATGGCTCAAGAACTCTTAAATGTTTGTAAATTGCCAGTAACTAGGCCAAATTTGTATATGGTAGATACCTGCGGAACTGGAGGTGATGGAGCTAATACTTTTAATATTTCTACTGCAGTTGCATTTGTAGCAGCATCTTGTGGTGTAAATATTGCTAAACATGGAAATAAAAGTGCAAGTGGAAAAGTTGGCTCTGCTGATGTTTTATTGAATCTAGGTTTAAATCTTAATTGTTCATTGGAAAAAGTAATTTCAGCAGTCAATGAAATTGGAATAACATTTTTATTTGCACCTGTTTGGCATAAATCTTTAATAAAACTTGCTCCATTAAGAAAATCCCTTGGAATAAGGACAGTATTTAATCAACTTGGCCCATTGGTAAATCCTTTAAGACCTAATGCGCAAGTATTAGGTGTTGCTTCCGAGGATCTATTAGAGCCAATGGGAAGTGCACTATTGAAAATGGGCATGAATAGAGTAGTAGTAGTTTATGGTTCTGGAGGTCTTGATGAAGCTTCACTTCAAGGAGAAAATAAATTAGTATTTGTCGAGAAAGAAACATTAAGATTTTCAAAAATAAATATCACAGATTTTAATCATGAAAATATATCAAATGATAAGCTTGTTGTTTCTGATAGTGACTCTAACGAGGAAATATTAAAGTCTGTTTTGAATGGTTCTGGGAAAAAAGCTCATAAAAATGTTGTTGCCTTAAATACTGCATTAGTCTTATGGGCATCAGGAATAGAAGATGATTTGCATGCAGGCTTTAATAAGGCGTTATTATCAATTAATCAAGGAAAACCTTGGGAAAAATTTTTACTCTTGAAAACCTATTTATCCTCAGATGAATTGGTTCCAAGTTAATGAATAATCCTTATAAAAAAAATGCCAAATTAGTTTTAAGTAATGGGATTATATTTCCTGGATTTTCTTTTGGAGCTTCAGGTACTGCCGTTGGCGAAGTGGTTTTTAATACAGGAATGACTGGTTACCAGGAAGTTATTACTGATCCAAGTTACTATGGACAATTATTAACATTTACTTATCCAGAGATTGGAAATACTGGCATTAATCTTGAAGATTCAGAATCTAGTAATACTGTTAAAGGGATAATTGTTAGAAATTATTCATCAAATAAAAGTAATTGGAGATCTCTTAAGAGTTTTGAGCAATGGTTAGTGGAAAATAATATCATAGGTCTTTATGGAATTGATACAAGGGCTCTTGTTAAAATCTTAAGGTCTAATGGCTCTATGAATGGAGTTCTTACCTCTGAAGATAAAACTTTAGAAAGTTGTTTGAAGATAATTGCTGAAACGCCAAAAATGGAAGGGTTAAATTTATCAAAATTTGTTACGACAAAGCAACAGTATTTTTGGAGGAGTCCTAGTGAAACAAATTTTGACGTCAGAAAAAAACATTCTGAAAAGCGTAAAAAATTAAAAGTAGTTGCAATAGATTTCGGAATAAAAAAATCAATTTTAAACAGATTAGTCTCCCATGGTTGTGAGATTTTAGTTTTACCTTCTCAATCTTCTTTAGAGGAAATCCTTTCTAATAACCCTGATGGGATATTCTTTTCAAATGGGCCTGGCGACCCCTCTTCTGTTTCTGAAGGCATTGCTTTGGCCAAATCACTCATTAAATATGGTGAAATACCTATGTTTGGAATTTGTCTTGGTCATCAAATATTTGGATTGGCTTTGGGGGGATCTACATATAAACTCACTTTTGGACATCGAGGTTTAAATCATCCTTGTGGAAAGGATAATCAAATTGAAATAACTAGTCAGAATCATGGTTTTGCTATTGATCCTAATTCCCTCTCAAATAAGATAGCTAAAATAACCCACTATAACCTTAATGATAAAACTGTAGCTGGATTGGAAGTTAATAATAAGCCAATATTTAGTGTTCAATATCATCCAGAGGCAGGACCGGGTCCCCATGATTCAGATTATTTATTTAAAAAATTTGTTTCTCTAATGTTAGAAAGATGTTGACATATTGTATTCTTTTGATTTGATAATTACATTTGATACTTTTTTGGAGGGATTAGATCATAGAAGATTTCCAAAAGCTAACGGTTTCTTTAAGAGGTAACCTCGATATTAAAACAAATATTATTGTTTTTACTTTTAAAGGGCAACTTGATGCCTTTTCAGAAAAACAATTTAAGACTTTTGTTACTAATAATTTTAAAAATCAGCTTCCATTGGTTATTGATCTAACTAAAATAGATTTTTTAGATTCTTCAGGTCTGGGAGCTCTTGTTCAGACTGCCAAAGAATGTAAAAAATTGAAGTTAGGTTTCTCAGTTGTTGGTAATTCTAGAGTTGCTCAAACAATTAAACTTGTTCGCTTAGGGGATTTTCTTAACTTAAAGTCGAATCTTGATGATGCATTAATTTACTTGAAAAATTGAATTATTGGATTCAAAACTTGGTCCCATATGGATCTCCTGAAGAAATAGGTGTTATTCAACTTGCTTGGCTTGGCGATTCTGTATGGGAACTGCATCAAAGACTTAGACATGTTCATTTTCCTATGAAATCAAAAGAACTACATTTATCAGTTGTGAACGAAGTAAAAGCAAAATCTCAATCAAAATCTTTAAGTCAAATTGAGCACTTATTAAATGCGAATGAAATAGATTTAATTAGGCGTGCTAGAAATAAAACAAAAAGATATCCAAAGTCTGCTGATCCAACTATATATTCAAGAGCAACTGGTTTTGAAACCCTTATTGGCTGGTTATTTCTAAAAGATCCTAAACGATTATCCATACTTTTTGAACATCTTGAAATTTAAAATGCATTAAACTATGAAAAAATCCTCAAATAATTCTTCCGGAAAAAATAGCAAACATCATAAAAAAAATTCTAATTTTTACTCTAAGAATACAAATCTTTCCAAAAAAAATGATAGGTTTTTAGATAATCCTTCTAAAAATAAAGTAAGAAACAGTTTTAATGATAGTGATCAAAAGAAAAGTAATTTTTCATCTTTAACAAAAAGAAACCCATCAAATAAATTTAATGTTGAAGTTTCTCATAAAGAACGGAATAACTATCAAGAGCATTCAAACAAAAGCAATTTTGATGACTGGATATGGGGAAAACATTCGGTTTTTGAAGCACTTATTGGTAAAAGAGCTATTAATAGGATTTGGTGCACATCAGAAATTTTTTCTTCAGAAAAATTTTATATTTTACTTAAAGACTTTAAATCAAAAGGAGTCCTCATTGAAGAAGTCTCTTGGAACAGGCTTTCGCAATTGACTTGTGGTGCCTCACATCAAGGTATCGCTTTACAACTGGCCTGTGCTAAAACAATATCTTTAGAAAAATTAATTTATTATTCTAAAAATAACTCTGCTAATCCCATTATTCTGGCCTTAGACGGAATAACTGATCCACATAACGTCGGTGCAATTATAAGATCAGCAGAGGCATTTGATTGTAAGGGTATAATCCTCCCTCAAAGAAGATCTGCTGGTTTAACTGGTACAGTTGCCAAGGTTGCTGCAGGAGCCCTGGAACACTTACCAGTAACTAGAGTTGTTAATTTAAATAGGGCACTGGATGAACTAAAGAAAAATGGTTTTCTGGTTATTGGTTTGTCAGGAAATGGTAAATTATCGATTTCAAAGTTTTATGAAAAAACGCCCTTAGTTGTAATAGTGGGGTCTGAAGATAAAGGAATTTCATTACTTACACAAAAAAAATGCGATTTTTTATTGAGGATTCCTCTTAAAGGAAAAACTTCAAGTTTGAATGCCTCCGTAGCAGCTGCAATATCACTATTTCACTTAACAAATAAATAATATTTTTCTTGATAATTATTGTATTGATATTCTCTAAAATATTGTTGTTTCAATACATTTATATAATTAATCAAAATTTATTGAATTTTTACTACAAAATTGTATAGAATTTAACAAGAATTATGGCTTTCATAAGCCGATACAATTGATTAGAAATTTTGGTAACAAACTCGGTCTAGCTTGGTGGGCTAAAATTGAGACACAGCATCCTAATACCACATACTGGTATGGTCCATTTATTACAAAACGAAGCTTAAAAGAAAATATGTCTTCTTTTATAAAAGATCTCACTGATGAAGGTTCTACAAACATTAAACACATTTTTGTTCGTTGTAAAAAAGAAGAGCCATTGACTGTTTAATAATCTTTATTTTTAGGAAATAAGTTAAAAATGGATTTTAATTCTTTTAGAAAAGAAATTAATAGTAAGAATGCTTCAGTTAAAGAATTAGTTAAAGATATTTTTTTGAAGATAGAGTCTAAAGATTCTGTTATCAATTCATATACATGTACTACAAAAGATATAGCAATTTCGCAAGCAGAAAACATAGATAAATTAATTGAAAATAAAGAAATTCTTCCTCCTCTTGCAGGCTTACCAATAGCAATTAAAGATAATATTTGTACAAAAGGTGTTACCACCACTTGTGCGAGCGAAATGCTCAAAAGGTTCGTTCCACCTTATGAATCTACAGCTTCAAGTAAATTATGGTCCTCAGGAGGTATTTGTTTAGGTAAAACAAATTTAGATGAGTTTGCAATGGGGAGTTCTACAGAAACTTCTGTGTTTGGGGTTACTTCAAATCCTTGGGATGTTAATAGAGTTCCAGGAGGAAGTTCAGGGGGCAGTGCTGCTTCAGTCGCTGCAGGATTATCTGCTGCAGCTATTGGTTCTGATACTGGAGGCTCAATAAGACAACCAGCCTCTTTCTGTGGTGTAGTGGGCCTTAAGCCCACTTATGGAAGAGTAAGTAGATGGGGATTAGTAGCCTTTGCCAGCTCACTTGATCAAATTGGTCCCATTACTAATACTGTCTCAGATGCTGCTGAAATCCTTTATTCAATATCTGGTAAAGACCCCTTAGATTCAACATGTCTTGATAAGCCAGTACCTAATTATTTGACCGATTTAAATAAATCTATTAAAGATTTAAAAATTGGAATTATTAAAGAATGCTTTGAACATCCAGGTCTTAATTCAGAAGTTAAAGAATCTGTTTTAGCAGGAGTTGAGCGATTTAAAACTTTAGGAGCTGAAATTATCGAAGTTGCTTGCCCTAGGTTTAACGATGGAATTGCCACTTATTATGTAATTGCACCTTCTGAAGCATCAGCAAATTTAGCTAGATACGATGGAGTAAAGTATGGTTACAGATCTAATGAAGGCTCTAATCTTATAGATATGACTTCAAAAAGTAGAGCTGAAGGATTTGGAGATGAAGTACAAAGGAGAATTTTAATAGGAACTTATGCTTTGTCTGCTGGATATAGTGATGCCTATTACAAAAAAGCTCAAAAAGTTAGAACATTAATAAGAAATGATTTTGATAATGCTTTTCAGAAAGTTGATATTTTATTAACCCCCACTTGTCCAACTACTGCTTTTTTAAAGGGTGATTTTGTTAATGATCCGCTTTCTATGTATTTGTCTGATCTATTAACAGTACCAGTTAATTTAGCTGGACTCCCAGCAATTAGTATTCCATGTGGTTTTGATAACAAAGGCTTACCAATAGGACTTCAACTAATAGGTAATGTATTGGAAGAGGATAGAATATTGAATGCTGCAAATATTTTCGAAATTGATGCTCAGGTAATCAAGAATAGACCGATATTCTAAAACTGTATTAATAATTAATTTGTAATCATAAAGTATAGATTTTTTTAAAATTTTCCCTATTTTATATATATAAGTTGATTGAACATGGGTTACGTTTCGCTTCATAATCATAGTGACTACAGTCTGCTTGATGGGGCGAGTCAAATTTCAAAAATTGTAGATAGAGCTCTTGATCTTGGCATGGATTCTATTGCTCTGACAGATCATGGAGTTATGTATGGAGTTCTTGATTTAGTCAAGAAGTGTAAAGAGAAAGGAATAAAACCAATCATTGGAAATGAAATGTATGTAATTAATGGTTCTATTGATGATCCTCAACCAAAAAAAGAAAAAAGATATCATTTAGTCGTATTAGCAAAAAATCTTACTGGCTATAAGAATCTTGTAAAGTTAACGACAATTAGTCACTTAAATGGGATGAGAGGTCGAGGTATTTTTTCTAGACCATGTATTGATAAGTTTCTATTAAATAAATATAATGAAGGTCTCATAGTTTCTACGGCTTGTCTTGGTGGAGAGATACCTCAGGCTATCCTGAAAGGAAGATTAGATGTAGCAGAGAATATAGCTCTTTGGTATAAAAAACTTTTTGGAGATGATTTTTATCTAGAAATACAAGATCACGGATCTATTGAAGATAGAATTGTTAACGTTGAATTATTAAAAATTGGGAAGAGGAATCAAATAAAAGTTGTCGCGACCAATGATGCGCACTACATTTCAAATATGGATGTTGAATCACATGACGCTTTGCTTTGTGTGTTAACGGGAAAATTAATAAGCGATGAAAAAAGATTGAGATATACAGGTACAGAATATATTAAGAGTGAAACTGAAATGCTTGAACTTTTTAAAGATCATATTGATGATGAATCAATTAAAGAAGCAGTGAATAATACGGTAGAAATTTCACAAAAAGTTGAAGTATTCGATTTGTTTGGTAAATATAGAATGCCAAAATATCCTTTGAACGAAGAGAAAGACTCATTTTCTTTGCTTACACAATTATCTAATGAAGGTCTTTTAAAAAGATTAAAAGAAAATAATATTACTGAGGTTGATGATATTTATAAAAGAAGACTATTTTCGGAATTAAAAATTATAAAAGATATGGGTTTTCCAGATTATTTTTTGGTTGTTTGGGACTATATCAAATTTGCTAGAGATAACTCTATCCCAGTAGGACCAGGAAGAGGTTCTGCTGCAGGCTCACTAGTAGCTTATGCTCTTCAAATAACAAATATAGATCCAGTTGAACATGGATTACTCTTTGAGAGATTTTTAAACCCTGCAAGAAAATCTATGCCAGATATTGATACGGACTTTTGTATTGATAGGAGAAATGAAGTTATTGATTATGTTACTAATCGATATGGTGAGGATAAAGTTGCTCAAATAATTACTTTTAATAAAATGACTTCCAAGGCGGTTTTAAAAGATGTTGCAAGGGTTCTAGATATTCCCTATGGAGAGGCGGATAAATTGGCAAAGTTAATACCGGTTGTAAGAGGGAAACCTTATAAACTTAATGAAATGATTGACAAGAATTCTCCTAGTCAGGAGTTTAGAGATAATTATATTAATGACAATAGGATAAAAAGATGGATCGATTTGGCATTAAGAATTGAAGGAACTAATAAAACATATGGAGTTCATGCTGCAGGTGTTGTTATTTCATCAGATCCACTCGATGAACTAGTACCCCTTCAAAGGAATAATGAAGGCCAAATAATAACCCAATACTCAATGGATGATATTGAATCACTTGGGTTATTGAAAATGGATTTCTTGGGTCTTAAGAATCTTACGATGATAGAAAAGACTGTTTCTCTTATTAATCAATCCACTGGAAAGACGATTAACATTGATTCGTTGCCTCAAAATGATTGTAAAACCTTTGAACTTATTGGGAGAGGAGATCTTGAAGGTATATTTCAACTTGAATCTTCTGGGATGAAGCAGGTTGTAAAGGACTTTAAACCTAACTCTCTTGAAGATATTTCATCTATCTTGGCTCTTTACAGACCTGGTCCTCTTGATGCTGGCCTTATACCTAAATTCATAAATCGAAAAAATGGTAATGAAAAGGTTGATTTCCCTCATCCTTTAATAAAGTCAATTCTTACCGAAACCTATGGAATTATGGTTTACCAAGAACAAATCATGAAAATTGCTCAAGACTTGGCGGGCTATTCTCTAGGTGATGCTGATTTACTTAGAAGAGCAATGGGTAAAAAGAAAGTATCAGAGATGATAAAACATAGGAATATTTTTGTTAGCGGCTCTATAAAGAAGGGAGTTAATGAAAAATTAGCAAATGATCTTTTTGACCAAATGGTATTATTTGCAGAATACTGTTTTAACAAAAGCCACTCAACTGCTTATGGTGCAGTAACTTATCAAACTGCATTTTTAAAAGCCCATTTTCCTGTTGCATACATGGCTGCTCTTTTAAGCGTTAACTCTGGCTCTAGTGACAAGATGCAAAGATATATTTCTAACTGTTATTCGATGGGTATAGAAGTAATTTCACCTAGTATTAATTTCTCTGGAAATGATTTCACTATTAAGAATAATCAGATTTTATTCGGTCTCTCTGCTATTAAAAATTTAGGAGATACAGCCATAAGTAAGATAATTGATAATCGTAGTAATTTTGGTAACTTTAAGTCGTTAGCAGATTTATGTGATCGTTTACCTTCAAATGTTCTTAATAAAAGAAACCTAGAATCCCTAATTCATTGTGGAGCACTAGATGAGTTTTCAAATAATAATAACAGAGCTCAATTATTGTCTGATCTAGAACGTGTCATTGAATGGGCCTCTTCACGAAATCGTGATAGATTGTCTGGCCAAGGAAATCTATTTAATTCTAAAGAAGAGTTTTCAAATATTGCATTTTCTGATGCCCAATTAGCTAAAGTTGATGATTATTCTCTTATTGAGAAGTTAAAGTTAGAAAAGCAGCTTTTGGGCTTTTATTTATCTGATCATCCTCTAAAACATTTAACTAAGCCAGCAAAACTAGTATCTCCAATTAGTATTTCTCAGTTAGAAGACATAAAAGATAGAACTAAAGTTTCACTTGTCGGGATGATCCCAGAGTTGAAACAAATCACTACTAGAAAAGGAGATAGGATGGCTATAGTTCAGCTTGAAGATCTTTCTGCTAGTTGCGAAGCAATAGTTTTTCCTAAAACCTATGTCAGATTATCAGAATTTCTCTTGACTGACACTAGATTATTGGTGTGGGGAACGATAGATAAAAAGAGTGATAAAACTCAATTAATTATTGATGATTGTAGAGAAATCGATAATCTTAAATTACTTATTATTAATCTTGAAAGTTCTCAAGCATCAGATGTAAGAGTGCAAAATACCTTAAGAGACTGTTTAATTAGATTTAAACCAGATAAAGGTAAATGTGGAATAAAGATACCAGTTTTAGCTGCTGTAAGAAATAAAAATAGTGTTACCTATGTTAAATTTGGCGAACAATTCTGTATTGGTGATGTCAATGGAGCATGCAAATCGTTAGAAGATAAATCATTCCAAGTTAATTTGAAATCTTTAGTTTCCTAGATCAACTATTCTCCTCAAAATTTTGAGTTGCTGGCTTAAAAGCTGCTTTTGCTCGTTGTATGTTCATGGGAATATTTTCTATACCGAAAAAAGATCCAGGCTCTTTATCCCAACTAGCTGATAATATTCCAAAGCTCAATCCTGCGAGACCTAACAAGAAAAATAATGCTGAAATTGCAATTGTTGAAGATGGCGGTATTTCAGCAATATTTCTTGTAACTAAAATATAGCTAACAATAAATACTGACATCCCTAAAATAGTAGGTATTCCTGCTGTAAAAAAAATTCTTCTTGCCATTCTGTCAGCTACATATTTTGGTATTCCACTTGATGATTGCTTTTGAGTGGTAATTCTTTCAGTTTTTTTTTCTAAATTGGCAAAAGCTTTTTTCTCAGATATATTATTTTTCTTTTTTTTTGATTGCTTTTTTTTCATAGATGGAAATCATCCTCTGATTTCTAATTTCTTTATTAGATCTTTATATTCTTCTACATTTTTGTCTTTTATGTAAGAAAGTAATCTTTTCCTTTTGCCAATCATTTTTAATAATCCCTGTCTTGAGGCAAAATCATGGATGTTGCCTTGTAGGTGATCACTTAATTTTGAAATTCTTTTTGTGAGCATTGCTACTTGAACTTCAACCGAACCTGTGTCAGTTGCATGAACTTGATGAGTTTCAATAAGCTTTTGTTTCTCAGCTGTATCTAGTGACATAAAATTTATTTTTCTGAAATCTATTTTACTACGTTATCTGACTATATTACTACTATCATTATCTAAATAGTTCATAGCTAATTTCAATAAATGTTCAAATGAAATATTTTCTTCTTCTTTATTTATCAAATCTATTATTTTTGTTTCTTTAATAATTACTGGCAAAATATTGTTGATTTCTTTTTTCGTATAATTTAATGATTTTAAGGTTAACTGAACATCATCAAGAATTTTATTAATTTCATTATTGTCTTTAAGGCATTCTTCTTTATTTTTCTCTTCGTTAATATTATATTCATATTTAAATTTATTTTTTAATTCTAAAATTAACCTCTCGGTCATTTTTTTACCTATTCCAGGAACAGAACCTATTAAAATTTTGTTTTGTGTATTAATTGCATTGATAACTTCGCTAATAGAAAATTTATTTAACAAACCCATACCAATCTGAGATCCAATGCCTCTAATATTTAAAATTTGGATAAAGAAATTCTTTTGATCCTTAGAAGAAAATCCAAATAATAAATCGGTATCTTCCTTCTTGATATGTTTTATCCAAAGGGTAATCTTTTTATTAGATGTGTTATTTGTTTTTAATTTAAGAAAAAACGACTCTAATATTTGAATTTCGTATCCAATTCCTTGGCAATTTATTAAAACAAAATATTTCTGATTTGTATGCCAAAATTCAACCAGTTCTCCAGTTATCCAACTAATCAATTAACCACCATCCACCTGACAACCAATTGCTGCTCCAGTTACCGCACCAAGTGGAACTGCCCACCAACGACCCTGTTTTCTAGAAATGGCACCACCTACTCCTCCACCAATTAATGCACCAGCAATCTTCCCATCAGTGCATTCATCATCTTTAATTTTCTCCGCTTTTGCTCCTCCACAAGGTATTTCTACATCTACTTCATAACTTTTTACATAGCCTGGATTTGATTTCGTTCCAGGAATATATTCTTCTCTATATTCAGTCCTGGTACAAGTTACTGATTTTGGAGTTGTTGCATAAACCTGAAGAATAGGAGAAAAACACAACAAAAATGCTAAATAGAAAAATTTCACTGGAATTTTTATTCTTTTTTTATATTCTATGTCCTTTTGATTATTTTGGAAGTAGATATAATAGTTCCTAATAAAACCAGCGAAGCACCTAATAAAAAATTTATATTTATAATCTCATTAAAAAATAGAATGCCCCATATTGAACCAAATAAAACTTGTAAATAATTAATTATTGATGCTTCAGAAGCAGGTAAATTTTTTAATCCTATAGTTAAGAAAGTCTGACCTAATTGAGTGAATAAGCCAATTCCTATTATCCAAACTAATTCACTCCAATTTGGGGTAACCCAATTGATTAATACAATTGGCAATAGAGTTATAAAAGAAACAAGTGGAAAATATTCAATAATTACATAAATATTTTCAGTAAATGAAAGTTTCTTAACTGTGACGTAAGCTAATGCGGTGCAGATTGCTCCAAAAAATGCTATCAGAATCGAAATAATTTCAATTTCAACGTTTATATTTGATAATTGGCTTGGATTCAATATTACTAATATTCCAATCCAGGCAATAATTAAAGCAAAAATTATATTACGCGTTATTTTTTCATTTATAAATATGCCAGCAAATATAGATATAAAAATAGGATATGTGTACTGAATGACTGTAGATATACTAAGAGGCATATTTCTTATAGCGTAAAAAATACAAACTAAAGCTAAAGTTCCTAAAAAACCTCTTAAGATAAGTAATGGTTTATTTTTCCCCCAAGGATTTATATTTTTTATTTTAATTATTAATAATGTAATTATTAAACTTAACAATGATCTGAATAAAACTAATTCATAAATAGGTATCCTTTTATCAATATTTTTTACGCACAAAGTCATCAAACTGAAGAAGAATGAGGCAAATACCAAATTATACTTTTTCAATGAATCAAGTTTTTTTTCTAATTCTTCGACATTTATCATTTTAAAAAATAATTTTATTGTGAAATTAAGTAGATTCTTATTTGATTTTGACCTATAACAAATAAATCATTATTTATTTTTCGATAATAATCTCAATGGTTCATTCTATACACCCAAGAACTATTCAAGAGGTTAAGGAAAAAGCAGATATTGTTGACGTTATATCTGAACATATTGTTCTTAAGAAGAAAGGCAAGGAATTTGTTGGGATTTGCCCTTTTCATGATGATACTAAGCCATCTATGACAGTATCACCTAGTAAACAATTCTATTATTGTTTTTCTTGTGGTGCTGGTGGTAACTCTATTAAATTTTTAATGGAATTTACTCGTGCAAATTTTTCAGATGTTGTACTTTCTCTCGCTAAAAAAAATAATATTAATGTTGAAAATCTCGAGGGTCCCCAAATAGAAGCCTATAAAAAACAATTATCTAGAAAGGAAGAGCTTTATAAAATATTAAGATTCACTAAAAATTGGTTTAAGTCTCAATTAAATAATTCTCTTGGTGTTGACGCTATGAAATATTTAACATCAAAGAGAAACTTGAGTAATAAGATTATTGATAACTTTGAATTAGGTTTTGCCCCAAATTCATGGAATGATTTATTTAATTATCTATCCAAAGTAGAAAAATTTCCTATCAATTTAATATTAGCTTCAGGCCTTGCAATTTCTAAAGATAATTCTGACAAGATTTATGATCGTTTTAGAAATAGATTAATTGTTCCAATACATGATATGCAGGGAAGAGTAGTTGCTTTTGGAGGAAGATCTCTTGATGGTCAGGAACCTAAATACCTTAATTCTCCTGAATCAGAGATATTTGAAAAGGGTAAAATGTTGTTTGCATTCGAAAAAGCTTCTAGCAATATTAGGAAAAGAGATAAAGCTATTATTGTTGAAGGCTACTTTGATGTTATTTCTCTTCATTCAAAGGGTATTACTAATTCTGTGGCTTCTCTCGGTACCGCATTAAATAAGTATCAAATTTCTCAACTATGTAGATGTACAGATAATAAAAATATTATTTTGAATTTTGATTCTGATAATGCAGGTATTTTAGCTACAAAAAGAGTAATTAAAGAAGTCGAGAGTCTATCCATTCATGATCAAATTAATCTTAAGATACTTCAACTAAGTGATTTTAAAGATCCTGACGAATATTTAAATAGTCATACTCCTGAAGATTATTTTAATTTAATTGATAATTCATCTTTTTGGATTGATTGGGAGATTGATCAGATCTTTAAAGATAAAGATTTAACAAAGTCTGAAATTTTCCAGAGCGTTATTTCGTCATTGGTAAAATTGTTGAGTAAACTACCTCAATCATCAACCAGAACTCATTATCTACAAAAAGTTTCCGAAAAATTAAGTAAGGGACAAGCTAGGTTAGCAATTCAGTTTGAACAAGATTTAAGAAATCAAGTAAAGGGATTTCGTTGGCATGGTAGATCAAAAAAATTTGAACAACCAAATGAAATTTCCCGACGTGAGAAAAATGAATCGGAAATAATTTTTTATTATTTACATTGTCCAGATCTTAGGCTATTTATTCGTGATGAATTTCTCAAAAGAGAAATTAATGGTTTTAATACTAGTTATATTCAAAGTTTATGGGAAGCTATTTCAAAAATTGAACAAAATAATTTAGGTCTAAACTACTTAAATGATTTAAAACAATCAAATAGTCAAAATCTTCAAAAAGATTTTTCTTCTATTAACTTAATTTCACTTCTGCCTGATTACTTAGCTGTCAATAATCCTGAATCATCAAATAAAATTAATATTTTTATTAATCCAAATGAGTTGTTTTTAACATTGTTGAGTAATCCTAAAGACAATTTACTAGGAACATTATCACTTCTTGAGAAATATAATTCTCTTAAAAGATGTAGACACTTAATCGAATCTTGGGGATCTCAAAGATTAAAAACTTTAGAAAATTGTATATCTATTTTAATTGATAATCCTTCTTCAGGTTCTTCAAATACAAATAAAGAGATAGATGATCTTTTTAAAGATTTAAACTCAGATGCTATCAAATTTCAGGAATTATATTACTTAGAAAGGCAACATATTAATTTTTTAGATAAACAGCGTTGTGGCAATTTCATCGCTAGTTAATATAAAAAATTTTAATTTATAGGCAGTATTTTTTAATCAAGTTTTTAACTTTTTTGGGTTTATCTTCAAGAACATAAGCTTCTACTTCTTTCGCATAAGTCCCAGAAAAATTTGAACTAGAGAACTCTAATGCTTTTCTTTTACTTTGATGCAATTTGCTTTCTAATTTTTTGATATCCCCTATTGTTTTATTGTTATTACATTTTTGTATCGCATGAGTTGCTTCGTGTCTTAATGCTTTTCTTATCGCCCTTTCTGTTTTGAAGCTATCTTTATTTGGTTGTTGATTCTTATTTCTATAATTTGTTTTCCTTTTTGCGTTTTCAGTACATATTATTATTTTATTTTCTTTAAAATTATGTAGTCCTTTTATTTCTTTGTTTAATAGACATTCAATTTTATTTTCTTCAACTATGTAGTTTGCTTTAATTAATAAGTTAAGAATCTCTTTATCTAATTTGCTTAAAAATAATATAAATTCCATTCTATTTTGTTTACTTCACTATAGTTGGAATTTGTTCTATATCAGTTGTAGATGAGCGACTTAAGAAATTCTTATTCATCTTCCAACTTTGTGGATTTTTTGTAATGGCCCATGTAATTGCATTGTTATTAAATCTTTTATTTAATAAATCAATCGTTCTCATAAGATTTGCAGATTTTTTTAAGTCTTCCTGAGATTTGTAATTGATAACTGATTGCTGTAAATATTCGCTATTAGTTAAATCCTGCATTAAAACACCAGCTTTTGAGAATTTATATTCGGGATTATAAATTTCTTCAGATAATTCAACTACTATTTTTAAAATTTTATTTGTGTCATCTGTTGCATTTGTAAGTTTTCTATGAGCACTTCTTTGATAATTTTGACTTGAATATTTACTGGTTCTGGCAAACACTCTAATATCAGATGATTGCAAATTCTGACTTCTCATTTTTTCAGAGGCTTTTATTGCGTGAGTTGCCAGTGCTTGAGTTAAGTCTTCTAATTTTGTGATAGGCGTGCCGAAACTCCTGCTCACCTGAATTTCTTTTTTTGATTTCTTGTTTTTTTCTATGGGCAGGCATCTATGGCCTTTCAGTTCTAATTGCAGTCTTTTCCCTACGATGCCTAATTTCTTAATGATTTCATTTTCTTCCATATCTCTTAGTTCTCTCGCATTTTTAATACCTTTACTTTGCAACCAATTAGAGGTTTGTTTCCCGACTCCCCATATCTTATCTATACTAATTCTTTTCAAATAATTATTCTCATTTTCGGTTCTAGCTAAATCAAATATTCCAGCTGAATAATCAATATTTTTAGCTAGTTTATTAGCAATTTTTGCTCTTACTTTATTTTCTCCTATTCCTACTGTTATGGTAATCCCTAGATTCTGATATATTAATGATCTTATGCTTCTTGCCCAAGGATATAGATTTTCATCATTAGGTCTAGAAATCGAGACGAATGCTTCGTCAATAGAATAAATTTCTATCTGTTCACAGTAATTTTTCAGTAAATTCATTAGCCTTCTGCTCATATCCCCATAAAGTGAGTAGTTTGAGCTTAAGACTGCTACCTCTAATTTATTTAGTCTTTCTTTGACCTTAAAATAAGGAGTTCCCATTTTAATTTTTAAAGCTCGCGCTTCAGGGCTTCTTGCAATGATACATCCGTCATTATTAGATAAAATTACTACTGGTTTATTTCTCAAATGAGGATTAATATTTTGTTCACATGATGCGTAAAAATTATTAGCATCTATAAGAGCTATTGCATCAATATTTGAAATTCTCATAAATAGCTATGTATTGAATAAATAACAACCCCCCATATCTGTACATCAATATGGTTTTTAAATATAAAATCAGGATAATTATGATTTTCTGCTTTTAAATATAATTCATTATTTTTTATAGATAATCTTTTTATTGTAAATTCTCCGTCTATCATTGCAATGATGATATTCCCTGGCCTGGCTGTTAAGCTCTTGTCTACGATTATTAAATCTTTATCTTTAATTCCTGCATTTATCATTGAGTCACCTTTAACTCTAAGAAAAAAAGTGCTAAACGGATTAGATATTAAATGTTCGTTTAAATCAATATTTTCTTCTGTATAGTCATCTGCAGGAGAAGGAAACCCTGCTGATACCGAATCAGTTAATAAGGGGATTTTAAATTTTTTAGTAGTTGAATCAAAAGAATCCAAGTTTAAATTAATAGTATATATGTACTATATAGCAAAAAATCAAAAAATAGTTAGTTATTAAACTTTTATAGATTAATTTTAGATTGAATCTAATCTTTTTAAGAACGATGATAAGGGGAATTGTTAGATATAGAAATAGCTCTATAGATTTGCTCGATTAGGATTAATCTAGCTAATTCATGAGGAAAAGTTAAAGGAGATAGGCTTAGTACAAGATCTGATTTTTCTTTTATATCTAAATTAACTCCATCAGTATCACCGATTAAGAAATTAATTTTTTTATTTTTAAAACTCAAGAGTAAGGAACATAGTTCAACTGAATTAAACTGTTTCCCTTCTTCACTTAGGCAGATAATAATATTGTTATTGGATCTAAGATTATTTAAATTAAAAGTCTTTAACTCATTAATGACAAGTTCAGGCATTCTTTTTTTGTATTGATTAATTCCATCTCTAATCCAAAGTTTCTTTATTTTGCCGATAGCATAAATTGCTAATCTATTACTGTGAAGCATAAGTAAATATTAAAACTAATTATTCATCAAGAAGATAATTAAATTCATCATATAGTTCCTCTTCGATTGTTAATTTCTTGGATAAATTATGTTTTTTAGCATTCATATTAATTTGATTAATCTCACTTTCTCTTAATGAGTTATTAATGTTAGAAGTCTCTTCTAAAGATTCTGAATTATCAATTAACGAATAAAAAATTTTATTGGGATCTTCTGAATTAAGTGGATTGATAATTAAATTATCATTATTAGTTAAATTTGTGTAATTATTTATATTTTTACTTTCGTTATTTAAATTTTTCTTTTTTTTAAATTTATTGAGTTTATCTAAATTTTTTTTTGATAAGCTCATGATATAAAGTATTAAATAAATTCATATTTAATTTAAACATATTATTTATCTTTTAGATGAATTCTAAAAACTATCATCAAAAAAAAAGATTTGGACAACACTGGTTGGTAAATAAAAAAATATTAGAAAAAATTAAAGAAATTGCTGTTCTTAATGAAAATGACTTTATTTTAGAAATTGGTCCTGGTAAAGGAGCTTTAACATCTAAGTTGTTAGATTCAGAAATTAAAAAATTACATGCAATTGAATTAGATAAAGATTTAATAAATTTATTAAATGATAAATTCAATAATAATGATAAGTTTTCACTGCAGCAGGGAGATATTCTTTCTGTAAATTTAGATTCGATTAATAAGAAGATTACAAAAGTGATTGCAAATATTCCTTACAATATAACTGGTCCAATATTGGATATTTTCATAGGTCGATTGGGCATTATAAAAAACTATAATTACGAAAAAATAATATTTTTGATGCAGAAAGACGTGGTAGATAGGATTTTGTCAAAAGAAGGTAGTCCCAATGCTGGTGCGCTTAGTATAAGAATGCAACTATTATCAAAAATAAAAAGAATATGTGATGTGCCGCCTTCATCATTTAGTCCGCCTCCAAAAGTTTTTTCTTCTTTAGTCGTTTTCGAACCAATTAAAAATGATTTAAGATTAGACATTAGTCTAGAAAAATATATAGATAAACTTCTTCGAATTTCATTTAATTCAAGAAGAAAAATGCTTAGAAATACTCTTAATTCAATACTTTCAAATGAAGAGATAAATGAATTATCTGAATCTTCAAAAGTTTGTTTTAATTTAAGACCACAAGATATTTCAATTGACCAATGGATTAAGCTTGCAGAAAATTGTATTAAAATTAAAAAATAAAAATATAAGTATATGCAAGATTTAGCTAAAACGAAAATTAATATAAAATCTCCCGCCAAAATAAATTTGCACCTTGAAGTTATTGGTAAAAGAGAGGATGGATTTCATGAGTTAGCAATGATTATGCAAAATATCGATCTTGCTGATTATTTAGAATTTGAAATTAATAATAAAGGTTTAATTAAACTTGAGTCTGATTGTAATGATTTAAGCTTATCTGATGATAACTTAATTGTTAAAGCGGCAAATCTATTAAGGAAAAAATCAAATATAGATTACGGTGCGAATATATTTTTAAGAAAAAATATTCCAATTGGCGCAGGTTTAGCTGGTGGATCCAGTAATGCAGCAGCAACATTAATTGGTCTTAATAAGTTATGGGATTTGAACTTAGATCAAGAAACATTATGTTCATTAGCATCAACTTTAGGATCTGATATTCCCTTTTTTATAAATGGTGGTATTCAATTATGTTTTGGAAGAGGAGAAATTTTGGAGAAATTAGATTCAAACTTTGAATATGGAGTAATTCTTTTAAAAAATCGAAATGTATCAGTATCTACAGCTGAAACCTATAAAAAATATAGTAATAGATTTTGTGATCAATATCTTACTGATAGAGAAATGATTGAGAATATAAGAAAAAATTTAAGAGATAATGGTTTAAATAACTTAAATTTTAATAATCAAAATTTATCTATTAAAAATGATTTGCAGTTAGTTGTTGAAAATGAAAATGATTCTGTAAAGCAGGCATTATATTTACTTTCTAAATTAGAAAATTGTCTCACATTTTCAATGAGTGGATCAGGACCTACATGCTTTGCAATCTTTAAAGATATAGAGATTGCTAAAAAAGAATTAACTGCAAATTATAAATTATTTAGAAATAAAGGTTATGATTCATGGGTTTGCACTTTCCTTGAAAAGGGAATAACATTCATATAAATTTTTTTATACAAAATTTTATTGTGGCTGATAATAGTAAAGAGAATATTGAAAAAATCATTCCTGAAAAAGGACCTTTAAATTTTATTGTTGGATCATTAACTAGTTTTTTATTATTCATATTTTTTTATTTTCTTAGCAATAAAATTGCAATTTATTTCTCCTTACATAAACCATCCAATTCTTCTGAAATTGTCCAAAATATTTCTTCTAGTATCAATACCTTAATAATTGGGTTATCTTTTTTGCTAACTTTTTCATTTGCTTTTATAGGCGTTGGACTTTTCATTGTATTTATTCGCAGTTTTTTTCTGAAGAAAAGTTGAATTACCAATATTATAAAAAAAACACTTTCTTTGAATGTCTTTACATGACCTAGGACTTTTGATTCTTTTGCTCTCACCAGGAATGATTTTGTCAATATTACTACTTATAACCTTTGCAGAGGGAGGATAAATTAATTAACCAAAGTGGTAGGATTATATATGAGATTAATTAGGTAATTAATTGTGGCTGGAACATTATTATTTAATGCTTTGAAAGAAGCAATTGATGAGGAAATGGCAAATGATGTTAATGTTTGCGTCATGGGTGAAGATGTTGGTCAATATGGAGGTTCTTACAAAGTAACTAAAGATTTATATGAAAAATATGGTGAGTTAAGAGTACTGGATACTCCAATTGCAGAGAATAGTTTTACAGGTATGGCCGTTGGTGCAGCAATGACTGGATTGAGACCAATAGTTGAAGGAATGAATATGGGTTTTTTGCTTTTAGCGTTTAATCAGATATCAAATAATATGGGCATGCTTCGATATACAAGTGGGGGGAATTATAAAATACCAGCAGTAGTGCGTGGGCCGGGAGGGGTTGGCCGTCAACTTGGTGCTGAACACAGTCAAAGACTTGAAGCTTATTTTCATGCAGTTCCAGGTATAAAAATAGTTGCATGCAGTACTCCTACAAATGCTAAAGGTTTAATGAAAGCAGCAATAAGAGATGATAATCCAGTTTTATTTTTTGAACATGTACTCCTATATAACTTGTCTGAAGAATTACCAGAGGGTGACTATACTTGCGCTTTAGATCAGGCTGACCTTGTAAAGGAGGGTAAAGATATCACATTATTAACCTATTCAAGAATGAGACATCATTGCCTTAAAGCTGTTGAAGAATTAGATAAAAAAGGGATAGATGTTGAATTAATTGATTTAATAAGTTTAAAACCATTTGATATGAATACTATTTCCAAATCAATAAGAAAAACAAATAAAGTAATTATCGTTGAAGAATGTATGAAGACCGGAGGTATTGCTGCCGAATTAATTGCATTGATAACAGAAGAGTGTTTCGATGATCTTGATGCCAAACCAATTAGGTTATCCAGTCAAGATATACCAACTCCATATAATGGAAATCTTGAGAATTTGACAATAATCCAGCCACATCAAATAGTTGAAAAAGTTGAACACTTAATAAGTGGGAGTATATAGTCTATGAAAAGAAGGCAAGGATGGCTTTTTTTTATAATATTCCTACTTACATTATCCGTTTATTTATTAATTAATTATCCTTTACAGTTGGGCCTAGATTTACAAGGGGGTTCTCAACTTACACTTCAAATTATTAAAGAGGAAGGTAACGTAACTAAAGACGAATTGGAGGCTGTTAATTCTGTTATTGATAGACGCGTTAATAATTTAGGAGTATCCGAGTCTAACTTACAAACTCTTGGTGGAGATCAATTAATTTTAGAATTACCCGGAGAACAGAATCCACTTGTTGCTTCAAGAGTTTTAGGAAAAACTGCTTTATTAGAATTTAGAACTCAAAAATTAGGTACATCATCAGAATTAAAAGAATTACAACTTCAGAGATTAAATATTAAAAATTTAATTGAACAATATTCCTCTATAGAAAAAATTCAATATGATGATAATCTCTTAAAAATTATTCAGGATAATCTTAAAGAAACAGAGCAAGAAATAAATTATTCATCTACTACTAATGATTTATATGGGAAGTTAATTGAAGTTAAAAAATACGTGGACAATAAAATTTCAAATCTATTTATCAAAACAGGTTTAACTGGAAAAGATCTTATTAACGCAGGAAGGAGACAAGAACAAACAAATAGTAATTGGGAGGTTTTATTAACTTTTAGTAATTCAGGTGGAGAAAAATTTGCAGAAATTACAAGGTCAATCGCTGGTACTGATCAACTATTGGCTATCATTCTTGATGGGGAATCTATTAGTGAAGCTAGTGTTGGTAATCAGTTTGCTAATACTGGCATTACAGGTGGATCAGCAACAATAAGTGGTAATTTTAGTGCTGAAAATGCAAGAGAATTAGAAGTTCAACTTAAAGGTGGTTCCTTGCCCTTGCCAATTGAAATAGTAGAAACTAACACTATTGGAGCTTTGCTAGGATACAAAAATATTTTAAAAAGTCTTTATGCAGCTATTAGTGGATTAATTTTTGTTGGTGTATTTATGATTTTCAATTATAGAATTTTAGGTTTTGTTTCAGTTCTATCTCTAGTACTTTATGGTTTCTTTAACTTGGCCATATATTCATTAATTCCTATAACTTTAACTTTACCTGGAATCTCTGGGCTTATACTTAGTATTGGTATGGCAGTTGATGCGAATATACTAATATTTGAGAGAATTAGAGAAGAATTATATAATGGCAATACTCTTACAAGATCTATTGATAGTGGTTTTCAAAGAGCTAATTCATCCATTGTTGATGGCCATATTACAACTCTTCTAAGTTGTTTTGTGTTGTTTTTATTAGGAACAAATTTTGTTAAAGGTTTTGCTGCAACATTAGGTATTGGAGTCTTAATTAGCTTGTTTACATCATTAAATTGTTCTAAAACTATTTTGAGATTTTTTACAACATATCAATCTTTAAGACAAAAAAATCTCTACCTACCCAGGAAAATTTTCTCAAATTAATTTTTTATCTCCAACCTTCCTATGAAATTATTTAATCTTGAAATAATTAAAAATAAAAGAAGGATAATTGGTTTTTCAACTTTTCTTATTTCTTTGAGTCTTTTAGGAGTTTTATATTCTACTTTTAATACTTCTTATAGGAAACCTATAAATCTAGGGATGGATTTTGTTGGGGGAAATGAATTAAGAATAGAGAGAGTATGTGAAGAAGAATGTTCTAATATTTCTCCTGATTCAGTTTTAGAAAATTTAAGAGAGGACTCTAAAAATAAAAAATTCTTATCTAGTATTAAATTACAATTCCAAAATAATAATAAATTAATTTCAATAAGAACTCCTTATTTAAGTATTGAAGAATCAAATAATCTTATTACTAATCTTGAGAAAACTATTGGGCCTCTAAATTATGAGAGTAAAGATTCAAGATTAATAGGTCCAAAGCTTGGGAAAAGATTACTTATAAATTGTATTTCTTCTTTGTTAGTTTCTTTAGTTGCAATTTCTATATATATAACTATAAGATTTGATAAGAAGTATGCATTATTTGCCTTATTAGCTTTATTCCATGATTTATTAATTGTTTTTGGTATCTTCTCTTGGTTGGGAATAATATTATCTGTAGAGGTAAATAGTTTATTTGCTGTAGCCCTGTTAACTATTGCTGGATATTCTGTAAATGATACTGTTGTTATATTCGATAGAATTCGTGAGAATTTAAAATCAAGGAAAGATGGCTTTAACGAAACTATTCAATTATCAGTGAATGAATCATTTAGGAGAACAACGTTTACCAGTATTACAACTCTTATCCCTTTATTAAGTATAATTTTGTTTGGATCTTATTCACTTTTTTGGTTTTCTTTGGCCTTATCATTAGGAATTTTAGTTGGAAGCTATTCAAGTATTTTATTGGCTCCATCTTTTTTGCTTAAAGATTAAGCTCATAGCTATAAAATTATGAAATTTAATTATTATTTGATAATTTTACTTTCTTTAGTTTTAATAGATCTTTCCACTGAGTTAAGAATATTATTTGATCATTTTACTTTTAATTCCCTGTACTTTGCTTTAGCTAAACATCCCTTAGCTTTCTTTATACTTTTCTCATATCCATATTTATATAAGAAAATTAAATAAATAATTTTTTATTTATCATTAATTGATTCTTTTATTAAAACTTGTATTACTACAGCAAGAGGAAGGGATAAGATTAAACCTAATGGACCAAAGATGAATGTAAATCCAAATTGTGATATTAAGGTTAAACCAGGAAGTAAATTTGCTTTTTTCTTCATTATAGATGGCATTATTATGTAGCTTTCAATATTTTGAATGATTACATATGCTCCAAAAACTGCTAACGGTTTCCAAAAATTATCTAGTAGTGCAATCGAAATTGGAAATATACCACTAATAACTGGGCCTATATTTGGAATAATATTTAGAACCATTGCTATTAAAGCATTGGATACAACATATTTGACATCTAATATTGATAAAACTATCAATGATAATAGACCTACTGATAACGAACTTATGACCATCGAAAAGGTCCAGTTTGCTAATGCAATATTGCATTTATCCAAAATATTTCTAAATTTATTACGATAATTTTTAGGAATTAACAAAAGTATATTTTCCTTATATTGTTTTGGCTCAATGGAAATCATCAAGCTAACTACTAGTACGAAAATTAATTTTAAGAGACCTGAACCAAGATTCCCTGCGATATTAATTAAGTTCTTGAAGCTTTCTTGAATAGCTTTAACAATAGTTGCAGCATCAGGAATGGTAACTACATTATTTATAAGATTAAAAATGTCTATAACATTTTCTGATTCTTCACCATAAAGTAAATTATTAAATTTGTTCAGATTTGTATTAAGTAGAATATTTATCCTAGATAAACCATTTGGAGTGTCAACTAAAATCTCATTGAATTCTTTAACAAAAGGAGGTAAAACAAGAATAAAAATAGTAAATACTATTAACGAAATAACTGTTAATACTATAAACAAAGATAGAGATCTTGGGATTTTAACTCCTTTTTGTATTTGATTACATAAATTACATACAATATTTGAAATTACCAAAGAGCAAATTATTAAAAGTAGAAAATCTCTTAAAGTCCATATTATTAAAGATGTGATTAAAATTACTGCTAACTTGAAATATGATGAACTACTCAATTTGGATAATATTTTACTTCTTTTCAGAATATCCTAATCCATTTGATTTGGCATAACTATTTGCAAATCTCATGAATCTATCAAAGTCTGATGTGTTTTTCCAAATATAAACTGCTTCTAAAAATATGGGTTCTCCATCAACAAACTTTACTTTAACTTCCCTAGTTAATATTTCACCTTCTGAATCGATCATACGCATACCTGTTATGTCACCATTTGTAATTGAAGATATTGCCTGAGGCTTTTCGAACAAAAATAATGCTTGACCGGTTGTTCCATCTTTACTCCTAGTTAATCTTATTTCAGGCACTACTGGTTCATCAGTTCCTTCAAAAAATTGTATTTTTGCGGTTTTATTTGCTGTCATAATAATGTATTAATAATTATTTAGTTTAAGAAATATTTTTCACATTCGTTTGTAATTATTTTATAAAACATTATTTATTAACTCCAAAATCGCTTCATCATATTTTTTATCAGTTAAATCTAATAACTTAATATTTTCTTTGCCAACCTTTTCAAATTCATAACACCTATCGTAGTAATCAAGAACTGATCTGCAAACTAAGTCCCATTTTTCATTATTAATTGAATCAAGAGCCATTTTTGTTCTTTGTGGCCCTAATCTTTTTTTTATCCTTAATACTGATTCTTGGAGTTCTTCTTTCTTAAAAACACTATAAGTTTCTATCAACTCATCTAACCTGTTTGATTCACTCCTTAAAATTTCAATTCTCCTTGAAGATTTCATTTGATTGAAGAATTCATGAGGTATTTTGCATTTACCTATATTTGCACTTTCAGCTTCTACGAAAATATTATTGGACTTATTAAATGTATTTAATTTTTCTGCAATTTTATTTTCAAATTGTTCATTTGAGGGTTGTTCCTCCATTCCTAAACCTCCAAATGTACTTCCTCTATGACAAGCAAATCGTTCAAGATCAATAGTTTGATATTTATATTTCTCTAGTAATGATAATAATCTTGTCTTCCCTGTTCCTGTCTTTCCTCCAATAACTACTATATTCAAATTTTTTGAGAAACTATCTAATACCCATCTTCTATATATTTTGTATCCTCCCTTGAGTGTTATTGGATTTAATCTATATTTTTCTAGTAGCCAAGCAATGCTTTGTGAACGCATTCCTCCTCTAGAGCAATATAATCTGATATGAAATTCATTATTTTTGTTAGGGATAGTTTTATAAGACTCAATACTCATGAATAAATTATCAAGAAGTAATTCCATTTTTTTTTCAAAAAATTTTAATCCCTCTATGACTGCTTTTTTTCTTCCTTCTTTTTTATAAATCGTGCCAATTATAGATCTCTCATCATTATCAAATAGTGGAATGTTAATAGAATTAGGCAAGTGTCCTTTATAATATTCACTCGGGCTTCTAACATCTATAAGTGGTCCTTTAAAACTTCTAAATTTCTCTAGTTCTTTTCTTTTGAAATACATGGATAGTTTTTATTTTTTTAGATTAATTTTTTAAAATGAATAACAAAGAACAAGATAACTATAATAATGCCACATTAGATGCGATAAAAAAATTTGTAGATTCCAATCAAAGAAAAAGAATAAATTCATTAACTCAAATAGAATCTGAAGTCGAAAATATTTTTAATCTTGGCCCTTCACTGTTTGATATTTTTGATAGAGATGGAGATGACTGGGCTGCTGGTTGGATATTGCAAGTTTTAAAGAAATTTAGGCCTGATTTCTTTAAAAACTCTAAATTCAATAATTGGTTTAACACATATTCAGATATTGATATTAATTATGGAGATTTGCAATTGATGTTGGTTGAGCAAAAATTTGAAGAGGCAGATAGATTAACAAGTTCCTATTTACGAAAATTAGCTGGAAAATTAGCTGAAAAACGTGGATATGTTTTCTATAGTGAAGTTAAAAATATGTCAGGTAAGGATCTTGAATCAATAGATAGGTTATGGACAATTTATTCTACTGGTAGATTTGGATTCTCGATTCAGGCAAAGATATTAAAATCAGTAGGGAAAAAATATGAATTGATGTGGCCAAAAATAGGTTGGAAAAAAGAGGGTTTATGGACTAGATATCCTGGATCTTTTTGCTGGTCATTGGATGCTCCTGATGGACATATGCCTTTAATAAATCAATTAAGAGGAGTAAGACTTATGGACTCTATCCTACGGCATCCTGCTATTGCAGAGAGACATAATAATATTCTTTAAAATGAGGTATTTAATAAGTTAAAATTAAAAGAGATTCAAAATATTATTATGTCCTTATTCCAGGGCAAAAATATTTTAAAAAAATTTTTTAAAAGACCAAAGATTAATTGGTCAAACTACGAATTCGAATCATCATTACAGTTAAATGAATTTGTCGATCAATTATTAGAACCAATTAATAATTCTCAATCAAGCTATCTTATAAAACTTGGTTTACATGAAGCTCTAGTTAACGCAGTAAAACATGGAAATAAATTAGATCCTAAAAAAAATATAAGAGTAAGAAGAATAATTACTCCTAATTGGTGTGTTTGGCAAATTCAAGATCAAGGGAATGGTTTAGAAATAAAAAAAAGAGACTACAAATTACCAAAAAAAATAACTAGTGAAAATGGCCGTGGCCTATACATTATTAATGAATGTTTTGATGATATTAGATGGAGTAGTAAAGGGAATAGGCTTCAGTTGGCTTTAAAAAGGTGATTTTTACTAGGGCAAGGTTGATCTACGTTAATTTCTTTTAGCCATTTAATACTTTCTTCTATATACTCAATAGTCTCTTTTTCATTACAAGAAATAATTAGATGGCATAATCCCGCCGAAATTAGTTCTGCAGAGCGTTTATATTTATTTCCTTTATCTTTATGCCATTTAGAATGATCAATCTTTAATTTCTCATTAAGACATTGAACAAGCTTAATAGTATCTTTATCCCAAAAGTTCATAGAAGTTTTTATTTACTTTACAGCAGACCATACTTTTGTCATAAAAAAGGAATTTGATTTTACATCTTTAAAACCTACTTCCTCAATTTTAGAATTTATATCCTCTTTTATGTAATCACAATAAAAAGGCTCATGAAAGGATTTATAGAAGTTTTCCATTACGGATGTAAAGTCAGGTGAATCACTTATTTGAATTGAATCAGCTAAAACTAATATCCCACCAGGTTCAAGAACTCTAAAAAATTCATTTAATACTTTTGCTCTAATTGTTCTAGGTAATTCATGAAATAAGTAAACACAAGAAATGCATTGGAAACTATCATTTTCAAAAGGTAATTCTTCAGCATTACCTTTTATTAACTGAATTAAATCTCCATCTAAATCTGAAATATATCTACTTGCCTCTTTTAAGTACGAATCAGATAAATCAATCCCTGTAATTTTTTCTTTTGGAAATGCGGCTCTTAATTGTTTTAATGTTCTTCCTGATCCTGTAGCCACATCAAGTATTTTTATATTACTTTTTTTTCTATCGCTAAAAAATTCAAGTCCTTCTTTTATTGGCTTAATTATTCTTCTCCTCATTGAGTCAGCACTTCCATTGAAAAGTATCTCTACTTGTAGGTCATAAATGCTAGCTGAAAAATCTGATAAATAACCATCTGTTTGATGATGAAAATTTCTCAAGTAATATTGAGGATAATTATCTTTATCTATCGATTTTGGAAGATCATCAAAGTTTTGTTTTCTGCGCCTATCCCAAGTATTAGGCATATCGAGCCAAATTTTAGGATATTGAGTTAGATATCTAAGCCATGGCTCGTCAAACAATAATTTTTTTGGATATATATTTTTTTCTGCATCTTTCCAATCTTCTTCTCTTAAAATATCCATTGAATTTTGGATTTGCATTAGAAGTTCCTTATCTATATCAAAATTTTCAAGCTTCGAATCAGGAAGAATAAAATTCATTAATCTTGAACTGATCTGCTTGTGAGCGAAACCTGCAATACTTTTGCTTTGTTGTAGCGTTTTATATGCAATTTTTGAAATAGATTCCCTAGCCATTTTTCAATTTATATATCTATATTCCAACAAAAAAAAAATCAATTTGAGAATATTTTGTGATATTTCTCAAATTGATTAATTTAAAATAATGTGTTCTTTTAACTATGCATCGTAATACATGAAAAATTCATGTGGATGAGGCCTTTGTCTTAGTTGTTGTACCTCTTCGTATTTTATATCGATAAAGTTATCAATAAAATCTTCAGTAAATACTCCCCCAGCTAATAGATAATCCTTATCTGCTTTTAGCGCATTAAGTGAGTCATTTAGAGATGAAGGTACTGTATCAATTTTTGCAAGTTCATCAGCTGGAAGTTCAAATAAATCTACATCTACTCCATCACCAGGATCAATTTGGTTTTTAATTCCATCAATACCAGCAAGCATCATTACAGAAAATGCTAAGTAAGGATTTGCAAGTGCGTCACCTGATCTGAATTCTAATCTTTTAGCTTTAGGGCTTGGACCTGTTAAAGGTATTCTTACTGCCGCTGATCTATTTCCCTCAGAATAAACTAGATTAACAGGTGCTTCGAATCCTGGAACCAATCGTTTATAGCTATTTGTAGTTGGGTTAGTAAATGCTAAGAATGATGGAGCATGTTTAAGTATGCCTCCGATGTACCATCTTGCTGTTTGAGATAAATTTGCATATGCTCCTTCACCAAAAAATAGTGGCTGTCCACTCTTCCATAAACTTTGGTGAACATGCATTCCGGTTCCGTTGTCATTAAAAACAGGCTTGGGCATAAATGTTGCAGTTTTTCCATATTTTTTTGCAACATTTCTGACAACGTATTTATAAGTCATAACATTATCAGCAGCATTTATTAACGAATCAAATTTCATTCCAAGCTCGTGTTGACCGGCACCAGCAACTTCATGGTGATGTTTCTCTGTGGGGATACCTAATTCACCCATAAGAAGAAGCATCTCAGATCTGATATCTTGCGCAGTATCATTTGGAGCTACTGGAAAATACCCTTCTTTATATTGTATTTTGTATCCTAAGTTCCCCCCTTCTTCAATTCTCCCTGTGTTCCATGGTGCTTCAATAGTATCTACACTATAAAAACAACCTCCTTCTTTAGAGTCATATCTAACATCATCAAATAAAAAGAATTCTGGTTCTGGTCCAAAAAATGCAGTATCTGCTATACCAGTTGAATCTAAATATTTTAATGCTTTTTGGGCTAAAGCTCTTGGACACCTATCATAAGGCTCCCCACTTCTTGGCTCTTGAATAGAGCAAATCATACTTAGGGTTTTATGTTTATAAAAAGGATCTATCCAAGCTGTACTTGCATCAGGCACCATTGACATATCAGAGGCATTAATTGCTTTCCAACCTCTTATTGATGAGCCATCAAATGCTAAGCCTTCTGTAAAAGAATCCTCTTCTATCATGTCTGATGTAAGAGTTAAATGTTGCCATTTTCCATGAATATCAGTGAATTTTAAATCGATTAGTTCAATTCCTTCGTCTTTAATTTGACTTAAAACATCTTGAGGAGATTTAGACATAATTTTGTAATACCTATATATGAAATTAATAACTTGATGATTCTTGTTATGTATCAACGGTAACTTTTTTTAAGACTAGGTGTCTTCTTTTAGTGTTTCAAGTCAAAAGTTTAATAATTATTAACTTAAATATTTAAATTGAATGAATTTCTTTAAATAAATATCGCTTATGTGGCGATATTAGTTTAACTTAAAAGTAATTGAATGTAATGCTTTGACAGAAGCAAAACTTATTTCTACTTTAAATGAAGAGAATTTATCTCATTTCTCAAAGACTTATGTTCCCTCTAGACTTTTATTAGGTCCTGGTCCTTCAAACGCACATCCAGAAGTTCTAAATGCTCTTTCCTTAAATCCAATTGGTCATTTAGATGAAGCTTATATTTCATTGATGTCCGATGTTCAACAACTTTTAAGATATACCTGGCAATGTAATAATCGTATGACTCTTCCAATGAGTGGTACTGGAAGTGCAGCTATGGAAGCTTCAATAGCGAATTTTATAGAGGAAGGAGAAAAAATTCTTATCGCTAAAAAAGGATATTTTGGAGAAAGACTAGTTGATATGGCAACTAGATATAAAGCAGATGTATCTGTTATTGAAAAACCATGGGGTGAACCCTTTTCTTACGAAGAAATCAAGTATGAAATAGAGACTAAAAAACCAGCTATATTTGCTATAGTTCACGCCGAAACATCTAGTGGGGTTTTACAACCTCTTGATGGAATAGGTGATGTATGTAGAAAAAATAACTGCTTATTTTTAGTTGACGCAGTTACTTCCCTTGGCGCTCTAGAACTATTGATAGATAAATGGAAAATAGATTTAGCGTATAGTTGTAGCCAGAAAGGATTAAGTTGCCCGCCTGGATTAAGTCCTTTTACAATGAATGAGAGAGCTGAAGAAAAATTAAGTTCAAGAAAAACAAAAGTTCCCAACTGGTATTTAGATTTATCCCTTTTAAATAAATATTGGGGTTCTGATCGCGTTTACCATCACACTGCTCCTGTAAATATGAATTTTGCTATTCGTGAAGGTTTACGATTAATAGCAAATGAAGGTTTAGAGAATGTTTGGCATAGGCATAATACTAATGCAAAGAAACTATGGAATGGTTTAGAAAGTCTAGGTATGGAATTACATGTATCAGCTGAGTATAGATTGCCAACATTAACCACAGTTAAAATACCTCCAGCAGTTGATGGAGATGGTTTTAGAAATCATCTCTTAAGAAACTTCGGAATAGAAATAGGAAATGGACTTGGAGAATTATCTGGTAAGGTTTGGCGTGTAGGACTAATGGGTTTTAATTCATCTGAAGAGAATGTTGATAGATTATTAAACCTTTTTGATACTGAACTAAAGAAATTTACTATTTTTGAGTCCTCAACTTTTTGAACCAAATCTGTAATATTTGACTGCATTCATCTTCTAAAATGCCTCCAATTATTTCCATTTTGTGATGTGCACTTTCATGTTTAGATAGGTCAATTGAGCCACCCAATCCACCTCTTTTCTTATCGTAAGCCCCAAAAATAACTTTACCCATCCGAGCTTGAATAAGAGCAGAGGAACACATAGTACAAGGTTCTAAATTTGTGATAATAGTACATTCATTAAATCTCCAATCATTTTTTATTAGAGATGCCTGCCTAAGTGCCATTATCTCAGCATGACCTAATGGGTCTTTATTTATATTCCTCCTGTTAACCCCTCTCCCGATACATCTTCCTCTCTCATCTAAAATTATTGAACAGATTGGCAGTTCAACTTTACCAATTTCCTTCGATCTTCTTAATATCGATTTCATCCACATAGTGTATTTTAAATTATTTGTTTCTATTCGTTGATCATTATTACTATTTCCATTTTCAAAAATATTTCTCATTTACCAATATTGAGAATAGAATTATTAATAGATATCTTATCTGATGGCTGAAGATTTAATTAATAATAAAGATATATATTTCCCATCATATTTAGGGACTAATGACAAATTGATTACTCTTCTCAATAGGGCAAGTAAAACTCTTTGTGACTGGTTCTCCAAAGCTGATAAAAATGGTCCTTTACCTTTTGATGATAGTTTTAAATGCATTATGCCTGCGGAAGATGGTAACTCTGTAGAAGATTTGTTTTCTGAGATTGAATCTCTTTTGAATAATTCATTTAATCCTGTTCATCCTGGCTCACTAGCTCACCTTGATCCCCCCCCTTTAATTTTCTCTATTTTGGGAGATTTAATTGCTGCTAGTTTAAATAATAATCTTCTCGCTTACGAGTTATCACCAAGTGTAACTTTGCTTGAAGAATCATTATGCAAATGGTTTGCAAAGAGAATAGGGTTTAATGATTTCTCAGGAGGTATAGCTGCTAGCGGTGGTACTTTAAGTAATCTGAATGCACTTATAGCAGCTAGAAATAATGCAGGATTAGGTACAAATCCTAATTCTGTATTACTTGTTAGTGAAGATGCTCATTCTTCTTTCATTAAATGTATGAGAGTAATGGGTCTTGATGCTACTAATCTTGTGAGGATTAAAACTGATAATCAAGGTCGTATGGATATAAATAATCTCAGAAAGTCTTTAGATAAATGTTTAACAGAAAATAAAAAAATATTTGCTATTGTTGCCACCCTTGGGACAACTGTAAGAGGAGCCATTGATCCTATTAAGGAAATAAGTGAAATCTGTAAAAAAAGAAACATATGGCTACATATTGATGGCTCAATTGGAGGTATTTTTGCCATAAATTCTTTTCCAATAGAAGGTTTAAATAATATTAATAGGGCTAATTCGATAACGATAAATCCACAAAAGATTATTGGAATAACAAAGACATCATCTTTGTTATTAGTTTCAAATATGACTACTTTAGAAAATACTTTTAATACTGGACTACCATACATATCATCTAAAGAAAATATTATAAATAGAGGAGAAATAGGCATACAAGGTTCTAGACCTGCAGAGGTTATAAAACTATGGCTAGGTTTACGTTTTTTAGGTCTTAATGGAATAGAAAATATATTAAAATCATCAATTAAGAGAAAAGATTTTTTTATAAAAAATATTAGTAAAAATAAATTTGATATATATTCAGGTCCTCTGCATATCGTTTCATTCTTACCAAAGGAACTTGAGCCAAAAGACTCTGATGCCTGGACTCAAACTAAAGTTAATGAACTAATGAAAAATAATTTTATGCTTTCAAGACCAAAATTTAAAGGTAAATATTTTTTAAGGGTTGTCATGGGAAACTACAATACAAAAGAATCTCATATTAAAGAACTTTTGAGACTTTTAGAAGCTTAACTAATGAATATGGGTAGACCAAAAATTATTGCAATAGTAACAGGGTTTATATCTATAGTTATTTGTATTGCTTACTTACTTTTAATAACTATCTTTGATTTCAGAACTTATCTAAATGATCAATTATCAAACCTTACTTAGGAAATGGAGGCAAACTTTTATTTGTAAAATACTTTCTTATCTCAATTTTTGAAATAGCTTCTTTAACGAAGTTATTTAAAATGTCCTCTCTCTTACTTATACTGTAGATCCTATCTACAACCTCTTGAATTCCTCCATCTCCCCAATCTTGTCCATTTTTAAAATATTCAATTAAACTTAGACCTACTATTTTTATTAACCATCCTGCTGTAATTGATTGTATTGATTTAGATATTATCATTTTAGTCAAACTTGTAGCTAAAGCAGGAGAAAGAATGGCGAGGCCACCTTTTAGTATTCCTTGTTTAGCCAAAACGCTTAGCAATGATTTTGATAAATCTTTTGCATCTTTTTTAGTAAGTTTTATTTCATAAATTTTTGATAATTCCATTATCATTTGAAGGTTAACCGAGGTGGTAGTAAGAAAATCAACCGCTGGAAGTGGATTAACTAGGATTACTCCTCCTGTTACCCACATATATTTATTAATCACTTTATTTGACATTAAATATCTTTGTTCTTGTACGAAATTTTTACTTTTAATACCTAACTTATTTGAGCGAAAAAGAATATTATCTGCCAATAACTCTTCTCCATTATTATCGAGCGTTTCAATTATTTCTTTAAACAAACTTCCTACCTCGGGAACTAAATTTAAAGTATTTGAGTTTATATAAGGAGATTGTTTAGGTATTGCAACAGTTTTAACAACTGAAATTTTACTTTTTCTAGCTGAAGTTATAGAAATTATATTTTCTTTGATGAGGTTATTTTCTTCTTTAGTCCTTAAATCACATTTATTTAGCACTATTATTATTTTTTTTCCTATCTTCAATAATTCTTTAATTAAATAATTTTCGTATTTATTTATGTCCTGATCTAGCACAAAGAGAATTAAGTCAGAATTTGATGCTTGTAAAATTGTTTCTTTTTCTCTTTCTTCGCCTAACTTTGAAGGTTCGAATAATCCTGGGGTATCAATTATATTAATGTTTCTTTTTAAGATTGGGATACGAATTTTATAGCTATTAATTTGCTTTGTTGTCCCAATTTTTGCTGAAGTTTGCCCTACAATATTTTTTAATAAAGATCTTGCTATTGATGTTTTTCCTGAGGAACCAGCTCCAAAAAGAGTAACTTGATAATCTCCTGTTTTTAGTTGTGACTCTAGTTTATTTTTTTGGTAATTTAACAATTCAACTTTTACTTTATCGTTAATTTTTTTGTTTATATTCTCGATCCCTTCCAAACTTATCTTGGCAGCACCGTATGTATTTTTGAATGAAAGTCTATTCTTTTTATTTTTATATATAACTTTATAAACTATTTTTTTAAATAATTTTTTATCATAATTAAAAAAGATATACATAATTGTTATTAAAAATAAAAGCGTATAAATATTTACTACTCTTATGAATATGACAAATAAAATATATAAACACAAAATCAATATAAAATATTTTAAAAACTTTATTTTCAAGTAATTCATATTATCTTTTATTTTTAAAAATGCTATAAAGTAAAAGAATAAAACCGATATTTATAGATATATCAGCAAAGTTAAAAACTGGAAAATTTATAATATTTAAATTTATAAAGTCAATTACAAAACCCTTTAATATTCTATCCATTCCATTACCAATAGTACCGCCAAGAATTAAGCTATAGGAATAATAGTCAATTGAATTTAATTTGTTTTTTCTTAACATTAAATAAATTAGTAATATTGAAAAAATAATACTAATTACAGATAAAAATATTCTACTACCACTTAATATGTTAAATGCTGCACCGTAATTTTTTACAAGGTCTAATCTAAAAAAAATAAATTCTTTATTTATAAATAAATTATAGTTATAAAAAATTAAATATTTTGTTAATTGATCTATTAACAAAATAAAAATACTTAAAGAAAAAAAATATAATTTTGTTTGTATTTTATTATTCATTATTTACTGTATTTTAAACGATTAATAGGTTTGATAAGAATTAGTAGTGGAAAAAGCATTAGAAAATGATATCCAATTTTACCTACTGAGTATTTCCCTAAATTATATAAAAATATATTAAATTTACTGTAAAATATAACCTGTATAAAATTATAAAATATTCCAGTTAAATGCATAGCGCATATTGCTATTAATCCTTTTTTTAAAAAGTTACCAATACTTATTTTATTTCTTGTATTTAAATTATCAATTATTTTTATTAATGGATATGTACCTAATAAATAACCAAAATTTGGAGTAAGTAGATATCCTATTGAACCTCCTTGATGAAAGACCGGAGATATAAATAATCCTAAAAGAATATATATAGAAAATGCTGTGAAAACAACTTTTTTATGGAATATAATTGTTAGTAATATTATTGTTGGAATTTGCCATGTGAGGGGCATTTCAAAGCTATTACTAGTTTTATGGATAAATTGTATTGGAATATAAACAGGGAGCATTGTTGCTATTACTAGTGATTGAAGACTTATTAGTATCTCTACAAATTTATATAATTTGAGCATGAATATAAATTTAATTTATAAACTTCTCAATGCAACAATTGGATCTAATTTAGAAGCTCTTTTTGCCGGTAAAACCCCAAAGATTAAACCTATTGATCCTGAAATTATCATGGTGGAAAAAGTTGTTGTAATTCCTACAGATGCAGGAAGTGGTGTTACCAGAGATAAAAGAAAAACACCTGATAGTCCAGTTGTTGTTCCTATTAATCCTCCAATTGTAGATAAAATCAATGCCTCAATTAAAAATTGAATTAATATATCAGACTGTTTTGCTCCTATTGCTTTTCTTAGACCAATCTCTTCAGTTCTTTCGCTAACAGAAACGAGCATAATATTCATGATTCCTATACCTCCAACCACCAAAGATACTGCCCCAATACCTGCCAACAAAAACGTTAACCCACTTGTTATGTTGGTTACTATATTCAATGCATCTTCTTGTGATCTAACTGCAAAGTCGTCATCTCTAATTATTTTATGTCTTTGTCTCAATAGGTTAGTAATTTGAAATTTTGCTGCACTAGTTGCGTTTTTATTTATCGCTTCCACACTTATGAAACTTAAACTTACACCATATGTAGGATCCTTCCCAGTAATCCTATTTACCATGGTGGTTAATGGAATATAAGCATTTTTGTCTTGATTACTTCCAAATACAGCGCCTTTTGGTTTTAATATTCCGATTATTTCATAAGTATGATCTTTAATTCTGATTTTTTTTCCAAGTGATGAAGATTCATCTTTGAAAAATTCGTCTTTAAGATCTGGGCCTATTACTACAAAACTTCTTGCACTATTTACATCACTTTTTGATAAAAATCTTCCCTTATCTACTTCAAAACTTCTTACTTCGAGAAATTCGGGAGTAACACCCGCAATTGATATGTTAAGGCTTTTAGAATTTGATTGCACTATTTCGTTAGCAGAGATTTGAGGAGCAACTTTTTTAACTGTTGGGACTTGATTATTTATTGCTTCTGCATCTTCTAAAACAAGGTTTTTAGGAAATGAAATACCTCTTCTTCTTGTGTCATTATTTCCAGGAACAATGAATAAAACATTTGCACCTAAATTACTTAATTGGTTTTTTGCTAATGTTTGAGCACCTCTTCCAAGTCCAACAAGTGTAATAACTGATGCATTTCCTATAATTATCCCCAACATTGTTAACGAACTTCTCAATTTGTTCGAAACTAAAGTTTTTGAGGCCATACCGAAGGCTTCTTTTATTGAGATATTCCTAGACATATTTATATTTATCTATTGAATCATCATCTTCAATTTGCCCCATGTATATAACTCCTTCATTAAGTTGCAGTGTAATAAGGTCACCATTACTAATTTGATGATTATCCATATTTTCCAAATTACAAATTGTAGAAATCTTTTTATTTTTTTTGTTAAACAAAGCATAAACATCATTTACTTTTTGATTCGTAACAATACCCGCAATATTTTTACTAAGTGGAATATTTTCCATTAATTCCTCTGGAACAAATAATATTTCTCCTGGACAAATTAAGGATATATCAAGATTATTTTTTATTATTCTTGCTTTACCAGTAACACCGATTTCTCCTATCGAAATTCCTCTTGAAACAATTTTTCTTACTAGACCAACTTTTATTAAATCTGTAGAGCCACTTATACCAGTCAATGTGCCTGCAGTTTGAACTACTAAATCGCCTTGATTTAGGATCCCCATCTCCTGAGCAATTTGCATAGCCAAACTAAAAGTTTTTGCAGTTCTCTCATCATTTTTTACTACTATGGGAGTTACCCCCCAAACAAGTTGCAATCTTCTCGCTACACTCCTCTCTGTAGTAGTTGCCAAGATAGGTGTTGGTGGTCTGAATTTGCTTACATTTCGAGCAGTAGAACCTGATTTTGTTAAAGGGATTATAGCTCCTGCATCAAGTTGTCGAGCTATATTACTTACTGCTGCACTAATAGCATTTGGGATCGTACTAGCTAAGTGACTCTCAATAGCTTTAAGTGGATAATCCCTTTCAATTCTTCTGGCTATAGTTGCCATCGTTTCTACTGCTTCTACAGGATAATCACCAACTGCAGTTTCGTTTGAAAGCATTACAGCATCTGTTCCATCCAAAATTGCGTTAGCAACATCGCTAACTTCAGCCCTGGTTGGCCTAGGATTAGAAGCCATAGAATCAAGCATTTGAGTAGCTGTAATTATTGGTATACCTAATGAATTAGCTTTTCTTATTAATTCCTTTTGTAAAAGAGGAACTTCTTCAGCAGGCATTTCTACTCCTAAATCACCTCTTGCAACCATAACCCCATCACATAAGGGTAATAAAGTATCAATTTGATCAATTGCTTCAAATTTTTCTATTTTTGCGACTACAGGAGTTGAATGCCCATTTTTGTTTATTAAATCTTTTATTTCGTTTATATCGGATGGATTTCTTACGAAACTTAGGGCTATCCAATCAACTCCTTCAGATAAGCCGAATTGTAAATCCTCTTTATCTTTTTCTGTTAATGCTTTTACTGATAACTGAACATCTGGGAAATTTACACCTTTATTATTTGAAAGAACACCCCCTACTGTTACCAGACACCTTAAAAGATTAGCTTTTATATCTACTTTTTCTACAATCATTTCTATTTTGCCATCATCTAAAAGTATTCTTTTCCCTTCGTTAACTTCTTGCGAAAGTTTGTCGTAGGTTACATTAGCAATAGTGTTTGTACATTCAACTTCGTTTGATGTAAGAATAAATTTATCACCTTTTTTAACTTTTACTGGACCATCCTTAAAGCGCCCTAATCTTATTTTGGGTCCTTGAAGATCTTGTAATATTCCAATATCTATATCTAACTTTTTTGATACTTCTCTTATGGTTTTTATTCTCTCAGCATGATCTTTATGATCTCCATGCGAAAAATTTAATCTGAAGGTTGTTACTCCAGCTTTAATTAAATCTGTAATTATCTCTTCAGATTGAGTTGCAGGGCCAATAGTTGCTACTATTTTTGTTCTTCTATTTAAATCAATATTCGACATATATAGATAATATTGCTAGATATAAATAAATTTACCATACCCAAAGTTAGTTATTTAAGTCATGGATTTTAAAACTTATCAGAAAAAAGCCAGGGAAACAGCACAGTATCCTAATTTAGGCTCAAATAATATTTATCCAACTCTTGGTTTGGTTGGAGAGGCTGGTGAGGTAGCAGAAAAAGTAAAAAAAGTTATAAGAGATAAAAATGGAATATTTGATAACGAATCAAAATTAGGTATTAAAAAGGAATTAGGAGATGTTTTGTGGTACATCTCAAATCTTTGCACAGAATTAAATTTTAACTTAGAGGATGTGGCATTACAAAACCTTGAAAAACTAAAATTGAGAGCTGATAAAGGGAAAATAAGCGGTTCTGGAGATGATAGATAAATTCAGCTATAACCTAAGCTTGCATACTGTAGATTAGTAATTAAATTTTGAATAACATTTAAAAGTAAAAAAGCTAATAAAGAAGAAATATCAAATCCACCTATTGGAGGAATAATGCCCCTAAAAATGTTTAAATATGGATCTGTGATAGAAGTTAACGCAGATAAAACTCCATTGCTCCAATCTATACCTGGGAACCATGTAAGTAAAATTCTTATTATTAATATGAAAGAATAAATTGATAAAGTTTGGCCCAGAACTGCGAAAATCTCAGATAACATTATCTTGTTGTAATTTAATATATTCTAACATTTACTTATTATCGTTGCTTGTTGTTAGAGCTCCCTATTTTAGAAAGATATTCGTTACTTACAGCAAAAGTTTGAAAAAACTTTTCTGATAATGATAACCAATATGATCTACCCTCTTTTTGCTTACGTTTGACAATAAACTTCTTTTCTAATAATTCTTTAATGTGGTCATAAGCTCCTGAACCTCTTAAAAGTATAAGATCTGATTGCAGGATCTTTTTTTTGATTGCAATGGTTGCTAATGTCCTTAATTCTGATGTTTTTAAATCAGAAGGAAGTAAATCCTCAACGAATTCATTAAGACTAGATTTTAGTTCGAGAGAAAAACTATTATCAACTTCATTTAATTCAATAGCCGAGCTTGAATTAGAATATTTATTTTTTAGATCTTTAATTACATCATTTATTGAGTTGATATCAGAATTAGTAATTTCTGAAAGATCCCTTTTTGTTATAGGTCTACCTTTTAAATATAGAACAGCCTCAACTTTAGTAACTAGTTCTATATCAGATAGTTGCTTGGTTTTCAGATCGGACTGATTGATTTTTCTTACCGAAATCTTTCCTAATTTACCTTATATTTAATCTGATGCACCAAGGAATAATTTATATGTATCGTTTTGAGTTTCGTCCCAGAATTTATAGCCTAAAATTCTTACAAATTCGTTCCACTCTAAAATTTCATTTCTATCGATTAAAACTCCAATAACAATTTTCCCTACATCCGCACCATAATTCCTATAGTGGAAAACGCTTATCGACCAATTTGATTTCATATTATTTAAGAAATTTATTAGCGCTCCAGGCCTTTCAGGAAACTCAAATCTGTATAAAAGCTCGACAAAATTTCTGTTATTCATTTCTTTAAAATTCTTTGGTAATCTTCCACCAACCATATGTCTAAGATGATTTTTAGATAATTCATCATCACTTATGTCAATAAATGGGTACTCCGAATTCCTAAATTCATCTAAAAGATTTTTTTTATCAATTAATCCATAGACTTGAACTCCTACAAAGATTTGGGCATTGTTTGAATTCGACATTCTATAGCTAAATTCAGTTAGATTTCTATTATCAAGTAACTTACAAAAATTAATTAAACTTCCAGGTCGTTCAGGAATTTCAACTGCCATCATTACCTCTTTGCACTCTCCAAGTTCTGCTCTTTCTGCTACAAATCTGAGCCGCTCAAAATTCATATTTGCACCACAAGCAATCGCTACCATTTTTTTATTTGAATGATTCGAATTAAAAATATCTTTTTTCATTCCTGCAATTGATAATGCTCCTGCTGGTTCTAGTATTGATCTAGTATCCTCAAAAACATCTTTTATAGCAGCACATATTTCATCGGTATTAACCCTAATCATCTTATCTATATATTTCCTTCCAATATCAAAAGTATTTTTACCAATTTTTTTAACCGCTACTCCATCTGCAAATTGACCGACAGAGGATAATTCCACAATTTTTGATTCTTCCAAGGATTTTGTCATAGCGTCTGCGTCTTCAGGTTCTACGCCAATTATCTTTACTTCAGGCCATATTTTTTTAATGTATAAAGATATTCCTGATATTAATCCACCACCACCAACAGCAATATAAATTGCATAAGGTTTTTCCTTTAGTTGCTGTTCAAGTTCAATAGCTATAGTTCCTTGTCCAGCTATTACATCTGGATCATCAAATGGATGAATAAAACATAAATTTCTTTCTTGACTAATCCTTATAGCCTCTTTGTAAGTTTCATCATAATTATCACCAAATAATATAACTTTTGCTCTTAAATTCTTTACTGCATTAACTTTTACTAGGGGCGTTGTAATGGGCATTAATATGGTTGCTTGGCAATTTAATTTCAGAGCACTTAGTGCAACTCCTTGAGCATGATTACCAGCACTTGAAGTAATTACTCCCTGAGTAAGCTGCGATTTACTGAGCTTACTCATCTTGTTATATGCTCCTCTTATTTTGAATGAAAATACATCTTGAAGATCTTCTCTTTTTAGAAAGACTTCATTATTAAGTGTAATACTTAAATTTTTAGCTTTCTCTAGTGGCGTTTTTTTTGCTACTTCATAGACTTCAGCTTGAAGTATTTTTTCAAAATAATCATTCATATATATATTTTTAGCATTAATTATTAATCTAATAAAACATTACATGATCTATTTCAAAAAAAATACTCATTTTGCACCTCGGCGTTTTAAATTATATAAATACCAAACTTTATTAAATGCTTTTAAGTGAGTTAAGTCATCCAAATCAACTTCATGGCTTAACAGTTTCACAATTAGAGGAAATTGCTTGTCAAATTAGAGAAAGGCATCTTCAAGTAGTATCTACTAGTGGTGGACATCTCGGTCCTGGATTAGGTGTTGTTGAGCTAACGTTAGCTTTATATCAAACACTTGATCTAGATTTCGACAAAGTTGTTTGGGATGTAGGACATCAAGCTTATCCGCATAAATTAATAACAGGACGTTTCGGTCAATTCGATTCCCTTAGACAACAAAATGGAGTAGCTGGATATCTAAAAAGAAGCGAAAGTAAATTTGATCATTTTGGTGCTGGGCATGCAAGTACTTCTATTTCTGCCGCTTTAGGAATGGCAATAGCAAGAGATAGGAAAGGTGAAAATTACAAATGTGTCGCTGTTATTGGAGATGGAGCATTAACTGGAGGAATGGCATTAGAGGCTATAAATCATGCAGGTCACTTACCAAGTACTCCTTTTGTTGTAGTTTTAAACGATAATGATATGTCTATTTCACCTCCAGTTGGAGCCCTTTCATCCTACTTAAATAAAGTAAGAGTTAGTCCATCACTGAAATTTTTGTCTGATAGTGTTCAAGAAAGTGTAAAAAATATTCCATTAATTGGTAAGGATATTCCAGAAGAACTAAAAAATATTAAAGGAAGCGTTAGACGTCTAGCTGTTCCTAAGGTTGGTGCTGTTTTTGAAGAACTTGGATTTACATATATGGGTCCAATTGACGGTCATGATATTGGAAATTTAATTAATACATTTAACGCTGCTCATAAACTTAAAAAGCCCGTACTTGTTCATGTTGTCACGACTAAAGGTAAGGGTTACCCTTATGCAGAAGCTGATCAGGTTGGATATCATGCACAATCTGCATTCGATCTGACAACTGGGAAATCTATCCCATCAAAAAAACCTAAGCCTGTTAGTTATAGTAAAATATTTGGTCAAACCTTATTGAAAATATGTGAACAAGATAGCAAAGTCGTAGGTATTACAGCAGCAATGGCTACAGGTACTGGTTTAGATATATTGCAAAAAAATATTCCAGATCAATATATCGATGTGGGAATAGCAGAACAACATGCGGTTACTCTTGCAGCAGGAATGGCATGCGATGGTCTTAAACCAGTCGTAGCTATTTATAGTACTTTTCTTCAACGTGCTTTCGATCAATTAATACATGATGTAGGGATACAAAATTTACCTGTATCATTCGTACTTGATAGAGCTGGGATAGTTGGAGCTGACGGTCCTACTCACCAAGGCCAGTACGATATAAGTTATATGAGATCTATACCTAATTTTGTATTAATGGCACCAAAAGATGAGTCTGAATTACAGAGAATGTTAATAACTTCAATTAACCATAAGGGCCCTACTGCTCTAAGAATACCAAGAGGTTCTGGATTAGGGGTAGCTGTAATGGATGAGGGTTGGGAACCTTTGAATATAGGTGAAGCAGAAGTACTTGAAGAAGGAGAAGATATTTTAATTATTGCTTATGGATCAATGGTCGCATCAGCTATTGAAACAGCAAAGATACTAAAAGAAATGAATGTTAATGCTTGTATTGTTAATGCAAGATTTGTTAAACCTCTAGATAAAAATCTTATTATGCCGTTAGCAAATAGGATTCAAAAAGTAGTTACTATGGAAGAAGGAACTCTAATAGGTGGATTTGGTTCCGCAATAGTTGAACTATTCAACGATAATGAACTAAATATTCCTGTTTACAGAATAGGTATACCAGATGTATTGGTTGATCATGCTTCACCTGATCAGAGTAAAGAAAAACTAGGTCTTATGCCTGATCAGATGGCAGATAAAATTATCGAGAAATATAGGTTAAATAATTAAAAATTTAATAAATAAATTTTTATAAAACACCTCTTGAAGCTAATCCTAGAATAGCCCCAATACCGAATATGTGACCAAGGCAATTAGCTCCTACTACTGATGCGTGACTTAAACCACCATAAAATTTTGAATTAGGTATTTCAAATCCTTCATTAGGTTTTCTTATTGTTGCTCTAGCAATTGCATAAGCAAAAACATTACATGCAATCATTACGACGGCACACTTTGGAGACCAAGAAAAAGTTGCTGGATCTGCAGCTGCAAATAATGTAGTAAACATAAAAAATCGTTATTTTTATATATTCTCTAATACTTTTACCTAAAAAACACAAAATTGTAAAAGGTCTTAAGAGTTGTTTACTTCTAAGGTATTTAAAAACTTTAAAAATCCAAACAAAATAACAAAATCACTTAGGGTTAAGAAGGATTCTGCTAAACCATGCAGGAAGTCAATCTCAACAAGGGTTTTACCATAGTAATATAGAGTAAAAATAGATATTAATATAGTAATCAATACGAATAATACAGTTAACGAAAATCCTGTTTTTACAAAATTATTAACAGATTTGATTTTATATAAATAGAACAAAAATATTGCATAAGGAATTATTGATACTGCGAACAAAAATGTGTTATCGATTGAACCTAATTTCTCTATAAATTTTAAAAATAAATCATTCATAAGTCTCTTTTCCTCTAAAAATCCTTATTGCTGCTAAGGCTAATGTTGAATTTCCTATAAATGTAAATATTCCTTGAAGTGATACTAGACCGTAAAGATTTTCCTGGTTGTCATAGATATGCCAAGTTATCGCACACATAGCACCTATTAAGTTTGGGACCATGGCGAGGCTTAGCCAAAAAAATAAATTATATTTTTTATATGTAGAAATTTTTTTTATGGCAAATATGGCAACAATCCACTCTATTACTGATGAGATATGTATTAACCAAGTTCCAAATGATAATTCGTGCAAAATTTTATATTTTTTTCTTTAAAACGTTGAGAACTTCTTTAGCATGATTTATAGGTAAAACACTAATCCATCTATAAGAAATTTTCCCATCTGGAGAAATCAAAAAAGTATTTCTATCTGAGAATGGAGGAATCCAGGAACCATATTCATCACTAATAATTCCGTGAGGATCAGATAATAAAGTGTAGTTTATTGACTTCTCGCTGCAGAAACTTTCATGAGAATCTTGATTATCGGCACTAATGCCAACAATTTCGGCATTATTTTTTGAAAAATCTTTTTTTAATTCTGAAAATCCTTTAGCTTCAAGGGTACAGCCTGCTGTAAAATCTTTAGGGTAAAAATACATAACAAGCCATTTACCTTTAAAATCACTTAATTCCCAAGTTGTTTTTGTTTTTATGTTTTTATTAAAACCTTCTAACTGAAAGTTGGGAGCCATATCTCCAACTTCAGGAGCAAAATCAAAAGAGAAGGCTGAATTACAATTAAATAAGATAATAAATGGTATTAATATACTTGCAACTAAATTTCTCATCAAATTTAGAATTTTTTTAAATCAACTCCATTTGATTTAGCAAATTTATCTAAACCTACTTTTTGTATAGATTTTAGGGCTTTGGTACTTATTTTTATATTTACCCATTTTTTTCCCTCTTCCCACCATAGTTTCCTTTTTTGGAGATTAACTTGCTGCAATTTTTTTGTACGAATATGTGAGTGACTCACTGCCATCCCGTTATTAGCTTTTGCACCAGTAAGTTCGCAAACTCTTGACATATTTATTGAGTTATATCTTTAAAAATTTTAACACATGACTCAATTTGTTGAATTAAGTAATTCAGAAATTAATTCGGCATTATTATTTTGTAGATTAATTATCTGTTCTTGATCTAATCCGCCAACGGAAAGTTTAGCCATATCGTAAACATGATTAGCAATTTTAGATGCCAATTGATTTTCAATAGGATCTTTTTTATCAATAATTATTTTGTTGCCTGTAATTTTATTAAGACCAACAATAAGAGGATGTTCTTTGTTAATTAAGAGCACATGATATTCAGGTAAGCCTGGCATCTTTTGTTCCATGTAAGCTCCCATATCATTAATTCTTCTCATTTGTTCTGGAAGCAAGATCATCGCTGGTGGAGCATCTTTACTAGAAAGAGACTGCACTTTAACTGTTACTTTCTCATTGTTAAGGGCCTTGATTATAGTATCTCTAAGATTATCTGTATTTGATTTACCATCCTTATCCACAATTTCTTTAGATTCTTTATCTTCTATTTCATTTATTTCTGAATCTACTCTTTGGAATTGATAATCTTCATTTTTACTTTCCAACCATGGAAGAAATTGTGCGTCAATTAAGGGATCTGATTTAATAACTTCTTTATTATCAGATAAACAGATATTTAATGCACTAGATTGAGCAATCAAATCTGAACAGTAAATTATTTTTTTAGAATCATTTAATTTATTTCGCTCTTTGTAATTTGCGAGAGTTGTGAAATATTTATCATTGGACTTGATGAGAGATTTATTTTCAATATCTTTAGTTACGTCTTTCTCTGAATTTATTATTGTTTCGAAAATTATACTGTTATTGACTAAATCAGCAAATTTTTCATCTTCGATAGCACCTATTTTTATAAAAGCAGAGATTGAATCCCATATTTCTGCATAGAATTCTGGAGAATTTTTTATCAAATCCTTCAGTTTATTAGCGATTTTCTTTGAGATAAATGAAGATATAGATCTTACTTTTCTATCAGTTTGTAATGCACTTCTACTAACATTTAGCGGAATATCTGTGGAGTCAATAACTCCTCTTAGAGGTAAAAGGTATTTTGGTACTATCTCCTTAATTGAATCGCTTACGAATACTTGATTACAAAATAGTTTTATTTCTCCCTTTTCCCAATCAGCTCTACCTGACAACTTTGGAAAATACAATATCCCTTGAATGTCATATGGATAATCTGTATTTAAATGAATCCATAACAGTGGATCTCCCTGGAAAGGATAAAGGTATTTATATAACTCAATATAATCTTCATCTTTTAATTCACTAGGTTGTTTTCTCCAAGGAGGATTTTTCTTATTAATTGTCTCTCCTTCTAATAAGACATCTATTGGCATAAAATCACAATATTTTTTTATTAGTGATTTAATCCTTTCAGGCTCGATAAATTCTTTTTCTTCTGCAAGCAGGTGAAGAACAACATCTGTACCAATGGTCTCTCTTTCCGATTCCTCTAACGTGAAATTTGGAGATCCATCACAAGACCATTTGAAAGCTTTTGATTTCCCAATTGCCGACTTAGTTAATATATCAACTCTATCTGCCACCATGAAACTTGAATAAAAACCTAGTCCAAAATGACCTATGAATTCATCATTATCTTTTTTATATTTTGTTAGGAATTCTTCAGCACTAGAAAATGCAACTTGATTTATGTACTTCTTAATTTCTTCATCATTCATTCCAATTCCATTATCGGAGATTGTTAACGTATTTTTTTCACGGTTAATTGTTATTTTTACTTGAGCCTCCTCAGTATTCTCGCAATCACCTGCCATAGAGGCCATTCTTCTTTTACTAATTGCGTCAACACCATTACTAACAAGTTCTCTTAAAAAGATTTCGTGGTCAGAATATACTGCCTTCTTGATAATTGGGAAAATATTTTCGGTATTTATACGAATTTCGCCTTTTTCCATTTAAAAAAAAATCAAACATTTTAAATCTTATTTCGTAAAAACTAGTTAATCAAGTTTAATTAGGAGTATTGTCCGAACAATATATGAATTTAAAAGTTAAATAAATTTTTAAAAGGTTTTATTTAACCCACAAAATCTCACTACAATCATTTTCTTTCATAATTTGATTGGCTTTAGCTAAGTCATCACATGGATTTAAATGTAAGACAGCAATATTTCCTTTTTTCTGCTGTGCTTTTTGTTCATTCATACCTTTTTCTAACAAATAAGAATCTTTAAACATCAATAAAATCTTTTTTTTATCTGTCTTTTCTTCCTTAATTAAATTTCTTAAAATGTCTACTGAAATTGTAAATCCAATCCCATTAAATATCTTCTCATTAGGATTAAATGATCTTACTAACTCATCATATCTTCCCCCTTTTGCGATGACGCTTTTATTTTTACCATTATCCCCAATTAATTGAAAAACTATTCCTTCATATAAATTCAAGTGAGGTTGAAAAGTGGGATCAAGTTGTAATTTAACACCATATTTATTTGATATTTTTGATAATGTTTCAAATAAAATATTTAAGTTATCTAATGTTTTACTAGTACCATATATAGTTTTTAATTTTTTTAATATTTCAATTGGCTCGCCTCTTGTGAATAAAAGATCTTTAAGAATATATTTATCATCTTCATCTATTCCTAATTTTGATAAATTATCTTGATCAAAATTAACCAGACTTTTCTTAATTTCTTCAAAATTATTATTCTTATATTTGTTCAGTATCAAGTCCATTAATTTTGTGGTGCTTACTAGCAGATATAAATTACAATTATCCTTCAAATTAATATTATCGATTGAATCAAACAAAATATTTATAACTTCAATTTCTGGGTATTTTGTATCATATCCAATTAATTCAATTCCACTTTGTAATTTTTCTTGTAACTTAAATGAATTTTTATTATTTTGCTTTTTATCAAAAACCATTCCATTGGTGAATAATCTTATAGGTCTTTTCTTATTTATTAATCTAGTAGATGACAATTTAACAATTGATGTTGTCATTTCTGGCCTAAGACATAATGAATTATTACTTACTATTCCTACAACTTGATTTTCGTCAATAACGCCACGGCCTTTTATGGTCTCTAAAGTATTTATAAATGAGGGTGAAACCTCTTCATATCCCCATAGTTTATAAATACTATTTAAATTATTTATTATGTTTGAGTTATTTTTTACATCGACTAATTTAATTTCCTTTATATCTGTCATTTTAATATTTAACTAATTTTAGGTATAGAGATTTTTTTTAAATGGAGAGACCTTATCTAGTTCATTTTTTAATTCATTCTCAAGGATGGGAGAACAAGCTAAAATTCTTCCTGAACTTAAATTAAATTCGCCTGATGGATAATCAGAAATAATACCACCAGCCTCTTTTACAATAATAGCACCGGCCGCTAGATCCCATACCTCCAATCCTCTTTCCCAATATCCATCTACCTTACCTGCAGCAACAAATGCTAGATCAACTGCTGCCGCGCCTCCTCTTCTAACACCTCTAGTTTTATGTGTTAAATAACAAAATTCAGCATAATTATTATCCTCTGTCTCAAATCTGTCATAAGAGAAACCAGTTACAAGCATACTATCAGAAAGATTAGAGGGATTCGATACTTTAAGTTCACTATCATTGCAGAATGAGCCTAAACCTATACAGGCTGAATATAGTTCATTTAAATAAGGTACTGATATAGCACCTATTATTGGCTTATTTTTATATACAAGACCAATAGAGGTCCCAAAAAAAGGATATCCATGGGAATAATTTGTAGTACCGTCTAATGGGTCTATACACCACGTTAAATCCGAAGATTTTGTTAATTTACCCGATTCTTCTGCGTTTATAGATATGTTTGGTGTCTCTTCTAATAAATATTCTTTTATTTTATTTTCAACTTCCAAATCTACATTGGTAACTAGATCACCCTTTCTACCCTTTGATGATATTTTCTGTATTTTATTGTAATTAACTTTTAAAATATCATTACCAATTTGAGCGGAATTCTTTGCTATTTCATACAAAAAGGAGAAGTTTACTTGATTTGCAAGTTCCTCTATTTCACTTAATTCAAACATGTTAGTTAATCTTCCTCAAATTCCCAAGGTGGCGCAACTCTTGTATTTCCCCTCCCAAAATATTGTCCAAATTGTAAATCGTAAACTTCATCTTCATAAGTAGTTTCTACCTCAAGATCTGAAGTTGCTTTAGCGACACAAAGAAGTGCATAGCCTTTGTCTTTTAAAGCCTGAGATACACCCATGGCTTCAGGTTGTTGTAAAGTACCCGATTTAATTTTAACTGCACAACTTGTACAGCAACCATTTCTACATGAAAATGCAAGTTTGAAACCTTTCTTTTCAAATTCCTTAAGTATGTAATCATCACTATTAACCTGCTCTTGGTAGACCTTTCCGGTTTCCTTATTTTTAATCGTGACTGTGAAAGTCTTTTTCAAATAACTTTCCTCTAAAATGGGATGATCAAGGGTTAAAATGGTTATCTTGGGAGAGGTGGCCGAGTGGTTGAAGGCGCAGCACTGGAAATGCTGTATAGGGGCAACTTTATCGAGGGTTCGAATCCCTCTCTCTCCGTTTTATATTAGTTTATATTGGTTAACTACATCAACTCTTTGTCTATAAAGGATGTTTTAAATAGATGTTAATTTTTTTGGACAAGTTATAAATAATTTTATTTATTTAAATTAAGTTGAAAATATTTGATTTTTACTATTATATGTAGATATCTAAGATAAAAATTGATTAAATTATTAGTAAATTTTGCTTTAATTTAGCGATCTAAAATCATGGGGCAAATAGTTGGAATTGATTTAGGTACTACTAACTCTGTTGTCGGAGTTATAGAAGCTGGTCGTCCAATTGTTATTGCTAATTCAGAAGGGTCTAGAACTACACCTTCTATAGTTGGATTTACAAAAGACAAAGAAATAGTAATAGGAGATCAAGCAAGAAGACAACTTGTTCTAAATCCTAAGAATACCTTTTATAACCTAAAAAGATTTATTGGTAGTGACTGGGATGAATTAGATGAGAATAGTATTTCTGTTCCTTACAATGTAAAGGCTAATAATACTGGAAGCGTTAGGGTTCTTAGTCCAAATACAGAAAGAGAGTATGCACCAGAAGAATTAGTTAGCTCATTAATTAGAAAATTAATTAATGATGCTGAAACATATCTTGGAGATACTGTTGACTCTGCTGTTATAACAGTACCTGCCTATTTCAATGAATCTCAAAGGCAAGCTACTAAGGATTCTGCAATATTGGCTGGTATAAAAGTAGATAGAATCCTAAATGAACCTACAGCAGCAGCTTTAGCTTATGGTTTTGAAAAAAGTTCTTCTAATAATGTTTTGGTTTTTGATTTAGGGGGAGGAACATTTGACGTCTCATTATTAAAAATTTCAAATGGTGTATTTGATGTTAAAGCTACATGTGGAGATACCCAACTAGGTGGAAACAATTTTGACTCAAAAATAGTAGATTGGCTTGCTGAGAAATTTCTTGCTAAGCATAATATTGATTTAAGAAGGGATAGACAAGCATTGCAGAGATTAACTGAGGCTGCTGAAAAAGCTAAATGTGAATTATCAGGATTATCAAAAACTAAAATATCATTACCCTTTATCACTACAAATAAAGAGGGGCCGTTGCATATTGAAGATACCTTAGATAGAAAAATATTTGAATCTTTATCTCAAGATCTATTAGACAGATTATTAGAGCCTGTGCAAATAGCGCTAGATGACTCTGGATGGAACGCAGAAGATATAGATGAGGTAGTTCTAGTCGGTGGCAGCACCAGAATTCCAATGGTTCAACAATTAGTAAAGACTCTCGTTCCTAATGATCCCTGTCAATCTGTTAATCCAGATGAAGTTGTTGCAATTGGTGCTGCGATACAATCTGGAATAATTAGTGGTGATTTACAAGATTTACTTCTTAATGACGTCACACCTTTATCTTTAGGTTTAGAAACAATAGGTGGTCTTATGAAGGTACTTATACCTCGAAATACTCCTATCCCAGTAAGACAATCTGATGTTTTTAGTACTTCTGAAGCTAATCAATCTTCAGTTGTTGTTCAAGTAAGACAAGGTGAAAGACCATTAGCTTCTGAAAATAAATCACTTGGTAAATTTAGGTTATCTGGAATACCACCAGCACCCAGAGGAATACCACAAGTTCAAGTAGCATTTGATATTGATGCTAATGGTCTTTTAGAAGTAAGTGCAACTGATAGAACTACTGGAAGAAAGCAAGCAGTTACAATTTCTGGAGGTTCAAATTTAAATGAACAGGAAATTAATTCAATAATTGAAGAAGCCAAATCGAAGGCTAATGAAGATAGAAAGAAGAGATCTGTCATTGATAGAAAAAATAGTGCTTTAACTCTTATTGCTCAAGCAGAAAGACGGCTTAGAGATGCTTCATTAGAATTTGGACCTTATGGCGCTGAAAGACAACAAAGGGCTGTTGAATTGGCAATTCAAGATGTTGAAGAATTCATAGATGATGATGATCCTCAAGAATTAGAAATTTCAGTAAGTGCTCTCCAAGAGGCATTATTTGGTTTAAACAGGAAATTTGCAGCAGAAAGGAAAACTGATAATAATCCTTTACAAGGTATAAAAAATACATTTGGATCATTAAAGGACGAGCTTTTTTCTGATGATTATTGGGATGATGATCCTTGGGACAATCAAATGAATAGAAATTATAGAAATTCGAGGTATGGTAATTCTAGGGATGATGATCCATGGGACAATGACTATTTCCTCTAAAAAAGACTATTTGTCGATTTTGGGTTTATCCCATGATTTCGATGATAAAGAACTTAAAAAGGCCTTTCGAAGAGAAGCAAGAAAATGGCATCCAGATTTAAATAAAAATGATCTAAATGCAGAAGAAAGATTTAAATTAATTAACGAAGCTTACGAATACTTACGCGAATCCAAAAATAGTAAAGAAAATTTGGATGAAAATATTTATAAAGATTACGAAAATAATAATTTCAAGACAGGATTCCCTGAATTTCAAGATTATCTTGATTCATTATTTGGATATGAATACACCCCTAAAGATTATGACGAATATGATAATGAATCATTAGACGATGAATCCATAAATGATGAATTCAATAATTATGAATATCCTGCAACCTCCCCAGAAGAGCCACCTCCAGTTAAACTCCACCAAGATATTGAAACAGTTATTGAATTAACACCTTATGAGGCCTTAAATGGAGCTTCCATTTTAATAGAACTTGAGGATGAAACCGTAGTAGAAGTTGATACCCCTCCTTTTGCTGGAGATGGATGGAGATTAAGACTTGAAAATATTGCAAGAGGAGGTAAAGATCACTATCTACAATTAAAAGTTCAAACGGAAAGTGGTCTAAGAATTGATGGTTTAAGAGTTCTTTATAAATTAGAGTTGTTTCCTCATGATGCTCTTCTTGGTTGTGCAGTAGAGGTTCCTACCCTTGATGGATATGTCACACTTCAAGTGCCACCAAAATCATCTACGGGAAGAATGTTACGTTTGAAAGGTAGGGGTTTAACATTCGAAGATAATGTAGGTGATCAATATGTTGAAATCTTGGTAGTAATACCTGCTGATATTAATGATGAAGAAATTGCTTTATATACAAGATTACAAGAATTATCACTTTCTGATTCTTAATCAAATAATATATATATAGAAAAATCTACACCTATGAACATATTTGTTCTTTTATATAATTCAGGAACAGATAAGGAAGGAATTCATTCAATCGAACTTAAAGGAAGGACTATAGTTCTTATGTTTGAAGATAAGGATGATGCTATAAGATATTGTGGTCTTCTAGAGGCCCAGGATTTTCCTTCGCCAACTGTTGAGATGATCAACATTGATGAAATAAAAGATTTCTGCGTTAGATTAGATTATGAATGCAAATTAGTAGAAAAAAATTTTGTACCTAAAACCGTAGAAGATAGGTTATTAATTTCACCACCCCAGAAAAACCTAGAAGTTCAAAATTGGGAGGAAGACAAAAATAGTAATAAAGATAACATAGATATAAATACCATTAAGGAAAACCTTGAAAAGTTGCTTTAGCTATTAAAATATCAATTAATTATTAAACAAATAAAAACATGACAACTGCATTATTTGAGACAGAAGTTGGAAACATCAATATTAAATTTTTCTCTGAAGACGCACCTAATACAGTAAAAAACTTCACGAAGTTAATTGGAGATGGTTTTTATGATGGTCTAGCATTTCACAGAGTTATACCTGGATTTATGGCTCAGGGTGGATGTCCAAATACTCGTGATGGTGCATCTGGTATGCCTGGAACTGGAGGTCCTGGATACAATATTAAATGTGAAATCAATTCTAATAAACATCTAAAAGGTTCACTTTCTATGGCTCATGCAGGAAAGGATACAGGTGGAAGTCAGTTTTTTATAGTTTATGAACCACAGCCTCATCTCGATGGAGTTCATACTGTTTTTGGTAAGACTGATGATATGGATATAGTTCTAAAGCTTACTAATGGTTCAAAAATTCTAAAAGCAACTTTAAAACAGTAATTTAGCTCTCAAAAACAATACTAAATGTCTCTTTATCTAGATTAAATTTTCTTGTAGATGAATATAATATTTCATTTTTGATAGTAAATTTAGTATTGATTAATTTGATGCTACTTTTTGGGTGTAATGCTTGTTCAATGTTTCTAGAAACAATAATTCCAATCTTTGTACTATTTTCATAATTGGATAAAAACTGTATAAATAATTCTATATTTTTTATTTCTTCATCAGTAATGTTCGAATTGGTTCTATTCTGATCATGCAAAATTCGCCAAACTAATTTTGGACGATTCCAAAAAGCCAATAATCTTGGTGTACTTTCTAGTTTAATATTAATATTCTTATAACTGCAGAATTTAATAACGTTATTTTTTATTGGAACTAGATCAATAGATTTATATTTCCCGTCAAGAAAAATTGATATAAATGGATCGATATTCCTGGAATTAGGATTATCTTCATCAATCATGTGGCCTAATTTCGTTTTTTTTACACTCAAATATTCTGCATTATTATCGTTTGGACAAATAACTAATGGAACTCTCTCAATAACCTCTATTCCGTAACCACCTAATCCAGCAATCTTTCTAGGATTGTTTGTTAGTAATTTTAGTTTTTTTATTCCTAGATCAGTTAATATCTGTGCACCAACTCCATAATTTCTGAGATCAGCTGGAAAACCTAATTTTTCATTGGCTTCTACAGTGTCTAGTCCACCATCCTGTAAGCTGTAAGCTTTTAATTTATTTATTAGACCAATACCTCTGCCTTCTTGTCTTAAGTAAACAACAACTCCCTCTTCCTCCTTTTCAATCCTTGATAAAGCAGCCTCTAACTGGGGTCTACAATCACAACGTAATGATCCAAAAGCATCGCCAGTTAAGCACTCTGAGTGCATTCTTACTAGGACAGGTTCGCTTAATTTTGATGATTTTTGTTTAACTAATGCAACGTGCTCTGAACCATCAAGTTCATTAACATATCCATAAGCTTTGAAATTACCAAAAATACTTGGAAGTACTGCATCGGATTTTCTAAATACAAATCTCTCAGTTTGAAATCGATAACTTATTAAATCAGCTATTGATATTAATTTCATTCCCCACTGTTTTGCATACTCTTTAAGTTGTGGAAGTCTTGACATGGAACCGTCAGGATTTTGTATTTCGCAAATAACTCCAGCGGGATAAAGACCTGACATTGCCGCAATATCTACAGCTGCTTCTGTATGGCCTGCTCTTTTTAATACTCCACCCTTCTTAGCTCTTAATGGAAATATATGTCCTGGCCTTCTTAAATCATCGGGTTTTGTATTTGGGTTTATTGCAACTTGAATAGTCTTTGCTCTATCTTCAGCGGATATTCCTGTAGTAACATTATTTTCAGGTCCAGCATCAATTGATATCGTAAAAGCTGTTTGATTTTCATCTGTATTTCTATCTACCATTAATGGTAAATCTAAAGAGTCAAGTTTTTCGCCTTGCATAGCTAGGCATATAAGACCTCGTCCCTCTGTAGCCATAAAATTAATTTGCTGTGGAGTTGCAAACTGAGCCGCACATATTAAATCCCCTTCATTTTCTCTTCTTTCATCATCTACAACAATTATGCATTCACCATTTCTTATGGCTGCCAACGCGTCACTGATAGGATCAAATTCAATTTTAAAAGATTCATTTATATCCAAAATTGTTCCATTATTTGATTTGGGACTTGTTTCTTTCATTATTCCTATCAATATAGAAAAATAGTGTTTTAGTTACCTTAAATTCAACACTTTATAATCCTATATCAAAGTCTGCCAATTCAAAAAAATGAATGTTGCAATAGTAGGTGCTACAGGTTACGGCGGTATTCAAGCGGTAAATCTTTTAAAGAAAATTAAAAAATACAAAATTTCATTTTTAGGAGGAAATAAAACATCTGGATCAAAGTGGAATGATAATTTTCCTTTTATTTATCTAGATAATGATCCTTATATAGAAGAAATTTCCGTAGATAATATTTCAAAAAATGCAGATGTTGCTTTGCTTTGCTTACCAAATGGCTTATCTTCAACATTGACAAGGAAATTATTAGATCGAGGACTTAAAGTTATTGATTTATCTGCTGATTACAGATATAAGTCTTTAGATGAATGGAAAAATGTATATTCCAAAGAAGCTGCTATTTATAAAAGAAATGATGATGATTTATGTAAAGAGGCAGTCTACGGTCTTCCTGAAATAAATAAGGAAGCCATCTCAAAGGGAAGATTAATTGCCTGTCCAGGATGCTATCCAACATCTGCTCTTATTCCATTAGTTCCTTATCTATCGCAAGGAATTATTGAAAATGAAGGTATAGTGATTGATTCTAAAAGCGGAACCTCTGGAGGAGGTCGAGAACCAAACCAAAAGCTACTCTTATCAGAATGTGGTGAAGGCTTATCAGCATATGGATTGATAAACCATAGACATACTTCAGAGATCGAGCAAGTAGCATCTATAATTTCTGGAAATAAAATTGAACTGCTTTTTACACCTCATTTGGTTCCAATTTCAAGGGGTATGCATTCGACTATATATGGGAGATTAAGAGATCCAGGATTAACCTCTGATGATTGCAGAATTCTATTGGATAATTATTACAGATATTTCAAAAATATTAAAGTATTACCTGTAGATACATATCCTTCAACGAAATGGGTTAAAAATACAAACCAAATTTTCCTTTCTGTTAAAGTTGATATTCGAAATGGGAGGATTATTATATTATCTGCAATTGATAATTTGCTAAAAGGTCAAACTGGGCAAGCAATTCAAAATTTAAATATTATGAGTGGATTTTCAATGGATGAAGGTCTTGATTTAACTAATAATTACCCATAAAATTACTTCTTATCAAAAACCCAGCTTTAGAGATTGAGTGAGGCAAAATTTTATGCTCAAGCATTTGTATCCTTTTGGATAATGATTCAATATCATCATCATCCCTAATTGACAATGCAGCTTGAATTATCAATGATCCACTATCTACCTCCTCTTCTACAAAATGTACTGAACAACCAGTTATTTTTGAACCATTTAATATAGAGTCCTTTATCGCAGAACCACCTTTATATGCAGGTAGTAATGAAGGGTGAATATTTATTATCTTATTCTTAAATTTATTAATAAAAAATGGAGTAACAATTTTCATCCAGCCTGCCATAACCACAAGTTCAACATCGTAATGAATTAAAGTATTTACAATTTCTAATTCAAAAGCTTCTTTTTGTAGAAAGTCTTTGCTTCTTATAATTTTGTGAGGTATTTTTTTAATTTCAGCTCTTTTTATACAACCGGCTTCATCTTTGTTAGTAATTAAAACTTTTATATCTATATCTAATTCTCCTTTTTCTGAGAGATTAATTAATTCCTGAAAGTTTGTTCCTTTCCCAGATGCAAGTACACCTATTTTTAATTTAGGTGAAAATCGTCTAAATTCAGATATCTCAGGCGAAATTATGTAATTAAATGATCTATCCAATGTTTTTTTAATCCAATAATAAATTCTTATGAAATAAAAAAAACCCTCCAGCCTAAATATTTATATTCAAAAACATATTTATTTGAAGATAAAAATTTAAACAAATTTAAATGATTCAAATCTATGTACTATTCGTATAGATATAATTAAAAGATAAATAAAAGAAACAAATATATAAAATGAATGGAGATTTAAACTCTTGGGATAAATTTTGTAATTATCTTTGGTTTGATAAAAAATTAAATATTTGGTTAGACATAAGCAAAATTAATTTCACAAGTAAAGAGATAAAAAATTTAGAAGATAAATTTATAGATGTTTTTTCATCAATAAAAGATTTAGAAAATGGTGCAATCTCAAATATTGATGAAAATAGACAAGTTGGGCATTATTGGCTTAGAAATCCATCAATTTCACCCTCTTTAAAAATAGGAGAGGAAATTAGAGCAGATATTAATGCAATCTCTGAATTTGGAAAACAAATTTTAAATGGAGATATTAAGAATAAGAATAATCAGCATTATACTGATGTTCTATGGATAGGAATTGGTGGAAGTGGTCTAGGACCATTACTTATTACAGAGTCACTGCAGAAATGTTCTAGAGGCTTAAATTTTTCTTATATCGATAATGTAGATCCTTTTTTAATTAGCGAAAAGTTAGAAGAGTTATCTGAAAAATTATCAACAACATTATTTGTAGTAGTAAGCAAATCAGGTGGTACGCCTGAACCTAGAATTGCTATGGAAATTATTAAAAGTCACTGCGAAAACAATTCTCTTGAATGGAATTCTAATGCTATAGCTATAACTATGAAAGGTAGTAAGTTATTTAAAAAAGCTACTTCTGAAAATTGGTTAAAAATTTTTAATTTGCAAGATTGGGTTGGAGGAAGAACGAGTATTACAAGCTCTGTGGGATTACTTCCATTAGCTCTTATTAATGAAAATATCTCTGAATTTATTAGAGGTGCATCATTAATGGATGAAGCCACACGTATAAGTGATTTTAAAAATAACCCAGCAGCACTATTATCATCCGCATGGTATTTAACTGGGGATGGTATTGGAAAGAGAGATATGGTCGTATTACCTTATAGAGATAGGTTACAAGTTTTTAGTAAATATCTCCAGCAATTAGTAATGGAATCATTAGGAAAGAAATTTAATAGGAATGGTGAAGTAGTTAATCAAGGTATTTCCGTTTTTGGTAATAAAGGATCTACAGATCAACATGCTTATGTTCAGCAACTGAGAGATGGTATTGATAATTTCTTTTGCATTTTTATTGAATTATTAGATTCTCCATCTACTAATATTTTCGAAGAAAAAGAGAATCCTAAAGAATATCTTTCTGGTTTTTTGCAAGGAACCAGATCAGCACTCTCTAGTGAAAACAGACAAAGTATAACTATTACGTTAGAAAAGTTAAATTGTTTTTCACTAGGTGCCTTAATCGCTTTATTTGAGAGGGCTGTATCCTTCTACGCTGAATTGGTAAATATAAATGCATATGATCAACCTGGAGTTGAAGCTGGAAAGAAAGCAGCTGCTAATATTATTGAGTATCAACAAAAAGTAAGTAATTTATTAAATGAAGGTGGAGAATATTCTATAAATGACATAACATCATTATTTGATAATTCAGTTAGTGAACCTATATTTTTCATACTCCGTGAAATGTGTTTCGGTAATGATAATTATTTAGTTAAAGGCGATTGGTCAAATCCAAATTCATTAGTTATTCAAAAAATAAATTCTTAAACAACAATATTCATAATTTTTCCTTTAACAATTATTATTTTTCTTATTTCCTTATCTTGAGTCCATTTTAATATGTTAGGTCTTTTAAAAGTCAATTTTTTAATTTGATCTTCAGTCATATCATTATTAATATTTACTTTGTCTCTAACTTTTCCATTCACTTGTATTACTAGTTCATATGAATCTTCCTTTAGTGCCTCGGCATTAAATGAAGGCCAGTGTTCTAAATGTACAGATTTTTCAAATCCTATAAGATGCCATATTTCTTCTGCAATATGTGGTGCAAATGGAGCCAACAAAATACAAAATGTTTTTAAAGCATCAATTTTTAAATTATTGTTTACGTCATTAATGGAATTTGATAATGAATTATAAAACTTCATTAGTTCTGAAATCGCAGTATTAAATTGGTTATTTAATATGTCATTTGATATTTCCTTTATAGCAATATTCATTGACTTTATTAAACTTTTTTCTTTATCTGGATAGGAATCAAATTTACTATTTATATCTTTTGCACAATTTATATAAAGTTTCCAAATCCTGCTTAAAAATCTAAATTGTCCTTCAACATCTGTATCTCCCCATTCCAAATCTTTTTCTGGTGGTGCTTTAAATAATATAAACATTCTTGCTGTATCTGCTCCATATTTTTTTATAACTGATTCAGGGTCTATTCCATTATATTTAGACTTAGACATCTTCTCGAAAAGAACTTCAAGTTTAGTATTGTCAATTGGATCCTTAGGATTTGACAAGTCAGTAATATCGGAAGGAGAAACATATTTACCAGTTTTATTATTTTTATATGCTGCGGCCTGAACCATTCCTTGCGTTAAAAGTTTTTTGAAAGGTTCATCAATATCAAATAGTTCATTATCTCGCAAAGCTTTAGTGAAAAATCTTGCATATAACAAATGCAATATTGCATGCTCTACTCCTCCAACATATTGATCTACAGGCAACCACTTATTAATTTCATTCTTTTCAAATGGCTTAGTCGAACATTTTGAAGATGGGTATCTTAAAAAATACCAAGATGAACACATGAAAGTGTCCATAGTATCAGTTTCTTTTCTTGCCAATATTCCACATTTTGGACATGTTGTATTTATCCAATTATTATTATCACCTAAAGCATTAATCTTGTTAGCGGAGATTTCCATATCTTTTGGTAATGAAACTGGCAAATCCGATTGGTTTAAAGGAACAGCTCCACATTTTTTGCAATTAACGATGGGTATTGGACATCCCCAATATCTTTGTCTAGATATTAACCAATCTCTTAAACGATATTGAATCTTATTTTCGGCCCATCTATTATTTACTCCCTCCTCTGCAATTTTTAATTTAGCAATAGTATTTGCTAAACCATTATATTGATTTGAATTAATTAGATATCCATTTTCTACATAAGCATTATCAAGCTCCATACATTGTTCACTTTTATCCTTTACTATTACCTGTTTAATATCTATATTGTTTTTCTTAGCAAACTCAAAATCCCTTAAATCATGAGCAGGTACACCCATAACAGCGCCTGTTCCGTATTCATCAAGAACATAACTAGCCACCCAAATAGGTATAGGTTCAGAATTAACTGGATTTATTGCTATTAAGCTGGTTTTTATTCCAATTTTATCAAGTTCATTGTTTTTATTTTTTTTCAAATATTGTTTAAGTTTTTCTATATCTTGTAAGGTTGCCTGATTAGAAATATTTTTAATTAATGAATGATTAACAGAAATTGCTAAATAAGTAACTCCAAATAAAGTGTCAGGTCTTGTTGTGAATACTGTTATTTTCTCTTTTGGATTAGTAATAATATTGAAATTAATATTTGTACCAGTTGATTTTCCTATCCAATTATCTTGCATTATTTTTACTCTTTCTGGCCAGTTATCTAATTTTTCTAAATCATTCAATAATTCATCCGCATAATTGGTAATCCTTAAAAACCATTGCTTTAATGATTTTTTTTCAACTACTGCTCCAGATCTCCAGGATTTACCCTCTGAGTCAACTTGTTCATTCGCTAAGACGGTATTATCTATAGGATCCCAATTAACCTCTGATTCCTTTTGATATACAAGACCTGCCTTGTATAACTCTAAAAATAGATATTGTGTCCAAACATAGTAATCTTCATCACAAGTCGCAAATTCTCTATCCCAATCAACTGATAGTCCCAAAAGCTTTAACTGTGACTTCATATGAGAAATATTTTTTTTTGTCCAGACACTTGGACTAATTCCTCTTTCAATCGCTGCATTCTCAGCAGGCAAACCAAAAGCGTCCCAACCCATTGGATGTAAAACAGATTTGCCCTTAAACCTTTGGAACCGAGCTATTAAGTCTGTAATAACATAATTCCTAACGTGTCCCATATGAAGATTACCTGAAGGGTAGGGAAACATTGATAAGGCATAAAATTTATCGCTATTCTCAATTGATTCATCGGTTTTGTATAAATTGTTTTCTGTCCATATTGACTGCCATTTTTTTTCTATTTCAGATGGATTATATAAATTGGTATCAGTCTCATATTGTTGATCGGGAGAAATCACTTAATTTTTATTTGTTAAATTATTATTTTAATATCCATTGTATAAAATAGAAATAGATTGTTAAAAGTAATAATTTATAATTAAAATTTAAAATATATTATCTACAAATGAAAAATATAACTTTTGAAAAATATCAAGGTAACGGAAATGATTTCGTAGTAATTGATTCTAGAGGAAATGATTTATATAAAAATTACAAGACAAATAAAATATTTGATATAAAACAAATTTGCAACAGGCAATTTGGTATTGGAGCAGACGGTGTGATTTTTATAGAAGAACCTAATGATGATAATTATGCAAAAATGATAATTTATAATTCTGATGGTTCTGAAGCACAAATGTGTGGAAACGGCATAAGGTGTTTAGTTGAGTATCTCCACGTAAATGATTCAATGAATAATAAAAATATAGAATATAAAATTGAGACTAAAGCAGGTTTAAAAATTGCAAAATATATAAATGATGAAATTACAGTAAAAATGGGAGTTCCAATTTTAGAATGTCAAAATATTCCAACAACAATTGAAAAAAAAATAAATTCAATTCCTTCACACGAATTTATTGAGAAAGATTTTAATAATATGGGTTATGCCGTAGGAATGGGAAATCCTCATTTAATATTCTTTTTAAAAGACATAGAGTCAATTGTTCTTTCAAGACTTGGTCCTATATTTGAAAAAAATGAATTATTTCCTGAAAAAACTAATGTGCATTTTTGTCAAATTTTAAATAGAGATAATATTAAAGTAAAAGTATGGGAAAGGGGGGCAGGACCAACCTTAGCTTGTGGAACAGGTGCATGTGCTATCCATGTAGCAGCTTATAAATTAGGCCTTTGTAATTCACAAACCATAGTAACTTTACCAGGAGGTAATCTTAAAATTGATTGGTCAAAAGACGATTGTGAAGTCATGATGACCGGTAATGCTAAAAAGGTTTTCTCAGGATCAATGATAGTAAATTAATGGAAAATAATTTTATCTATTTTGATAATGCATCCACAACTCCATTATCTGAGAATGTTTTAAATATAATTAATTCAACTTACAGGAATTATTGGTATAACCCTTCATCTACATATGAGCTAGGGATAAAATGTTCTACATATCTTGAAAAAATTAGATCTAAAATTGCTTATATATTTGAAGCAGATCCAGAGGATATAATTTTTACATCTGGTTCTTCAGAATCGACAAATATTGTATTTAATAATATTTATGAGAACTTTAAAAATGGTAGAGTTGTTATTTCAAATGTTGAACATCAAGCAACAACTATTTGTGCTAATAAACTAAGAAAACAAAATTGGGATATTTGCCAATGGATGGTAAATAATGATGGAATTTTAAATATTTCAAATATCGAAAAAATATTAAACAATGATACTAAGCTTGTATCAATTATTTGGGGACAAAGTGAAATTGGGACAATACAACCTGTCCAATTTATTGGTTCGAAATGTGAAGAATTAAATATAATGTTTCATTTAGATGGAACTCAAATATTAAGTAATGGAATATTCAGTTGGAAAGATCTTAAATGTGATTTTTTAAGTTTATCTGCTCATAAATTTGGAGGTCCAAAAGGGATCGGTATTCTTCTAACAAAAGAAAAGTCTAGACAAATTTTAAAAAATAAAGACATATCACTTACTCAGGAATTTTCAATTAGACAAGGTACACAAGCTTTGCCATTAATTGCTGGAATGTATGAATCATTAAAGAATATTAAAGGAAAAATAAAATTATATGATTACATAACTGAATTTCCTTCTAGTAATATTAATAAACTTAAAAATTATTTTTTTCATAAAATTAAAGATAATAATCATATAAAGATTACGGGTAGTATTAACCATAGACTTCCCAATCATATTTCGTTTCTACTATTAAATAAACTTTTTGAGCCTATAATGGCATATAAGATTGTTAATTTCATGTCAGAAAATAAAATAGCTATAAGTAGTGGAAGTGCTTGTTCAAGCTCATCTGGGAAACCTAGTTCAACACTTAAAAATATTGGTTTAAAAGATGAAGAATTATATTCAAATATTCGTGTTACTTTAGGTTCAATAAACAATAAGTCAGAAATAGATAAATTTTTAGAACTTATTCAAATATGTATTGACAAATTTTAATGGAAACTAATTACAGACTACCTAAAGATTTGAATGAATCTCTTAAGAATATGGAGGATGCAATTGTTCCAAGTTTATTAGATTCAAACAAAAGATTTACTATAGAATTTAATTTTGAAGGATTGAAGTTTAACAGGATTGGAATAACTATCTACAAAGTATTATCTAAAAATAATAATGTATTCATAACATTTGCTGATCAAGGTGCTGTTGCTTTGGCTCAAAGAGACTATCCAGATATCAAAGATAAAATCTTTACTTTTAAATCATTTTATGAATCTAATAATATAAATAATATTGATAGTGTAATGATATCGATACTACCTCAGCCATATGATTTCGATTCATTTGAACCAATGTCTGATAATTATCAAGGTACGCATTATTCATTAAATCCAAAATTTGAAGATGCCAATATTGGTATAGGAAGTGTTATTAGAGATCGACGTAAAAACTTTGTCAAAACATGGAAAAATATTTATTTTCTTCAGCCTTTAAATAAAGCTGCTCTTATGCATATTTATCCAAATAACTGGTTGCTTTTCAAAGAAGAAAATAAAAGATATTACTTTAAAAAAGAATTTGAAATTAAACCCGATAATGAATCTATTTTTGTAAATTTATAGATTTAATGTGAAAAAAAAAATTCATTCATTTTTCTTAATTGTTCTTGTATTAGTAACATCTCCTTTCTTATTAAGATATTTACTAGCAAATCAGAAAATAACTATTTTAAATAGTTTTTATTTTAATTTCCCGGGAATTATAACTAAAAACAAAATATGTCCTACTTATGATGCTTTATTGAATCAAAGACTTGATGATTCCTTTAGTGTATCAATTATTAATAATAAAGGGGAAATAATAAGTTCCTACAATGAGCATGTTCCAAGGTTGCCAGCATCTAATCAAAAATTATTCTCATCAGCTTATGTTTTAAGTAAATATAAATTAAATAATAATTTAAAAACTTCCTTATTTAAAAATAAAAACGATTATTATTTACAAGGTCAAGGTGATCCAGATCTTAATTATGAAGATATAATCGAACTAATTTCAAATGTTAAAGAAAATAAAATTATTAATTTTAATATTGTAGAAATTGATTCAAAATTATATTGGCCTAATGGTTGGACAAATACTGATAAACTTTACGAATATGGTTCTCCAATTACAACTCTTGCAATAGAAAGTAATCACAATAAATATGATGATATTTATACAGTAAAAAATTTAATTAAAAATTATTTAAAAAATAAATTTCCAAATTCAAAAATAAATATAGATTTTTTTAACTCAGAAAAAACTTCTTATTTAAAAAATATTGAAGAGATAAATAAAATATATTCAACTCCAATTCTTTCATTATTAACTCTAACAAATTCTGAAAGCCATAATTTCACAGCTGAATCTCTCTTCAAAAATGCCTCAAATTCATGGAACGATAATGACTATATAAAATTGAAAAGATGGCTTGAAAATAAGGGCCTCCCAGTAAATAATGCATACTTTGCAGATGCTAGTGGATTGTCTCGTAAAAATAAAATTACGACAAACTTAGTTGTATTGTTTTTAGATAAAATGAGATATTTTAATGATTTTAAAGCTTATCAATCTACACTTTCAATTACGGGTGTAAGAGGAACATTAGCTAAAAGATATGTAAATAGTGAATTATCTGGAAAGTTTTTTGGAAAAACTGGGACTCTTTCAAATGTCTTTGCATTATCTGGCTTTTTATATAAAAATGAAAAACCAATAATTATAAGCATTATCCAAAATTCTTATAAAATTGATAAAGAAAAAGCATTTAAATTATTACGTGATATTTATTACTTGAAATCTTGTTAATAGAAATATTATTTAAAATATTCTTTTAAATCCCTCTCAACAGAGGGAGGTACCATGTGATTAATTTCACCACCAAATTTTGCAACTTCTTTTACTAAAGAGCTACTAAGAAAACTATAATTTGTATTTGTCGATAAAAATATAGTTTCAATATCATTATTAAGAGATTTATTTGTATGAGCAATCTGAAGTTCATACTCAAAATCACTCATTGCTCTTAAGCCTCTAAGAATAAGATTAGCTTTTAGATCATTTGCACAATCAACAGTTAGACCAGAATAAGAAATAACCTCAATATCAGGTAAATGAGAAAGAGAATTGTTTATTTGTATTATCCTTCTTTCAAGATTAAATGTTGGTGTTTTAGAAGTATTTTCTAGAACAGCAACTACTAGATTGCCAAATATTTTTTCAGCCCTTTCTATTAAATCAAGATGCCCGTTTGTTAAAGGATCAAATGTACCTGGATAAAGAATTTTCATGAATTTATTATTATCGAATAAGAAATTTAGTTAAAATAAGATTATTAGCTAAATCAATTATGACATTAAATCTAGAAGCAAAAAAAATCTTATTAAGAAAAATACCTCACGGATTATTTATTTGTGGCGTTAGAGACGAGGATAAAGATGAAGTGAATGGATTTACTGCAAGTTGGGTGACTCAAGGTTCCTTCACACCACCATTAGTTGTAATGGCTGTTAGAGCAGAGGGTTCTAGTCATGAAATAATAAACTCTACCAATAAGTTTTCATTAAATGTGCTCAAAAGTGATCAAAAGGATCTAGCTGCTGTTTTCTTTAAACCTCAAAAAGCATTAGGAGGTAGATTTGAATCTGTTGAATTTAAATTAGGCGAGCTTGGATTGCCTATATTAGTTGATAGTGTTGGTGGAGTTGAATGTAATGTTGTTGGAAGTGTTATGCATGGAGACCATACAGTTTTTGTAGGAGAGGTTCAATCTGCTTATCTTAATAATGATGTTGACTCACTAAATTTATCTTCAACTGGCTGGAATTATGGAGGGTAATAATTATAAATGAGTAATTCCTCTATCGGAAAAATAAATAACAAATATAATTTTAAAATTGAATATAAATTAATTAATAATAAGGAGTTATTAAAATCAAGATTATCCGAAATTCCAAAGTCATCTGGTTGTTATCTTTTTAAAGATATTGATAATAACTTACTTTATATCGGTAAATCTAAAAAACTACGCAGTAGAGTAAGTAGTTATTTCAATAATTATTCAGATTTAACCCCCCGATTAAGTTTGATGGTTCGTCAAATAACTGAAATAGAAATAATAGTTACAGATAGCGAATATGAAGCATTAAATTTAGAGTCAAATTTAATCAAAACAAACAAACCATACTTTAATATTCTTTTAAAGGATGATAAGAAATATCCATATCTTTGTATAACTTGGAGTGAAAAATATCCTCGAATATTTATTACAAGAAGAAGAAGAAATAGAAACAATTTAGATAGATATTATGGACCTTATGTTGATGTTGGATTATTAAGGAGAACGTTATTTACGATAAAAAAAATATTTCCACTTAGACAAAGACCAAGGCCAGTCTATAAAGATAGAACTTGTTTGAATTATTCAATAGGAAGATGTCCAGGTGTTTGCCAAGAAGTTATATCATCTGATGATTATAAAAAAATAATGAAACAAGTATCTATGATATTTCAGGGAAGAAATGATGACTTAGAAATATTTTTACAAACAAAAATGCTGCAATTTTCAAATGATTTAGATTATGAGAATGCAGCAAAAATAAGAGACCAAATTTCAGGTTTAAAATTATTAACTGAATCACAAAAAATATCAATACCAGATTCTTCAATTAATAGAGATATCTTTGGAATAGTTTCAGAAAAAAATGTAGCTAGTATACAAATTTTCCAAATGAGATCTGGTAAGCTAATTGGGAGAATTGGCTATAGTCAAAAATTAAATAATGAAGATGAAAATCTTATTCTACAAAAGATATTGGAAGAGCATTATATGAATGTTGAAGCTGTAGAAATACCATCAGAAATTCTTATTCAATATAACCTTCCAAAACAAGCAACCATAGAGGATTGGTTAACGGAGCTAAGAAAAAAGAAAGTAAAAATCTTAATCCCTAAAAGAAATAAAAAACATGAAACTGTAGAAATGGTTTTAAAAAATGCGAAATTGGAATTAGATAGAATATTAAATGGAATACAAGATAATGAATCATCAATTGAGGATCTTGCCCAAATACTTGAATTAAGCGAACAACCTAAAAGGATTGAAGGTTATGATATAAGCCATATTCAAGGTAGTGACCCTGTAGCATCACAAGTAGTTTTTATTGATGGGATTCCTTCTAAACAGCATTATAGGAAATATAAAATTAAAGATCCAAACGTTTTTATAGGACATAGTGATGATTTTGCTTCGATATATGAAGTAATACATAGAAGGTTTAAAAAATGGTCAAAATTTAAAAAAAGTGGAGGGGATTTTTCAATATTAAATGATAAAACGAATAGTAAATTAGACAATGAACTTCTATCAGATTGGCCTGATTTAATAATGATTGATGGAGGAAAAGGACAGTTAAATGCAGCTATTAAAGCATTAAAAGAATTAAATCTTGAGGAAGAAGTAACTATATGTTCATTAGCAAAAAAAAATGAAGAAATATTTATTCCAGGCTTTACTAAGTCTCTTGATACTGATCAAAATCAAAAAGGAGTTCTTCTATTAAGAAGGGTAAGAGATGAAGCACATAGATTTGCATTATCTTTTCATAGAGACAAAAGATCTAAGAGAATGAATAGATCTCAATTGTCCCAAATCAGTGGATTAGGACCATCAAGAATAAGAGAATTGCTTGAGCATTTTAAATCAATAGACGCGATAAGAATAGCTAGTAAAGAGGATTTATCAAAAGTTAAAGGACTTGGAAAAAATTCAGTAAATGATATATATGAATATTTTAACGAGTTATAAATATTAATTAATTTTTGAAAAATAGATTTCTTGATATTGTTAAATATAACTATATTAAAAATATATATTTATAAATTAATTTAGTAATTTGGCAGCTGAAGCATATCTCTGGTTTAAATCACTTCACATTATTGGTGTAATCGTTTGGTTTGCGGGACTTTTTTATTTAGTAAGACTTTTTATATATCATGAAGAATCTAAAAATATGGATAATGAATTAAAAATTGCCTTTAATAAACAATACACCTTGATGGAAAAAAGGCTGGCAAATATAATCACAACACCTGGAATGATATTAGCTTTAAGTATGGCTGTATGCATGGTTATTATGCAACCAAGTTGGTTAAGTGAGAAGTGGTTGCAAATTAAAATTTCTTTTGTTTTAGGATTAGTAATTTATCATTCTTATTGTTACAAAATAATGTATTCATTACAAAATGGTACTTCAACCATTTCAGCAAAAAACCTTAGATTATTAAATGAATTGCCTACTTTATTATTATTTATAATTGTACTTTTAGTTATTTTTAAAAATAATTTTCCAACTAGTGTTGCTACATGGAGTGTAGTTGGACTAATTATTTTCATGTTGGCTTCAATACAATTTTATGCAAAGATTAGAAAGAAAAATGAGAATTCATTAAGTAATGAATAGGGAAGACTTAGTAAAATTAACTTCAAATATTAATAAAAATAGTTGTCCTAAAAATATTAATTTTCACTGTCATACAAAATTTAGTGATGGAAGTCTAGAACCATATGAACTTTTAGAACAAGCTTATAAAAATAACTTGAAATTTTTATCAATAACCGATCATCATACAATTAAAGCTCATCAATATATAAAAAAATATAATATACTCAAAAATTATCCTAAAGATTCTTTTACATTAATTTCAGGAATAGAAATTAATTGTTTGATCCTAGGATGTTTAGTACATGTAATTGGATTGGGAATAGATATAAAAAGTAAATATTTAAATCCCTACATCCTTGGAGAGTCTCCAATAGGTAATGATTTAAATATTAAATCAGTTATTAAAGCAATAAATTTAGCTGGTGGTTTATCATTTCTTGCACATCCAGCTAGATACAGGATTCCTTTTTATAAATTAATTCCAGAGGCCAAAATACAAGGTATTGATGGAATAGAGGTTTGGTACGATTATGAACTTAATGAAGTATGGAATCCTAGTTTATTTGTATGTTCTGAAATAGATAAATTAGCAGATAAATATTCAATGCTAAAAACATGCGGAACAGATAGTCATGGACTTTCGCTATTAGGTAGATAATTCAGAATTCGTTTTTTTCAATTATTGAATCAGTATTAATAATTATGTTCTTTAAATTTTCAATGACATCTGATGAACAATTATTCCACATTTTTCTATTGACAATTTCAAGAAATCGTTGTGCGATATCTCTTAAAGCCCATGGATTATTCTCTAAAAAGAAATTCCTAAGATCTAGATCACATAACCATGATTTATAAACTTCCTCATAACACCAATCGGAGACTACTTCAGTAGAGGCATCAAAAGCATATAAGTAATCTAGTGTAGCTGAAAATTCAAACGCTCCTTTATAACCATTATCCTTCATTCCATTTATCCATTTAGGGTTAAGTATTCTTGATATAACAACATTATTAATTTCATCTTGTAATTTTGAAATTTTAGATAATCCAAATTTTGATAAATCACCATGATACATTTGAGGTAATTTACCGCTCAATTTTTTTACTGCTGAAGATAATCCGCCCTGAAACTGATAATAATCATCAGAATCTAAAATATCATGTTCCTTATTATCTTGGTTATGAACAACTAACTGCACATTTTTAAGAGCATTTTCTAATGATTTTTTATCCTCTATAGGTTCAAGATTATCACTGTAAATCCACTTACTCCAATTAATAAAAGATTCTCCAAAATCATCAATATTTTCCCAATTAGAATTTGAAATTAGTTCTTGCAGACCAGCTCCATATGAACCTGGCGCTGACCCAAATATACGATTAATTGAATCACCATCTCTTGATGCCCCAGCAAGAGGGTTAAACTTATCGTCCTCATTAAGATTAGAAACAAGATTTATTGCTTTAGAAGTTAATTTAACAAGCTGTGGAAATGCATCTCTAAACATTCCCGAAATCCTTAAAGTAACATCAACCCTCGGTCTTTCGAGAACAGATAAAGGAATGATTTCTAGATCTACTACTCTTCTTGAAGGCCCATCCCAAATAGGCTGTACTCCTAATAAATATAGTATTTGACAAATGTCTTCACCACCGTTTCTCATTGTGGATGTTGCCCATACAGATATTGCTATATTTTTTAAATCTTCTCCATTATCTTGTTTGTATAAATCAAGTATTTGTGAAGCGGATTGAATACCAACACTCCATGCTGATTCAGTTGGCAGTCCTCTCGAATCAACTGAAAAGAAATTTTTACCAGTGGGTAAAGCTTCAGTTTTACCTCTCGTAGGGGCTCCAGATGGACCACTTTTTACATATTGTCCATTTAATGAATTAATAAATGATAATTTCTCATTATATGAAGAATTAATGATTGGATATAGAATCTCTTTTTTTAATAATAAAAAATAATTATTATGTTTTTTTTCATTAAAGAAATAGTCTATTATTTTCTTATTTTTATATTTTTCTAGATTTTTTATATTGGTATTATTTTTGTAAAAAAACAAATATATAAGATATTTTGCTTGTTGTTCCAAAAAATCAATAGCCATTCTAAAGTTTAAAATGTTTTTATTGGAAAAAGTCAATAATATTTTTTTATCATTTTCACTTAGCATTTGATCATATTGATTTGTCCAAGGATTCAAATCTAGTTTTAAATGTTTTGCTATATATTGAATAACACCAATTCTGTTGGCATTTGGTACTCTAGCAATACACATGAATAAATTTATTTCATTAATGTCATTCTGCCTATTGCCAAAAATATGCAAACCTGTCCTAATTTGAGATTCTTTAATTTTGCAAAGAAAGGAATCAATTTCTTCTATTTTATTATTTTTATTCATTAATGTAATTTCGCTAAAGTCATTTTTAATTAATTCAAAAATGGATTTTTCTATTATTTTAATCCGATTAGAATTTAATAATTTTGCTTCAAAATATTCGTCTAAATAATTTTCTAATATTGAAAATTTTCCATATAATTCTGATCTATCCAAAGGAGGGGTTAAATGATCAATAATTGTTGCAGCAGTTCTTCTTTTAGCTTGGGATCCTTCGCCAGGATCATTTACTATAAAGGGATATATGTTTGGTATTGCTGGACAAATAATATTTGGAAAACATTTATTGCTGAGACCTATAGATTTGCCCGGTAACCATTCAACAGTCCCATGTTTACCAATATGGCATATAGCATTTGCATTAAAAACTTTTTCTATCCAAATATATTGTGCTAAATATCTATGTGGAGGTGGAAGATCTGGAGAATGAATATCTCTATCAGTGAAAGCGTCATAACCTCGTTGAGGTTGAATCAATAATGTTATTTTTCCAAATCTAATACCATTTATTGAGAAGCCTTTATTATCTAGATCGATCGCATCAGATGGTTTACCCCAACGATTAATAATAATATTTTTAGGATCAGGCTCAAAATAATTCCAATATTTTAAATATTCACTAAGTGGTAAGTAATCTAATGGTTTATTATTTTGAGATTCAATATCATTAGTTCTAGTTTTTATAAGCATTGACATTAATTCCGAAGAATCTTGAGGATAATTACAAGATCCAAGGTCATAACCTTCTTCTTTTAACCAATTAAGAATATTTATTATTGAAGATGGTGTATTTAGACCAACGCCATTACCGATTCTTCCGTTCTTTACAGGATAATTACTTATTACTAAACAAATTCTTTTATCAAAATTATTAAGTTTCTGAAGTTTCACATAATTTGTTGTAAATTTTGAAATCCATTCAATACCTACTTGATCAGCTTTGTAACTACTTATTTCACTATATAGTGTATTTTCCTTAGAAATTATTTCTTTAAATGCTGAAGGACAGGTAGTAATTCTTCCATCAAATTCGGGAATAATTATTTGCATTAATAAATCAGATGAATTCATTCCAATGGATGAATTTAACCACTTTTTTCTTGATCTATTGGAAGAAAGAAGCTGTAGAATTGGAATTTTAAGGAAAGTAAAAATATTTGTTGAATTTTCAATTAAATCGTTATTTTTGATTTGAGATGAAGAAAATGAAGTTGTAGTAATTATTAGTTTAATATCTTCTTTTTTAAAAATATCTATTAATTTCTTCTGAATAATATGATCTTTTAGTGTTGAAATAAAAAATGTTTTAGGAGATAGTCCGCATTTTCTTAATTGCAAGTTTAGTTTTTCGTTTACTTCAATTTCATTAGCCAAAAAAAGTGATTTATAGGATATTATTCCTATCTTTTCGCCTTTTTCATTTTTCCAATCATATAAATAGGGATCTGCATAAAAAGTAATATTCAAAAACTCATCAGGAATTAATTTTTCATCTACAACTAAATAATTTAAACAATTAAGAAAATTTCTATAATTATCCAATCCTCCAGATCTTAGTAATCTAGAAATATTTAATGCAATTTGTTTTTCTATACTACTTATTTCACATAAGGAAATTTCCTGATCAATGGTACCTGATAGGATTACTAACTTCCTTTTTTTATTAACTGCTTGCCAATTTAAAAGTTGTTCAATTCCATAGTTCCATGTACCTTTATCTCCAAATATTCTAAGTACGACAACTTTTGCATAATTAATTGTCTTTAATAAATAATTATCTATTTGAGCTGAGGAATTTAAATTAGAAATTTCTAAAGCTCTTATATTATTTTTTAATGAAGCAAATTCTTTTTCTAACAATAAGTTTGATATAAGATTTAAATCAGCCTTGACACTTGTTATAAAAATAAAATCTGCAGCCGGTTGCTCAATTAAATCATCCTTATTCTTTTCATTTCCTGCTATATTTAATATCCTGTGCATTTTTATATATAAATAAGGTTTAGAATACGTAAGTAGGTTAAAACAAGTTTACCTTAATTAAATAAATTAAATATGCATGAATTTCTTCCATACGCCTGGTTCGAAGGTAAATGTATTCCATTTAAAGAAGCAAAAATATCAATAGCTACTCATGCACTACATTACGGTACTGCTGCATTTGGAGGAATGCGAGCGATACCTAACCCAACAAACAAAGAAGAATTCCTTTTGTTTAGAACTGATAAACATATAAAAAGATTATCTCAAAGTGCAAAATTACTCTTAACTGAAATTTCTGAAGAATATATTTTTAAAGCCTTAGAAGAAGTTATAAAAAGAAACAAGCCAGAAAAACCTATTTATATAAGACCTTTTGTATATACAAGCGATTTAGGTATAGCTCCAAGGTTACACAATATTGAAACAGATTTCTTTATTTATTGTATTGAACTAGGAGATTATCTATCCCCAGATGGTGTTTCTTGTAGAATGAGTAGTTGGACAAGACAAGAAGATAGATCTCTCCCCTTAAGAGGAAAAATAAGTGGAGCATATATTACTAGTTCATTAGCCAAAACAGAAGCTAGTTTATCGGGTTTTGATGAAGCCCTGCTATTAAATTCAAGTGGTAAGGTAAGCGAAGCTAGTGGTATGAATTTATTTATTGTAAGAAACGGAGACTTAATCACTCCTGGTGTTGATCAAGATATCCTGGAGGGGATTACTAGAGCTAGTGTAATTGAATTAGCAAAATCATTTGGAATAAATGTAATTGAGAGGCCTGTTGATAAAACAGAATTATTAATAGCAGATGAAGTTTTTCTAACTGGTACAGCAGCAAAAATTACACCAGTTAAAAAAATTGAATCAACTGAATTAAATTATGAAAGACCAATAATGAATAAATTAAAAAGTAAGCTTATAGAAATAACAGAAGGTCGTTCTCAAGACTATGATAATTGGGTAACAAGAATTTCACTAAAATAAATTATTTTTTACCTAAAAATGGAATCTTTCAGAACCTATCTAAATAGAGATGAAAAACCATTAATTATTTTTGACGGAGGTACTGGAACATCATTTCAGAACTTGAATCTTACTGCAGATGACTTTGGAGGAAAAGAATTAGAAGGTTGTAATGAAAACCTTGTATTATCATCACCAAAAGTAGTTGAAAGGGTTCATGATTCATTCCTAGAAGCAGGTTGTCATGTTATAGAAACTAATACTTTTGGAGCCTCATCCATAGTTCTTGATGAATATGATATTGCGGATAAGGCATATGAAATAAATAAAAATGCTGCATTAATAGCAAAAAATGCAGCGTCCAAATATGCATCAGTTGATAAACCAAGGTTTGTTGCTGGTTCAATTGGACCAACCACTAAATTACCGACATTAGGTCATATAGATTTTGATGAATTAAAGCAATCATATAAAGAACAAATATATGGTCTTATAGATGGAGGAGTTGATCTTCTGTTAATTGAAACTTGTCAAGATGTATTGCAAATAAAATCTGCCTTATCAGCATCAAAAGAAGTACTTGATAGTAAAAATATAGATTTACCCATAATGGTATCTATAACAATGGAAACAACAGGTACTATGCTTGTTGGATCTGATATCGCATCTGCATTAACAATACTAGAGCCATTTAATATAGATGTCCTTGGACTTAATTGTGCAACTGGTCCAGAACAAATGAAGGAACATATTAAATATTTGTCTGAAAATTCACCCTTCGCTATAAGTTGTATTCCCAATGCAGGACTACCTGAAAATGTTGGTGGTGTCGCTCATTACAGATTAAAGCCAATAGAATTAAAAATGCAGCTAATGAATTTTATCTACGACTTTAATGTTCAATTAATAGGTGGATGTTGTGGGACGACACCTGATCATATTAAATATCTTTCTTCAATAATTGACGAAATTATTGATATTGAAAGGACTATCAAAAATGGTAAGAACAATTCAAGTGGATATATTCCTTCTGCTTCATCAATATATAATTCTGTGCCGTACAAACAAGATAATTCAATCTTGATTGTAGGAGAAAGATTAAATGCAAGTGGATCTAAAAAGGTAAGGGAGTTATTAAATAAAGATGACTGGGATGGACTAGTTTCAATTGCCAAGCAACAACAAAAAGAAAATGCACACGTACTTGATGTGAATGTTGATTATGTGGGGAGAGACGGAGTGAAAGATATGAAGGAAATAACTTCAAGACTCGTTACCAATATAAATTTGCCATTAATGATTGACTCTACAGATGCAGACAAAATGGAAAGTGGATTAAAGTCAGCTGGTGGTAAATGTATTTTAAATTCAACAAATTACGAAGACGGTGATGAAAGATTTGATCAAGTTCTAAATTTAGCATTGGGGTATGGTTCAGGACTTGTTGTCGGAACTATTGATGAAGATGGAATGGCAAGGAATGCAGATAAAAAATATAACATTGTTAAACGAGCGATTAATAGAACAAGAGAATGTGGTTTGTCAGATTATGAGCTCTTTTTTGATCCATTAGCTTTGCCAATATCTACTGGGATAGAAGAAGATAGATTAAACGCTAAAGAAACAATTACTGCTATATCAAAAATTCGTGATAATTTCCCAGATATTCATATCATACTGGGTATATCAAACATCAGTTTTGGTCTTTCACCATTATCTAGGATTAATTTAAATTCAATATTTTTAGATGAATGCATTAAAGCGGGATTGGATTCTGCTATCATCGCACCAAATAAAATTTTGCCATTATCAAAAATTTCTCAAGAAACTAAAAAGCTTTGCTTAGATTTGATATATGACAAAAGAGAATTTGAAGATGATATTTGTATTTATGATCCATTAGTAGAATTAACAAAGGCTTTTCAAGATTTATCTATTCAGGATTTTAAAAAAGCATCTTCAGAAAATAAAAACTTAACTCTGGAAGAAAGTCTAAAAAATCATATTATTGATGGAGAAAAAATAGGTTTAGAGGATCAATTAAATAAAGCTTTAAAAAAATATAAACCTCTTGAAATAATTAATACCTTTTTACTAGATGGGATGAAAGTTGTAGGGGATTTGTTTGGCTCAGGTCAAATGCAATTGCCATTTGTACTACAATCAGCAGAAACAATGAAATTTGCGGTTTCAATTTTAGAACCATATATGGAAACTGTAGATCAAAACATATCAAATGGAAAACTCTTAATAGCAACTGTCAAAGGCGATGTTCATGATATTGGGAAAAATTTGGTTGACATAATACTTACAAATAATGGTTATGACGTTATAAATCTTGGAATAAAGCAAGATGTTTCAGCAATTATAGATGCACAAAAGAAGCACAATGCAGATTGCATAGCTATGAGCGGATTACTTGTAAAATCAACTGCATTTATGAAAGATAATTTAGAGGCTTTTAACAATGAAGATATTAGTGTACCAGTAATATTAGGAGGCGCAGCCTTAACCCCAAAATTTGTAAATGAGGACTGCAGCAAAATATATAAAGGGAAAATATTGTACGGAAAAGATGCATTCACTGATCTTAAATTCATGAATGAATATATGGATAATAAAAAAAAGGGTAATTGGTCAAATACTGAGGGTTTTATTAACAATGAGGGTATAACTATTAATTTAGCCTCATCAAAATCCAACTCTCAAGCTGTTAAAGAATCAATATCAATAAATACCGAGATTTCCAAATTAAATTTAAAAGAAAATTTTATTAGATCTAAATTTATAAATGAAGAAGAACCAATTCAAGCTCCTTTCTTAGGAACGAAAGTCTTGAACGACGTTGATATAGATTTAAATAAATTAATTTTTTATTTAGATACAAAAGCTCTATTTAGCGGACAATGGCAAATAAAAAAAGGAAAAAACCAAAGCGTAGATGAATACAATAACTATTTGGATTCATATGCTAAACCACTGTTAGATAAATGGTTAGAGACAATTATGGAAAAAAAACTTATTTCACCCAAAGCAGTTTATGGATATTTCAAATGCGGGAGAAAAGATAATAGTATTTTCATATTTGATAAGAAATCATTAAATAAAATTTCCCAATTTAATTTTCCAAGACAAAAATCAGGGAATAATCTATGCATAGCTGATTTTTATTGTGATTTGAAAAATGATAATCCGATAGATATATTTCCTATGCAGGCAGTAACCATGGGCGATATTGCTAGTGAATATTCTCAACAATTATTTAAAGAAGATAAATATAGCGATTATTTGTTATTCCATGGGCTTACAGTGCAATTAGCAGAAGCTCTAGCTGAGTATGTCCATGCATTAATTCGTATCGAATGTGGTTTTAGGTCTGAAGAACCAGATAAAAATAGAGAAATACTAGCTCAAAAATATAGAGGAGCTAGATATTCTTTTGGTTATCCTGCATGTCCAAAAGTATCTGATTCAAACATACAATTATCATTGTTGGATGCAAAAAGAATAAACTTGACGATGGATGAATCTGAACAACTTCATCCAGAACAAAGTACTACAGCAATCATTTCACTACACTCAAAAGCTAAATATTTCAGCGCTTAAGCTAAATCATTAGTTATTTTCTAAATATTCAATAATCTCTTCCTGTAGTTCTTCCATCATTTCATTATCACCCAGATCAAGTCCCTCACCCGCGGCATCCTGTGTTAACTCAAGATAATATGAAGCACCATCACTAGATAAAAATTCTAATGCAGAAGTTTCATCACTATCTTTAAAAGCTTCATAAAGAGCTTTAAATGCTATGTTTTCAGTAAATTCCCAATCCATAATGAAAAAAACCTTATTAGAATTATTACCTCCTTACCCCCCATCCTCGTCAACCTTTTTTAAAGAAATGTTGGTGTTTTATTATTATTAAAAAAAATCTATGTCCTTAAATAATCAAAATCAGTTAAATGTCCTAGGAGAAAAAATTAAGGTTTGTAGTTGCGCACCTATGACAGGGTGGTTCAGAGATGGATTTTGTAATTATGACAAAAATGATGGTGGGAATCATTCCATATGTTGCGTAATGGATGATAATTTCCTGAAATATAGTAAATCACAAGGTAATGATTTAATAACTCCCATGCCTGTTTATTCCTTCCCAGGACTAAAGGATGGTGATCATTGGTGTATTTGTCTTGATAGGTGGAAGCAAGCATTATTAGACGGTCTTGCACCAAAAGTCATATTAGAATCAACGAATATTGTAGTCTTAGAATCAGTACCTCTGGAAAAATTGAAAGAATATCAATTTAATAAAAAGTAATTACAAGTTTATTTTTTTTTTTAAAATGATTATGATAAATTTTTTTAAATGAGTTCAGAAATATATTGGAAAAAAGCACTTGAACAAACTCGATTATCAATTGACGATAAATCATTATATCCTCTCAAAACTGATATTATTACAAGAGATATATATGAAAAAGAGGACTTCATAATTAGGAAACTCGATACTTCAAAATTTAATAAAAAAAAAATTTATGGTCCTAAGCAAAATCCATTTTGTCCTTGGGAAAAGATACTAGAAATTGATAAAATTGGAGATAATCATCAACTAATATTAAATAAGTACCCTGTACAGAAAGGTCATATTTTACTTATTACAAATAAATGGAAACCTCAAAATGGGTGGTTAGATATTAAAGATTGGAGAGCGATCCAACAAGTTAATAAAGATACTAGTGGATTATGGTTTTTCAATAGTTCTCCAATTGCGGGTGCAAGTCAACCTCACAGGCATTTTCAACTTCTGCGTAGATCTAAAGGTGAGATATCATGCCCTAGAGAAAAGTGGTTTTTAGAGATGAACTCATATCAAGATCTAAATAGTAAGCTTAAAAAAAATATTATTGTATCCAAATTTAATTTTTTAGAAAATTCATCATGTCTTTTTGAATTTTATTTAGAATTATGCAAGAAATTAGGACTAGGGGACCCTATTAGGGATAATAAACCTGTACATCCTTACAATATATTATTAACTAATAAATGGATCGCAATTATAAAGAGAAAAAATGATCATATTCATGGTTTCAGTATTAACAGTTTAGGATTTGCAGGATATCTATTAGTAACTGAAAAATCAAATATTAATTATCTAAAGAAATTTGGGCCTGAAAAACTTCTAGAAAGTTTTGTTTGAATACTAGTTATTTACTTCAACTTCTTTATCTCTGGTTATTTGGGTTTCTAGAACTTCTATAGATGCTGTTACGGAGGCGATTTTACGTTCAAGTGAATCCTTAATATAATTGAGCATTTCTAATTTCTTATGTTGATAAAAACTTTTTTTTTCTTTAGGTGATTTGAAATAGCAATTAAACATTTTTATTTTAATTATAAAAAGATCCTTAATTAACTTGTGACATGAAAATAAATTGGTTTTAATTTAATAACAATATTCCGTATGGACTTTCAATATTTTTTGAATAAAATTAAATAAATTCCATACTTTTCAAGAAAATATTATTGAATATTCCTGAGAATTCAAATACAAAAAGAATTTCAATTGATTTACCTGAGGAACTAATTTCCAGGTTTGATCAATTACGAAAAGAGTGGGGATTTAGAGCAAGAGGACCTGTAATAGAAAAGATACTTAAAGAACTTCTTCAAGAAGATGATTTACTACCTAAGAACCAACAACAAGAAATAGACTTTAACGAGAAAAATAATAATAATAATGGAAATTTAAATATTGATGATAATACTGCATTGGTATTAATTAAATCAGACATTAAAAAAGAAAATAATGAGATATCTTTAAACAAAAGAGTTTTAAATAAAGATCAATATAAAGAAAAAATCAACTCAAACATAAGCCTTCCCAATTTTGTTGAAAAAAAAGTGAAGAATCTAAGAAGAAGTATTAATAGTGCAAAATTAAAAGAGAATATTAATGATATTCAAATTAATACAATTAAAGAAACTGAATTAATAAAATGTCGAATAGCTTTAATTAGTCATTGGAAAACCTTATATGGAACAGTTCCTAACGATCATGTAGTAGAAGCTTCGATGGATTGGTTTGGAAGTGATATATGGCCAAATCTTGAGGGAACCGAAAATCTACCCTTTACGTGGAGTGCAGCCAATAAATTCATGTCTGAATTATGTCCATTTTGGATAAAGAAAAATCCATCCCTTGAAATTGTTTTATTAATGATTGGAGTTTTAGAAGACCCATTTGCCACATCAGATTTAATTAATAGGATACCAACTCTAATGAGAAGGTTTGTAAGTAGATTTAAGCGAAATAACAGTTCAAATTCATTTGAAACCTTGGACTCAACAATGACGGTACATGGAGCACTTAAATTATTGAATTTATCAACATCCGCAGGATCAGCTCATACATTGCGAAAAATAAAGGAAGCATATAAATCATTGGCCTTGGAAACGCATCCAGATGCGGGAGGATCAATAGATCAAATGAGAAAATTAAATGATGCGTATCAATTGCTAAAAAATTTATATAGAAATTAGTATAACTATTCTTATATGAGACTAAATATAAGTCTAGTAACTAGTCTAATATAAGATTAATACGACCATTATTCCGTTCTTTATCAATTATTTATAAGTCAAAATTAACCTCCTCAATTATCTTGAAGAAATAGAAACTAAAATATAATTTAATTTTTTCATAATGAAGTATTTTGTTGTATAGTTATTCTTATATGAGACTTATAATTAGTCTCGTATTTGGTCTTATATAAGAAATAAAAGATATTAATTTTTTTTATTTGAATAAACTATGTCCAGGTAATTTTTAGCCAAAAAATTATAAATTAATTAATAAATCCAGAAATCATGTCCTCTCAATGTCCAATAAAAAATGAATTTCAATAATTAATTGCTATAACAGGCTTTCAATTTTTATTGTACTGCCTTATAGACAGTACTACTTGGATTGCAGCTTTTGAATGACGGTTTGTTTGCCGATACTAGGAACATCATTTAAACCATTAGCATCAAACCATGGAGCACTTGCCCAATCAAACCCCTCACCAAAAGTATTATCAGGAGAAGTTATATACCAATGACACGATGCATCTGGAACATCAACTGAGCATTTCGACCAATCATCTGACCACTGAGGAACTTGCACCCAGAGCAACGAAGAAAGCAGAAATGAAAGTATATTTATCATGATTAATATCATACAATAGTAGCTAGTTTTGTGCGATTATCAACTATCTCATAGTAGAACCATTAATAGACTTATTATTAGTCTCATTTAAGACTTGTAATTGCGCTAACTTCTCAAGGTTGTATCAAATATTTTCTCAACATTTGAAATAATATTTGAATGAATTGTTGAAATATCTGAGTCGAGTAATGTTTTATCTTTGTCTCTATAGGATAATCGAAAGGTATAACTTATATTATCTTCCCCAAGATTAACATCCTCAAAAACATCAATTAAATCAACATCTTCTAGTAAATTTTTTCCTGTTTTTCTTATTTGAGATATTATTTCATTAATTAGATATTTCTTGCTAAAAATAAAATTTATGTCCCTTTCCATTTTTGGAACAATTGGGTACTGCTTGTATACTGGAATCCATTTATTTTTCCTTGTAGCGGCTCCCAAAAGTATTGGAATATTTATACTAAATAAATAAATTTTTTTTAAAGCCTTCTTATCTAATACAAGTTTAGGGTGAATTTCACCAAAATATCCTGCATCTTTTCCTTCGATAAATAATTTAGCTGTCCTCCCAGGATGAAGGAAATCCATAGAATTAGTAGGCCTATCATCAATTTTTATATTTAAACATGATAAAGCTTCCTTTAACTTGCCTCTTGCCTGATAATAATTAAGATCATTATCTCCAACTGAATTAACCCATTTATCAAATCTTTTATTTCCAAAAATTGCGCCATTCAATATTTCTTCTTGAATAAATTCTGAATTCTTTAAGAAAACATTTCCAACTTCAAAAACATAACAACTTGTTTGTCCAGCTTTTATATTACGATTTACAATCTCTAAATGTTCTTTCCATATATTATTTCTAAGACAGCTAGTCTCTTGTAGCAAAGGGTTAGAAATTTTTATAAGTTTGTCATTTTCTTCTGGAACAAGAGAATAACTTAGTACCTCATTAAAACCATTATCAATAAAGCCATTTTTTATCTTTCTTAAAGCCAACTGCTCTGATGTTAATTTTCCAGGCTTAATAGGATTAGGTAGATTTAAATCAAATCTGTCATACCCTATTAGTCTCGCAATTTCTTCAATTAAATCTATTTCCCTAATTAAATCTTGTGATCTATTAGGAATTACTGCTACATCCCAGCCATATTCTTTACTTTTTAAAGTACAACCTATGAGTTTTAATTTATCAATTATTTCATGATCAGATAAATTTCTTTTATCTAATTGATCATTGGTAATTAATTTACCAAGAATTTTATGTATACGACTTCTTCGTAATTTTATAAAATTATCCTCGTTATTTATTAAATTTGAGGTATGAATAGTTGGTTTAATAATAGTAAAAAATTCTTCTAGAAGATTGATAGCTCTTGTTACAGAATCTATTGTATTTTGAGATGAAATACCTTTTTCATATCTGCTACTAGATTCAGTTCTTATCCCAATTTCCTTCGAGGATTTTCTTATGGTAACGGGATTAAAAACAGCTCCTTCTAGATAAATAGATGAAGTAGTATTGGATACCGAAGTCTCTAAACCTCCCATAACACCAGCGATAGCGATTGGTTTATCACAACAAGTAATTACTGTTATATTTTCATTTAAATCGTATTTTTTTCCATCTAGGCATACGAGACTTTCATTATCTACTGCTTTCCTAACAGAAAAGTCTTCAGGAGTAACTTCCTTACCAATTAGACTTGATAATTTATCTTTATCAAAAGCATGCAATGGTTGACCTTGTTCTAGAAGAATATAATTTGTTAAATCAACTAAAAGATTTATCGATTTTATACCAGATTTTTGTAAACGATCTTTAATCCATCTTGGAGATAATTTTTCACCATTAACTCCATCAATCAGAGTTATAGTATAAAGACAATGTGATGTTATTGCTTCGGTGCAAAGCTTAATTTCTTTAAGTAAGTGAATATTATATCTATGATTTAAATCTGGAAAATTGAATTTTGATTCCAAAAGAGCAGAAATTTCGCGTGCTATACCTATAACTGACATTCCATCAGGCCTGTTAGCTGTAATGGCTAAATCATAAACAAAATCATTTAATTGAAGCAAATTAGACGCTGGAGTCCCCAATTCATGTTTCAAGGCTAAATCTTCATCAATAATCGCAATCCCATCACTGGAGTCCTCTAAACCAAGCTCCTGCAATGAACATATCATTCCTTCACTCAATACACCTCTGATTTCGCTTCTTTTAATAGTTAAATTTACAGCATTTAATTTTGCACCCACAGTGGCAATATAGACATAAATATTTGGTTTTATATTTCGAGCACCACAGATAATTTGCAAATTCTTTGTATTACCAATATCGACATGGCAAATAGAAAGCTTATTGGAACCTTCATGTTTTAAAACAGATAAAACCTTACCTAAAACAACGCCATTAACATTTTTTGAACAGTCTTCTAGAGATTCAACCTCAAATCCCCCTATGGATAATTTCTCAGAAAGATCTTCAGGAGTAGAGTTAATTTCTACTAATTTTTTTAACCAATTATGAGAAACTTTCATGTATAAATTTTATTCAATGATAATAAAAGAATTGGAAATATCTTCAAAATAGTTTCTTGAAGATGTACAATAGAAAATTATACATTAACGTATTAATTAAAATGGCCAAAAAAGGGACAAGAGTTGTAGTTACCCTAGAATGTACTGAGGCTAGAACAAGCACAGACCCTAAGAGATCTAATGGTGTCTCAAGATATACTACCGAAAAGAACCGTAGAAATACTACTGAAAGATTAGAACTAAAAAAGTTTAATCCTCATCTAAACAGAATGACTATTCACAAAGAAATAAAGTAATCAGAACAAATCATGCCTAATTCAATTTTTAAAAAACAATTATCACCTATTAAACCGGGAGATCCTATTGATTACAAAGATGTAGAACTTCTCAAAAAATTTATTACTGAGAGAGGAAAAATTCTACCAAGAAGAATGACTGGTTTAACATCAAAACAACAAAGGGATCTTACATTAGCTGTTAAAAGGGCAAGAATTGTAGCACTTTTACCTTTTGTAAATCCAGAAGGCTAATGCAATATTGGATATAGTTAGCTCTATAATTAATATTCCAAATATTTGAAAGATTTAACTAATTTAAAAACGTATATTATAGATTCTGAAAATCCACATGAAGTGGATGATGCTATTTCTCTAGAAATAAAAGAAGGAAATATGACAAAACTATGGATACATATTAGTAATCCTTGCAAACTTTTTTTGCATGATTCTAATATTGATCTTGAAGCGAGAAGGAAAAACAATAGTTTATATCTTACGGATCAATATATCTCAATGCTCCCTACAGAAATTCTTAATAAGGCAAATCTAGCTCAAAATAAGATTTCAGAAACTATAAGCGCATCAATAGAATTCAACGACGATGGTTCAATAGATAAGTATGAGATAATTGAAGCTATTATCAAACCTAAATATCAATTAACATATGACGATGCAAATGAAATATTGGAATTAGAACCCAAAGAAGAAATTGAATTAATTCAAATTAAAAATTTATTAGAAAAAAGTATCTTATTTAGAAAAAAACAAGGGGCAATTTTATTTGAGGGACCTAATTGTAAAATTAAATTAAATAAAGATAAAATCTTAATAACTAAATTAGAAAAAACGATAGCACAAATTATTGTTGCAGAAGCAATGATATTAATGGGTTATGTTACAAGTTTATTTATAAATAAATATAACTTAGCGGCTGCATATAGAGTTCAAAAAATTAATTGTAATCCAAACGAAATTCTTACAAAATATAATGAAAGTGAAATTAAATATATACTATTAAAGCAATATATGGGAAGAAGTTATATTACAATTAAACCCGGTAATCATGAATCATTGGGGCTACCAATGTATGTACAATGCACTTCACCATTAAGAAGATATTTAGATTTAATTATACAAAGACAGGTTTATAACAAAATTAATAATTATGAACTTCTCAGTACAAGTTCTATTTCTAGAATTATAGATTATTCTAAAAATAGACAAACAGAAAATAATAATATCTTTAAAAATGATAAATTCAAATATTTATCAATATTTTTTAAAAATGAAAATAAAAATTTTTATAAAATAATATTTGTTAAGTGGATTAATTATAAAAAAAATATAGCTTTAGTTTTATTCCCAGAGTATTCACTAGAAATTCTTATTACTCTTTTTGTATCAATAGAAATATATAGTAATAAAATATATAAAGTAAAATATAACATAAATGATAATAATCTTTTAGAGTTTGTTTATTAAAAAAAGAATTTAATCTAACTACTTATTATTAGTAAAAAATATTTGTTAAAATTAGCAAAAAAGTTTTATGAGTTTTGTCATTACTACGCCTTTATATTATGTAAATGATAAACCACATTTGGGAAGTGTTTATACAACAATAATTTGTGACGCCATAGCAAGGTATAAGAGGCTTATAGGCGAAGAAGTTATCTTTATCACGGGAGTTGATGAGCATGGTTTAAAAATACAAAGAACAGCTAATGAGAAAGGTATCGAACCAAAGACTCATTGTGATGAAATTTCAGAAATATTTAATATTAATTGGAAAAAGTGGGATATAACATTTGATAAATTCATAAGAACAAGCTCGAAAAAACACGAATTGGTAGTTAATGAATTTTATGAACGAGTTAAAAAATCAGATGATATCTATATGGGAGTACAAAAAGGTTGGTACTGTGTAGGATGTGAAGAATTTAAAGATAATCCAGAAAACTCATCAACATACAAATGTCCAATACATCAAAAGAATTTAGAATGGAAAAATGAGGAGAATCTTTTTTTCAGGCTATCGAAATACCAAGACCAAATTGAGAAAATAATCAATGAACCTTTCTTCATAGAACCAATTGAAAGAAGAAATGAAATTATAAATTTTGTTTCTAGAGGCTTAAAAGATTTTTCAATCTCAAGAACTAATGTCTCATGGGGCATTCCTGTCCCTGATTACGATAATCATACTTTTTACGTCTGGTTTGATGCTTTGCTTGGATATGTAAGTGCAATTAGCTCTAAGGATACGGATTGTTCATTACAAAAATCAATTAATAATGGATGGCCCGCAGATGTTCATTTAATTGGTAAAGATATACTTAGATTTCACGCCGTCTATTGGCCTGCAATGCTTCTCTCTGCTGGCATGACCATTCCTAAAAAGGTTTTAGGACATGGGTTTCTTACTAGAGAGGGTCAAAAAATGGGGAAAAGTTTAGGAAATGTTCTGGACCCTGACCTATTACTTTCTAAATATGGAAATGATCCTGTAAGGTGGTACCTAATCAAAGACATATCACTAGGTAATGATGGAGATTTCCAAGATAAAAGATTTGTTGACATTATCAATAATGACTTAGCTAATACAATTGGCAACTTACTAAATAGGACATCATCTATGTCTAGAAAATGGTTTGATAATAAGGTGCCAAATATTGAAAAGATATCAAGTGAAAATAAATTAGAGAATTTTGCCAAAATTGCAGTTGAAAGCTATCTTCATAAATTTGAAATTTACAAATTAGATTTAGCAGCCAATGAAGTTCTTAGCCTTGCGATTAATACAAATTTATATTTGAATGATAATGAACCATGGATGTTAATAAAAGAAAAACATAATTTAACTACCGTTCAAGAAATTATTTATAACGTGTTAGAAAGTACACGAATTATAGGATTATTATTATTGCCATTATTGCCGGGATTGTCATCAAAAATAGACGAACAACTTGGCTCTATATACAAAAAAGGTATTCCTTGGGAACAACAATTAAGATGGGGATTATTAATTAGTAATTCAAGTCTTCCTAAACCAACACCAATAATAAATAAGCTCGAATATGAATAGAATATATAGATTATTAATAATTTTCGTACCATTTTTTATTTTTGGATGCAAACTTAATGAAATTAAAGAATATAAAGTAATACAAAAAATAGATAATTTAGATATGAATATTTTCTCTAAGAGTGGAGAAAAATTATATTCAATTAGTAGTACAAACTCAATTTATAACAATAATGAATTAAAGTTTGAATTAAAAAAACCAACCATTAACATTTTTAAAGGTGATGAACCCAAATATATTATTAATTCAGATGAATCTACATTATCAGAGAACAATAATCTCCTTAAATTAAAAGGTAATGTGAAATTAAAAACACTTAAGCAAAATGAGGATTTTTTATATGCTGATAATTTTATTTGGAATATTGAAGAGGCTAATTATCTATTAGAGGGGAATATAAGATTTGAAAATAAAAATATCATATTAAATTCAGAAAAAGCCAGGTTGAGTTCAAATAACATAATAGAATTTTTTAATCCCGTAAAATATGTAATTAAGGACGATAATAATGAGAATAGATATGAAATAAATTCAGAAAATGCATATTATAACCTCAAAACAGAATCCGTAAGTTTTAAAGCAAAAGATAAAAGAGTTCGTTCAATAATTTATTTTTAAATATTATTTTTTTGAAAAATATTACTTATTTTTTTCGACCAGTTCTTTAACCATTTTTCATCAGACTTTGTAAAACATTTAGCACTCCAGCCACCTATCAATATAAAAGACTTATTATCTATAGGTACAACCAAAATAGATGGAATTTCGGCACAAAAATTATAAAATTCATCTCTTCCGGGATAAAATTTAGTGTTTGCCAACGATATTAATTTCATATCTTTTACGGATCTAAGACAAGTTTCCCCAGGTTTAAACTCATTACTTGAAGTAATTCCTCTTCTCAGGATATTGACTCCATCATTGTGGATTAATATTGATGCTGCTGCTGTAGAAGTTAATATCGCTTCAGAACCCCATGCAAGTTCATCAATAACTTCATCCGGCATGTTTCTATCAAAGAGAAACTTATTTTCTCCTTTTAAATCAGCTTTCTCGCCAGCTAAAGGTTCGAATTGTTTAAATAAGAAACCTATCAAAATAATAATTAATGAAGCTATTGCAGCTATTACTTGTGCTCTCTCAAGCTCAGGAGTAATTATTTCTATTGAAAAGAAATTTACTATCTGGAAAATAAAAAGTATTGTACCTATTAATATTAAAGATTTCCCATTGAATCCCATATATTAAATACGTTATTTCTATCTAAATTATGCAATTATTATATTGTTTAGTACGTTTAAAAATACTCAAACATATGGTTTTTAATATATAATTAACCAAAACCTTATAAAATGAACCTAAACATTAATAAATATCTTTTTTCTTTCATCATTACTTCTTTAATATTTACTCTTATTCCCTCTACTACGTACGCATTAGAATCTAATACTATATATAAATTTTTTGGTGTTACTCAACAAAAGACCATTATCAATTACGAAAAAAGTCAGCCTTCATCTATTGATAATCCCGTAGTTGATCCAAATTTTAACACTATGAGATCAAAAGATACGGATAGTTCAACCGCTATTTATATTGTTATTGGTTTATTAATAGCTGCAACAATTATTCCGTTAGCAACATGGTGGTATTTCTCTAAATAATAGAGAATTTATGAATGCAAATGATTTAAGCAATAGTGATTATTCCTCTCATATTATTTTTATTACAGGAGGTACAAAGAGTGGCAAAAGTGAATTCGCAGAGTATTTAGCAAAGAAGGTAAAGAAATTATCATATGTAGCCTTATCTGAAAACAATGTTGATGATAAAGAATGGCAAGATAAAATTAATTTACACCGAAAAAGAAGACCAAAAGATTGGAAATTAATAGAAACGACAGATCTACTAAATACATTAAGAATTGAAGAGGGTCCATTATTAATAGATTCGATTGGCGGATTTGTAATGGAAAGTATAGAAAGAGAACACAAAGAATGGTTAACAAAGATGCATTCACTAATAGTTCATTTAAAGAAAAGAAAAAGCATAACATTTATAGTTGGTGAGCAAGTTGGTTGGAGTTTGGTCTCAGAATATAAAATTGGTAATACTTATATTGAAAGAATAGGCGAGCTGCAAAAGAAAATTACAAAATTATCGAATGATAACTGGCTTGCAATAAACGGTAGAGCAATCAAAATAGATGATATAAGTTTAGAAATACCTACTTAAATTGGAAATCGCGCTTTTTGAACCTAGAATCCCCCAGAATACTGGTAATATTGCTAGAACATGTGCTGCATTTAATACCCCTTTAAATCTTATAGAGCCCTTAGGTTTTAAATTAGAAGACAAATATTTAAAAAGAGCAGGATTAGATTATTGGCCTTTAGTTACTTTTAATAAATATCTTAATTTTAATAAATTTTTGGAGTCAAAATTAAAAAAAAGAATAATATCTTTTAGTAAAAAAAATGGGATGTATTTGAAGGACTTTAAATTCCAGGAAGATGATGTTTTATTGTTTGGAAGAGAAGATTCTGGATTGCCAGATTGCATTATTGATAAAAGCGATTTTTTAATATCAATATTTATGCCAAATTTACAAACTGGAAACAATGATCAAAAAGGTGTTAGAAGTCTAAATCTTTCGGTAGCATGCGGAATTGCTATATATGAGGCTCACAAACAAATAAATTTTCAAAATGGTAATTAAGTACAACCAATGCCTTACAATATTTCCATGTCTCGGTAGCTCAGCTGGTTAGAGCGGCGGATTCATAGCCCGCAGGTCGCGTGTTCAAGTCACGCTCGAGACATTTTCAATACTTTTCGATTGAGGAACTTTAGTGAAATTTTTAACTGACTAAAACTAGTACAGAAAATAATGTTTAATTCACTCAGCACAGTCTTAGATGAAAAGAAATCTAAAGCAAAATATCCAGAAGCTAGGGTAATAGTTCTTGATGATAGTTTTAATACTTTTCAACATGTCGCAAATTGTCTTCTGACCATAATTCCAGGTATGAGTGAAAAAATTGCATGGGAACTATGCATCAAAGTTGACAAAACAGGATCAGCGGAAGTATGGAGAGGTAATCTTGAACAGGCAGAGCTATATCATGAACAACTCTTAAGCAAAGGATTAACTATGGCTCCGATTGAGAAAACATAAAATAATTAAGATTGATAGAAGATTTTTGGCTTATAAATGCGAACCGTTCAAGGGTTAAAAGATTTTCAAAAAATAAGCAAAATAAAGATAGATTTTTTGAATATATGTTTATTGATTCTGGAAGAATTATTGGTGTTTTAGGAAAAGAACCACCTCTTATGACAACAAGAGAAGAACTTAAAGTTGATAAAGCTAGAGATGAATGGAAAAAGTTTATCGCTCAAGGTTGGAGGAGAACCAAACCAGTTTGGGAAGACTCTTTATAACAAATATTATTGCTAGGATCTGCTATGTAAATTATAAGATTAAGCCTGTAGTTGACAGGTAAATTAAATGGCTTCAAAAGTAGCAAAGCCATTCGTTGTGTCTTCATTTATTTCACTTACTGCAATTTAGATTTAGAGTTTTTATATTCCAATTTTAAATCAAAAGTATATTTACATATTTATTGTATAAAAATTTTTTTATTGCTATTTTTTTAAAGCGGGCTAAAGATCTTTTCTCCACGAGGATTTAGTCCGCTGAATTTTAAAGATTCAATTTATTTTTTGATACCTCTTTGTTAAGCTGATTAGAAATATTTTCAAAAATACTTATAATTTCTTAATTTCTAATTTTCATTAAAAAGCAACCTCACATGAATCTTATAAGTGTGACACTATTCATTCAAAATATTGTTATTTTGGTTCATGACTCTCTTAAAATACTTAAACTCAATAAATTCATGCATCATTTTAATATTATCAATTAATACCTTTTTATTAACTGCATAATCGTCTCCATTACCTGGAGATTTATTATTTTTAGAGAATGTTTCTTGTTCAAAGGAAGAATTTATAAAATTATTTTTATCAATGCTACCAGAAACAAAAGACTCATTTAATACTCCTCTAGACCTTAATGCTTCTTCGACCAATATCCCTGTGACCTTTGACTGACTAAATTCATTAGCTGTACACAATTTCTCAATTATTTCATGAACTTCTTCACTTGGCAAAAAACCAATTCTTTTCCTCGGGGAGGGCATAATTATAAAAAAAAATTAGTGTCACACTTGCATATTATAAGTGTTGCACTATATTTGATTTAAGTCAACTAATTCTTGTTATGCATATTTTAATATTTCCTGCAGGATTTATTCTCTGGTATTTAGCCTATGAAGCAAAACCTATCTTTAATGATGAAGTCACACTTCATTGGGAAGAAAAAAATACAAATAAAAGAAATAAACTTCTAAATATAATCAATGAAAGCTTTTAAAAGTACTTTCAATAGATTTTGACCATTCCTTATGCTTATAATCTAGATCTGAGATTAACTGTTTTTGATAAGTAAATTTGAGTTGATTTTCGTTGAGAGATTTTTTTGTGATAATCATCTCTTTAGAAAAAAAATCAGGAGTATTAGAGCAACTAATTTTTTTTTTGACTTCCATATAAGTAATTCACCTTTTTTTTTTATATGACTCAAAAGGTTTTAGTCTTTATATTTTTATATTCTTTTTATATTTACTTAATATTTATTCGTAGCATGTTTGTAAAAATTATTAGTTTATTAAATAATAAAGGTTATATTTAAAAAAATATATGCTTTATTATGAATCTTAAGGAGAGAGGGATTACGGTTGGAGATTTACTAATATTATTAATAATAATCATTGCCTCTACAATATTAATTAAATCATTTAATAAGGATAAGAAAACAACACTTAATTATAGTAATCAAGAAAAAGTTTCACATAAGAAAAATTATTATCAAAAATTTATTTGAATAACATACATAAATTATTTATAAAATTATTAATTAGTTCATCTATCTCTTATTTAAATTTCAAGAATTCATAATTATCAAAAAATAAGTTTATGTATTTTAAATTTAATAAAATGATTTAGAACTTTCCCATTTTAAATTATCCTTTAAATCATTGATATCATTTGATATTGAAACCAAATTCACCATTTGTAGAATTTGAGATTTATTTAGTCTTTTAATAGTAATAAGTTTATTAAGCATTTCTAAAACAGATTTATCATTAATGTTCATTTTTTTATAAAAAAAACTATGATCCTTTATCTCATATACCTTATCTTATAATTTTAAAAATACTCTTAAAATTGCATTATATATTTAATACTAAATATAAAAAATTTTTATAAAATCATCAAATAAAAAAGCTCTTACTATTAATTAAAAATAACAAGCTCACTTTCTTATAAATTGGTTTATTGTAAGGAAGAAGAAAAAAAAAAAAATGAAAAACTCTAAGAAAGAATACCTTAATAGAGATGAAGTTAATGAGATGATTGAATCAGCTATTAGGAGACACAATAGAAGATCTACAATAATATCAAGTGTACTTGGCTGGATTCTAATAGGGGGTTACTCATTTGGACTTTTTCAAGCAGTACAAAATGTCTAATTAATCTTTTCTATTAATCTTCACTTGCTAGATGATAAATTTATATAAGTCAATCTATTATTATGAGGGAATATATTGAGGCAAATCTTATAGTAATAAGAAAGTATATAAAAAAAAGAAAAAAATCTACTTCAAAATTAAATAATGCTTCAATAATGGAAGAATTTAAAGAATGGAGCAAAGATCCATTACCTGAAAAAGAATCAATATGGACTTTACCTGACTTAACGAGTAATGAAAGACTTAAAAATTTTTGTCGATCAATTAAAAAGGAAATTAGATGAGTTTTTAACCGCCTAGTTGTATATGATTTACCTTTAGGTAAAAATAACCCGCAAATCCTACAATATTCAATATAATAACGAAAATCCAAGCTCCAATTGGCTGATTTGAATCAAATTTTTTTATCTTAACTTTATCCTTTAGTCTTTCAATATATTTAGCCATAAAAAAAATATTAAAAAGAATAATACTCATTATAAAGACTTGAGTTTACAGGAATCTTAAATTAAATAAAATTTCTTTTAATTCGAATTTTTGTTGTCAAGCCTGTTAATGGGGTATTTAATTAATTCCTTTTTGAGATTTTTTAAAAGTTTATTATGATTCAAAATTGTAAATTTCTTACTAAAGGAATAATGCCATTTCATAGAATTAAAAAAAAACTTGCTAATTCATTATTAATAAAATTATAATATTTAATACGGTCATTCAGACCATAAATATTTTAAATAAGGACAAATTTTTCATGAGCTTAAGAGTTGGCCAAGAAGCACCAGACTTTAGTGCTACAGCAGTATATGATCAAGAGTTTAAGGAGATTACACTTTCAGGTCTAAGAGGTAAATGGGTTGTTTTATTCTTTTACCCACTAGATTTTACATTTGTATGTCCCACTGAAATCACTGCATTTAGTGATAGATATCAAGATTTTTCAGCACTTAATACTGAAATACTTGGGGTATCAGTTGATAGCAAACACTGTCATTTGGCTTGGATACAAACTCCAAGAAATGAAGGTGGAATAGGTGATATTAACTATCCATTAGTTTCTGACCTAAAAAGAGAAATTTGCCAGGCCTACAATGTCCTTAATGATGATGGGGAGGCAGATAGAGGATTATTTCTTATTAATCCTGATGGAGTAGTTATGCATACGACTGTTAATAAGGCTCCTGTAGGCAGAAATGTTGATGAAACACTAAGGATTCTTCAAGGTTATCAATACGTTGCGGCAAACCCTGATGAAGTATGTCCTGCAAACTGGACACCAGGGGAAAAGACAATGTTAGAGGACCCCAAAGGTAGTAAGGAATATTTTTCTGCGCTATAGAAGGATTAGAAACTTTTAAGTAAGTATTGAATAGTAAATAATTATAAAAACATAAAAAATAAATATATTCAAAATGGGGATCATATCCCCTTTTTGAGGTTTGCATATAATCCAATCGCTTAAATTAGTTTTATATGATAAGAAAGACCACGTAAAAAATGAAATTTCTATACATAATAAGAATAAAAGATTTATTAAATTAAAGTTATTTAAACCAAAATATCTATAGATATGAAAATAATCATCAACATTAATATTTTTAATTTGTAAATGCCAAAGATAAAAAGATATCAAAATAAAATTTACCAATATTAATTTTTTTAATAAAAGCCTACATTTCCTAAAAATTAATAAAAAAGAAATTAAAAATATGAAAAAACTAAACTGATAAACATCTGGTTTTGGTAAATTAATTCCTTCAAGAAATAAATTAAATATAAGATCAAAATTTATATATATATATTCAGCTATAAAGTATGAGAGAAATATCAAATTTATTGCTACTAAGAATAATAATCTTTTGCCTTTAATGATATTTTTACTATAAATTTTATTCTTATTAAATTTATAGTATGTATAATTTTTTAAAGAGTTTAAACATACCAAAGATGGGCATATTATGCCGCTCAAATAATAAAGAATTGAATAAAAGGAAATATCACTAATATTAAATAAATACAAATTAAACCATTGTTTTTGTACAAATGGAAGAATTAGCAAGACTAAGATTGTAATTAATAACTCTGATGTATTGTTTTTAATTATCAAGAAAATATTATATTTTTTATTTAATTTAAAACAATTAAATCAAACTTTCAACAATTTAGAAGTTGTTAATTTAAAAACTTTTTTATCTATAGTTTCTTGATTTAAAAGTATATCAACTAATTTATCAAGTAAGAGTCTATTTTTTTTCAATATTTTTATTGAATTATTTAATGAGATTTTAGAAATCTTTATGATTTCATTATCTATTCTAGAACTAGTATATTCAGCCATGAGAGGCTTTCTTCTAAATAATCCATCTCCCAAAAAAATTTCATTATTATCAGAATCCATTGAAATTGGACCAATAATTGAAAAACCATATTTTGTGACCATTTCCCTTACGATATTCGTCGCATAAGATATATCGTTTATAGAGCATTGTGTAATTTCACTTTCACCAAAAACTATTGTTTCTGCAGCTCTTCCAGCTAGAGCAATTTCAATTTTTGAAAATAATAATTTTTTTGAAATCAAGCCACTAGAAACTACATCTTCGTCAGGACATATTTTTGTATATCCGCCTAAAGATCCAGATCTAGGTAAAATTGTAATTTTATCAACTGATTCAATTCCATTTCTCACAGCAGATACAATAGCCCTGCCTACTTCGTTATAAGCAATAATTTTCTTCATGTTTGGAGAAGTTATTAATGAACTTCTTAGGCCAATAGTAATTTTATCAAGAGCATTTTCTATATGAAGATCACTAATCAATTTAGATTCATCTCTTGCACAGTGAATAGCACTCTCATTCATCAAATTTGCAAGATCAGCCCCTGAAAATCCAACTGTTCTAGAAGCCCAATATCCTAAATCAACTCCGCTTGAAAGTGGTTTTGAAAGTGAATGTACTGAAAGAATTTTTTTTCTTCCATCTAAATCTGGAAGCATTACTTCTATCTTTCTATCAAATCTTCCTGGTCTTAATAATGCTGCGTCCAAAATATCTGGTCTATTTGTTGCTGCTAAAACAATAATCCCTGAATTATCAGCAAAACCATCTAATTCAGTTAGAAGCTGATTAAGGGTTTGTTCTCTTTCATCATTTCCACCTCCGATCCCAGAACCTCTTTGCCTACCAATAGAATCAATTTCATCAATAAATATTATACAAGGAGATTTTTCCTTAGCCTTAGTGAATAGATCCCGTACTCGACTTGCACCAACACCAACAAAAAGTTCTACAAACTCTGATGCCGATATTGACAGGAAAGGGACTCCCGATTCACCGGCAATTGCTTTAGCCAATAATGTTTTACCTGTCCCTGGAGGGCCAATTAAAAGAACTCCTTTAGGAACTTTTGCTCCTAGATTTTCAAATTTCTTTGGTTCTTTTAAAAAAGTTATTACCTCTTTTAATTCCTCAGCAGCCTCAGGGACACCAGCTACATCGTCAAATCTTGTTTCTACATCATCAATAGTTACAAATTTAGATTTATTTTTGGTAAAACCAAAGGCTCTGGAAGCCAATTTTGATGTACTCCTCATGATTAAGACTATTGCTAATATAAAAATCAGGAAAAGACTTATTGAAGTGAACGAATTAGCAGCCGAAGCTTCTTTTCTACTATTGTTAATGGTGAGATCGATTTTATTTTCAGTAGCTTTTTCAAGTATTAATTGATCATTATAAAGGATAGGTATTTTAAATTTATCGCCATTTTTGTACAGAACATCTATTTCTCTCTTTCTAGGATAGAAAAATATTGATTCTATTTTTCCCGTCTCCATATCATCTACAAGATCCGAATAACTTGATTTAGAATTTGAATATGAGAATTTTGATCTAAACACTAATCTTTATAAGTGATTAATAAAGCATATATGCTTATTTATAAAATTGATGTATATAAACAAAATATACTCAAAAGTTTTGGAGATAACCAGTTAAAGGTTATATTATTATATGGTAATAAAGAAACAGAATGGCTGTACCAAAGAAGAAAAAATCAAAAAGCAAAAGGAACCAAAGGCACGCTGTCTGGAAAGGGAAAGCAGCATTAGCTGCTCAAAAAGCTATATCTTTAGGTAAATCAGTTCTAACGGGTAAAGCTCAAGGATTTGTTTACCCTATTGATGAAGAAGAGGAAGAAGAGTAGTCTTTAAGATCCTAATTTAAATGCTTCTAGAATAACAGCATAAATTGCACCAATTCTTAATTTATCAACTACTGTCCATATATAGTAAAAATTTGAACTAGAGGAAGGCTTAATTCTTACAATAATTTCAATAAAGAAAATAATTATTGGGACCATAATTAATTCATTTTTACCTTCAGTTATAAATTTTGTAAGGAAATTGGCAAACAAAAAATAACCGGTCAAAACAGAAATTAGACCAATAGATTTAGTCCTCCAGGTATCACTTAAAAACCCAAAAAATAGATTATTTAACTGGTAGGTAATCCTTGAAAATTTAGTTTTCTGCATTACTAAAAGATACTAAATAATCACTTAGAAAGCTGTAGTCAACATATGTTTTTTTAAGTTTAGGGCCTTTAATTACATTTGCCACATTATTCTCATCACCAAGACTGTCTAAAATACAATCTAATTTAATATTTTCCTCAAGAACACTTGGAATATTTGAAGGAACAAAAATTGTCGGCAAGTTAGCCGCTAAGGAAGATTTCAATCCTGGGTTTGAGTCCTCGAAAACAATTGAGTTATTTTTGCTTATACCACTCAATTGAATTGCTTTTAAATAAGGGAAAGGATTTGGTTTCTTAAATTCAACATCTTCACTTGAAATAATAAACTCAAAAGGATTAAAGCCATTAAACAGATATTCAACAAGTAGATCAACTTGATTTCTTGAACTTGATGTAACAATAAATTGTCTTACTTTTTTTCTATGTAATTCATTAATTAATCTAAAAACACCAGTTTTTAGACTAACGCGATTTGTTTTTATAATTTCCAGATAATGAAACTGCTTTTTTTTATGAATTTTGAGAATTAAATCTTGCGATAAATTATAATTTTTTGTTTTAGAGTAATACTCTATTCTATTTTTCCCCCCATTTATTTTCAAAAGATTAATGTACTTATTAGTATCCCAATTCCAATCAATATTAAATTCCTTAAAGGCATTATTAAAAGCTGGCAAATGAGCCTCTAATTCTGTATTTGCAATAGTTCCGTCTAAATCCCAATAAACACCCTCGAGATAAGTCACTAAAAAGAATTTTCTTTACCTACGATAAAAAACTAGAGCAATTATTGCTGGTCCAGCCAGCGCAACTACAGCTAAAGGAATAAGTGTTGCCATGATTAATGAATATGTTTTGTGATACTATTTTTACAAATAAATAGATGAACTGTACTGATACGTTACAAGATTGAATTAAATTATGAAATCATGGACATGTATAGAAAATTGCGGAGCTTGTTGTAAATTCAACTTAGACGAAAGAAGCAGTCTGGCCGATAAACTTAACGAAGAAGATTTCGCTTTAATAAAATCAATGACAGCCAAGGATGGTTGGTGCAAGAATCTCGACAGAGAAAACAAAAAATGCTTAATTTACGAAACCAGACCTCATTTTTGTCGAGTAAATGATTTTTCTACAACTTTTAAAGGATATTTGAAATCTGGAGATAAATTTCTAATAGATTGCTGCAAACAACATATTTCATCAAATTATGGATATAGAAGTAATGAGATGAAAAAATTTAAAATGGCAGTGTCTAAAAAATGAACAGTAAACTAGAACAAAAGGAAAATAAAGTAGAAAAGAGTTTTTTATCTATATTTTTTACAACTTTTACAACAATTTTTATTGCTGAACTTGGAGATAAAACCCAGATTGCTACTCTAATGCTTTCAGCTGAATCGGGAAAGCCAACTATTGTCTTCCTTGGAAGTTCTTTAGCTTTAATAAGTTCTAGTATAGTAGGGGTTTTAATTGGAAAATGGTTATCAAATAAAATATCTCCAAGCAAATTTGCTTTATTTACTGGAGTTTTAATGATAATAATAAGTTTATTTTTAGCTTATGATACTTTTAAGAATTATCTATAAATGGTATTAAGTTTATTGCTATCAACATTTATTACGGTATTCATAGCTGAATTGGGAGACAAAACTCAATTAGCCACTTTAACTATAAGCGGCACTTCAAATAAACCATTAGCAGTATTTTTAGGATCTTCTTCTGCACTTGTTTTTGCAAGCTTACTAGGAGCGTTGACAGGTGGTTCTATTTCAAGTTTTTTACCCGAAGTAGCTCTGAAATCAATAGCCTCAATATCATTTTTTGTTATTGGCATAAGGCTTTTTATAAATTCATTGGATATCAATAAAGAAGAAAAAGAAGATAAAGAAAAAAATTAGTTTTTAAGCTTGGTTAAAAGGTGTAATAATGTAGTATAAACAACTTTATTAATTCATAATTTTTACAAATAACATGTTCTCTACATCTTCCATAATAGATAATTTAAATCAGTCAGAAGGCTTAGAATATAAAAAATTATGCAGATCATTAAAAATAACAAAGAAATCTGATAAAGATAAATTAATTATCGCTTTATCAGCCCTTGAAAAACTTGAAATAATAAATAAAAATGCAGAAAATCAATATACTTGCAAAACAGATAGCAAACATATTGTTGCCAAAATAAGATGTAGTAGCAAAGGTTATTGTTTTGCAGTGAGAGAAAATAACAAAGAAGATATATATATTAAAGAAAATCTACTTAATTATGCATGGAATGGAGATAAAGTTTTAGTAAGGATAATAAAAGAGGGTTTCAGAAGAAGATCTCCAGAAGGGATAGTTGATTGTATTCTTGAAAGATCAAATCAGATACTTCTTTCTAAAGTTGAAACTATAAACGATGAAGTATACGCAATTCCTATCGATGATAGGATTCTTTCTAAAATAAGACTTCCAAAAGAGGATAAGAGATACACCTATAAACAAGAAGATAAGAATGTAGTTAAAGTAAAAATAGATAGCTTTCCAATAGGTCAAGATCAAGGATTAGGCCATGTAATACAAGAACTTAAACTAAAAAATAATGAAGAATTAGATATAGATTTTGTGCTGTCTAAAAGCAATCTTCTTGATATAGGCGATGAAAATCTAATTGAATACAAGAAGATAGAAAAAAGGGAGAGGATAGATTTATCAGATAAAAACTCTTATATGTTTAAAAGTTGGGAATCTGAAAATTCCCCAATGCTCCCATTGATTCAAATAGAGCAAGAAAAAGATAGTAGTACAAAATTATGGATACATACAAGTAATCTTGCAGAAATAGTAGAGTTAAGCAATAAGAAATACTTAGAAATATTCTTTAATGGCTGTGAATCATTACCCTTGTTGAATAATTGGCGAAACTACCTCAATGAAGATATTAAAAATGCTTCTGAGTTTAAATTAGGTGTAAAGAAAGAAGCAATAAGTCTCTGCATGCATCTGGATAGCGATAATAAAGTAACTAAATGGTCATTTCATCTTACTTTAGTAAAATGTTCACTTATTGTTGGAACTGATCATACTGAAGCTCTTCTATCTAGAAAAAGTAAAGCAAGAATAACCTCACGATTATTGAAGCCCATAAAGGAACACATCCATGATTTGGATAAAATACTGGAAATTTCAACTTCATTCAGAAAAAAGCATCTCTCGGACGGTAACGTCGAAATCCCTGCGCCAATTAATAAAATAGAGTCATTAAATGAATTTTTTATTCACAACCCAGTTGAATATTCAAAAGGTTATTTTGAGCCTTTAAATAAAGAAGATTGCCAGACATACCTTTCCCCAATACTATATGAGGCAAGTTTAATATGGTTCAAACACTCAAATCAATATGGATTAAAGAGTGCTGGATACATTTCAAGGAATTTAGATTACATAAATGCAAATGATATAGTTAAATATTCAGAATTTGTTGGCAATGAGATAGAGCTAAATGAAGAGGGTAATTTACCTTTTAGCCAAATAATCAAATTATGCGACGATGATAATAAAAAAAGAATCTTACATAAACTTCTAATTAATGAATTTAAGGAAAATGAAGTAAATTTGATTTCTAAAAATTTAGATGAAGATCAATCAGAAAAACGATTTATTTCTCCCTGGACATTGCCAGGATATGACTTCACAAACCTTATGAATCAGTACTGTATTTTTAATATGATAATAAATGGTAAGAAATCAAAGAAAAACAACATCAAAGAAATAAATATAATGGAAAGTAATTCATGGGAGTTAGTAAATTGGGATATTTTTAATTCAGGAATTTCAAAAAATATAGATACATTATTCAATAAATTTGTAATAGATAAACTTAATGAATATAAGAACAAAATCAAACAATATAAATCTAATTTAATAAGTTTAAAGAAAGTAAGAAAGGCAGAAAAATTATTGGGCAATACATATAATGGTTTTATATTATCAGTCCAAAGTTACGGTTTTTTTGTTGAGATATCAGAACTAAATGTGGAAGGTTTGGTCCATGTAAGCACTCTTAACAATGATTGGTACGAATATAGATCAAAACAAAATTTATTGATTGGAAGGAAGTCTAAAAAATCATATAAAGTTGGAGATGAGATAGAAGTAAAAATTATTAAAGTTGATATTCTTAAATATCAAATTGATTTAGAATTAACATAAATAATTATTCAATGATAAATCTTGGAAATATTAGACAACTAAAAAATAAAGATAAATTCATAGTATGATTTTAAGGAAAAAATATTTTTTAATAACTATAATAATTGTAATAATTTTTCAAATATTATTATATACAAACAATAATCAGAGAACTTCCTTTAGATACTTTAAGTGGACCATTCAGGAGACAAGTATAGGAAAGTTGATAAGTATTTCATTCTTTTCAGGATTATTTATAACTACATTACTGAACTGTATAAATTCAAGCAATAATAAGAATAATAATACTTACGAAAATATAGAAGAAAATTATGAACCTTTAAATAATGAAGAATATGAAAAATCAGATATAGAGATGCCGCCTCAAAGGGATATTAGAGAAACACAGCCAACAATATCTGTTAATTACAGAGTAGTCAAAAATATTGATGATAAAAAATTCAAAAATAATGAAAATTCTTCAAATAATTCTTTTCAAAATGATGACTGGGGTAATAATGATGCTGATTGGTAGCAAACTTGATATTTTTCTTTATAAAAAGTTTTTATTTAATTATAATTAGTTAGGAAAGGATTTAATTCAATGGAAGAAAATTTAGGACAAAATAACAAAGTTACGAGTGAAAAATCTACAAATAATAATGATACATCTAACATGGAGGAAAAAAATATCTCAAACTCAGAAAAAATTAATAATCAAGAAAAGGAAATAAATATCGCAGAAAATGTTCCTAACTCAAATAACAATCTTATTTCTAGAGTAAATAACAAAAATGAGAATGAAAAACCAAGTATTCCTAAGCCAAAAAAAGAATTGCCTATAGAGAAAAAACCATTCCAAGAATTTATTAATAGTCATTTAATTCCCTCTTTAAAAGAAGAAATTAATCTAAGAGGATTTGAGATAAATCATATTAATCTCAAAAACACAAATAGACCAATCGCAGGAGATAAATGCTGGGTAATCAATTGTGAAATAAAGGATATTTGCAGCTTTTGGCTATCATTCGAGACGGATGACATTAGTTCATTAAAAAGCATTTCTATATCCAAACCAAATCAAAAACCTAGCATTATTGAATCATTTCTTATTGACGAAAAAAGAATAACCCTTAAATTGATTATTTCCCGTGTATTGCAAAGATTAAATGGTCAAAAATTAATAGGAGTTAATTAAAAAAGAATAACACCAAGTTAACTTTTCCCTCGAAAATACAAATAATAGTAAATAATAGTATTAACAAATGGTATTTAGATGTCTCAATCAACTATTGATTCTAAAAGTAAACAAAAATTAAATAACGGGAAGGTACCAGCAAAGGAAACAATCTTGTCTCCAAGGTTCTATACAACAGACTTTGAGGCAATGGAAAATATGGATTTATCCATAAATGAAGAGGAATTGGAAGCAATATGCGAGGAATTTAGGAAGGACTATAATAGACATCATTTTGTAAGAAATACCGAATTTGAAGGAGCCGCAGATAAATTAGATCCTGATACAAGAGAACTTTTTGTTGATTTTCTTGAAGGAAGTTGTACATCAGAATTTTCAGGTTTTTTACTTTACAAGGAGCTTAGCAAAAGGATTAAAGACAAAAATCCTCTTCTAGCTGAATGCTTTGCCCATATGGCCAGAGATGAAGCTAGACATGCGGGTTTCTTGAATAAATCTATGAGTGATTTTGGATTACAGTTAGATTTAGGTTTTTTAACAGCAAACAAGGATTACACCTATTTCCCACCAAGAAGTATTTTTTACGCTACTTATTTATCTGAAAAAATAGGCTATTGGAGATACATTGCAATTTATAGGCATCTTGAAAAAAATCCAGATAGCAAAATTTTTCCACTGTTTAATTATTTTGAAAATTGGTGCCAGGATGAAAATAGACATGGGGATTTCTTTGATGCACTGATGAAAGCACAGCCACGTACTGTAAAATCTTTAAGTCAAAAAATTACCATTGGCGGCTCTACCTTTACGCATCCACTATTTGACTACTTCCATAGATTTAGATATTTTTTGAATAATCATCCAATAACATCTAAGTTATGGTCTAGATTTTTTCTATTAGCTGTATTTGCAACAATGTATGCAAGGGATTTAGGGATTAAAAAAGATTTCTACAGTTCACTCGGTTTAAATGCCAAAGATTACGACCAGTTTGTTATTAATAAAACAAATGAAACAGCAGCTAGAGTTTTCCCTGTAGTTATGGACGTTTATGATAAATCTTTTTATGGAAGATTAGATAAAATAGTAGAGAATAATAAGGTTCTTTCCGATATCGCAAGCAGTGATGTAAATAAAGTATCCAAAACTCTTAAAAAATTACCTAAATATTTATCAAACGGTTACCAGTTATTAAGACTATACTTATTAAAACCTCTTGATAGCAAAGATTTCCAACCATCGATTAGATAATCTTTTTATACAGAGAAGATTTATAAAGTCATATGCTTTCTTCACAAATCAAATCAAATGAAATCATTTTTGGTGGTTGCAATAAAGATTTATTAGAAGAAATTATTTTCTATGGGATGGGATTTGGAGCTGATTTTGTAGAAATATTTATAGAGAATACAGATAACTCAAGCGTTCTAGCTGAAGAGGATTTCATTACAAGTGTAAGTCCATCATTTGGAAGGGGGGCTGGTATTAGAATCTTCAAAGATAAAAAGGATGGATTTGTAAGTACAAATGATTTAACCAAAGATGGCTTGATGAGGTCGGTATCTCAGGCTATTGAGATGTTAGACATAACAAATAATAAAAAAAGAGAAGTATTTAATGGTCTAGATAAACATAGGGATTATAGTTTATCCAAAAAAAAATGGATTAATGAAGTCCCTTCGATTCATGAGATAAGTGAAAAACTATTAGTCAGCACAAAGTCTCTTAAAAAAAATAATAAAATAATAACTAGAAAAGGAAGTTACTCAAGAAATCTGCAAGAAGTAACTATAGCCTCCAGCGACGGAACTTATGTCTCAGATATTAGGTTGCATCAAACAGTTGGACTCAATGTGATTGCTAGTGATGCCCAATATAGATCTAGTGGAAGTAGAAGATTTGGATCGTCAGGAATGCCTCATGAATTCAGATTATGGGATCACGAAAAAGCAGCTAATGATGTATTTGAAAGCTCAATGAACATGTTGTATGCAGATTATGTCGATGCGGGACAAATGCCTGTTGTATTAGCTAATAAATTTGGTGGTGTTATATTCCACGAGGCCTGCGGTCATTTACTTGAAACTACTCAAATAGAGAGAGGAACAACACCATTTGAGAATAAATTGAATGAAAAAATTGCTCATGAATCTGTAACAGCAATAGATGAAGGAATTTCAGAAGGATCCTTTGGTTCATTATCAGTGGACGATGAAGGTATGGAACCCGAAAAATCAGTTCTTATAAAAGATGGAATTTTAAAAAAATTCATATCCGACAGGGCAGGTGAATTAAGAACTGGCCATAAAAGAACAGGAAGTGGAAGAAGACAAAACTATTCTTTTGCTGCAGCTTCACGAATGAGAAATACCTATATAGCTAAAGGTGAATACTCGAAAGAGGATTTGATCAATAGTATTAGTGATGGTCTTTACTGCAAATCAATGGGTGGTGGCAGTGTAGGTGCTACAGGACAATTTAATTTTGCAGTAGAAGAAGGATATCTTATTAAAAATGGAAAATTAACTAATCCAGTAAAGGGAGCAACTTTGATTGGTGAGGCTAAAGAAGTTATGCCAAAAATATCAATGTGCGGAAATGACCTCGAATTAGCTCCTGGATTCTGTGGATCCATCAGTGGAAGTGTCAACGTAACTGTTGGCCAACCTCATATCAAGGTTGATTCAATCACTGTTGGCGGAAGATAGGATATGAATTCAAAAGAAATAACAACTCAAATTTCTGATGCTGCAGATTCCCTAAATCTTAAAAAATGGGATTATGGTGCAAGCTTTTCTAATGATTATTCTGTGCAAGTAGATAAAGGTGAGGCTAAACAACTTAAGGCATCACAAAAGCAAATTTTAACTATAAGAGTTTGGAACAAATTTAATTTAGTTGGTATTACAACAACTAGTGATATCAGTGAATCTGGTATAAAAAAAGCTCTAAATCAAGCAAATATTGCATCTGATTTTGGCAACAAGAATGAAAGAACAGAATTCTCACCACTAGCCAAGGATCCTATTGAAGTTAAGGACTCAAAAAAAAGAAATCCTGTTGGAATAAAAAAATTACTAACTCTTTTAAGAGAAGCAGAAGTAAAACTATTAGAAAGCCATGAATCCATAAAATCTGTTCCGTATAATGGTCTATCTGAGAGTTTTTATGAGAGAGTTTATGCCAATAGTGATGGTGCATTTCGGAGTTATACCAAAAGTCAAGCAGCACTTTATTTATATGCAAGAGCAGAAGAGAAAAATAAGAAACCTCGTAGTTCAGGTTCTGTAAAACTTGGATATGGAGTTGAAGATATAGATATAGAGTCGTGTATTAAAGACGCTTCTAATAAAACAATTTCTCATTTAAATTATTCCTCTATCAAAACTGATAAATACTTAATATGTTTTTCCCCAGAGTCTTTTTTAACAATCATTAATGCCTTTAGTTCAATGTTTAATGCTAGAAGCATTTTAGATGGAGTTAGCTTATCTAATAAAAATTCTATTGGAGAAAAACTATCTACAGAAGCACTTAATATTTATGATGATGGTCTTCACGAAAAGAATATTTCTTCATCACCATTTGATGGAGAAGGAACTCCTACCAAAAGACTATGTTTAATTAATAAAGGGAGAATTGAAAATTTTATACATTCTGAATCTACTGCAAGAATATTTAAAACAATTCCCACAGGCCACGCTGGACTAGGATCAAAAGTCTCAGTATCTCCTGATTGGATAGTAGTTGAGAAATCAGAGGAAAACTTTGATCTAAAAACATTATTTGATCACACTATTTATGAGGGAGAATTTGTTTATATTGAGGAATTAAATGCAATCCATGCAGGTGTCAGAGCAAGTCAAGGTTCATTCTCTCTTCCATTTGATGGATGGCTCTATAAAAACGGTAAAAAAATCTCAATAGAATCTGCAACTGTAGCGGGGGATATCAAATATCTTTTAAAGAATATAGTAAATATTGAATCAAAGCAGGAAGTAACAACAAGTGGAATTTCTCCACATATATGGGTAGATGAATTATCAATAACTGGTGACGCGTGAGAATTATATTCTGGGGAACACCTGAATATTCAATTGCGAGCCTTGATATTTTTATTAAATCTAAGCACGAGGTAATTGGAGTAGTTAGCCAACCAGATAAGAAAAGATCTAGGGGAAATAAATTAATATCCTCACCTGTTAAGAGCTTTGCCGAGCAAGAATCTATAAAAATTTATACTCCATCAAAAATCAGGGACAATATAAATTTTATAAATGAACTTAAATCACTATCTTGTGATTTATTTATTGTTATAGCTTACGGGAAAATATTACCCAAAGAGATATTGGAAATCCCAAAATTTGGATGTTGGAACGCACATGCTTCACTACTTCCAAGATGGCGTGGTGCAGCCCCAATCCAATGGTCACTAATAAAAGGCGATGAATTTACTGGTGTAGGAATTATGAAAATGAATGAGGGACTAGATACTGGTGACTTATTATTAGAAGAAAAAATTAAAATTGGTAAAAACGATAATTTAAATACTCTATCGGAAAAACTTAGTATTTTATCTGCAAAATTATTTATAAATGCCACATCAATACTCGAAGAAAATATTTATAAAAATACTCATTCTCAATTAACAAATCAAAATTCTCTTGGAAGAGAAATTACATACGCAAGAATGATTGAAAAATCGGACTTTAGAGTTGATTGGGGTAATGAGGCAATTGAAATATCTCAAAAAATAAAAGGATTATACCCTCGAGCAAATACGACTTTTAGAGGTAAGAACCTAAAAATACTTAAAATCAAAGTTTTAAGTAGTGATGAAATTAAAAATGAAAAATCCCTTTTCAAGAGCAATTATTCAAGACCAGGTATTATTATTGCTGTAATAGAAAATCAAGGAATAATAATTTCAACTAAAACTGATCCGATTATTTTGTTAGAAGCAAAACTTGAAGGCAAAAATATTTCTAGCAAAAAGCAATTGATACAACAGTTAAAGCCATCAGTAGGGGAATATCTCTCAGATTAAGTTTTAGAATCTTTTTTAGAGAATCCCCAAATGAAAGCAAAAAGAATCAAAAAATAAAAATAATAGTCTGGAAGAATAGATTCTTTAATTAAAGTATTTAGTAAAAGTTTAATCCCAACTATTAAAATTGCTACGTAACCGGCAGTTTCTAATCTAGAAAATATATCCAGAAGTTTTAGAAAAATCCCCGATGTAAATCTTAAAGCTAATACTCCAATCACTGCTCCAAATATAATTAATATGTATTGATCACTGATCGCTACTGCAGTAGTGATACTATCTATGGAAAAAGCAAAATCAGTAATTGAAAGAAGCGCTACAACCCTTAAGAACCTAAAATTATTTTTATTATTATCTGTTCCATTTTCAGTGTTTTCTATATCTGAATTTAAAAAAACGTTCGAGAAGAATAAGTATATTAAATATAAACCAGCGAAAACTCTAATAAGAATAAACTTTAGAAGAACATTAGATAATATGATCAGAATAATCCTAAATAATAAAGATATTGTTATTCCAATATTTAAGGCTCTTGACCTTAATTCTGAACTATCGAGGGATTTAGTAAGAGAAGCTAATGCGACAGCATTATCTGCCGATAATAATAATTCTAGAGCAATTAATATTGGTAAAAGTGTAAAGATTTCATACCAACTATCTACCTGATCAAGTGTGGGTATAAAAGAATTTATTGCAGCTGAATCCATCAAATATTATTCACAATCAGTATAAAATCTAATATAATAGATCGGATATTTGTAATCAAGATTGATAACTATAAATGAGTTTAAATACTTTAGTTGATTATATTTCGAACTCACAAATTACTTCTGAATTAATAAAAAGAATTTCAAAAAATAATGAATTAAATATTGTTGGTTCAAGTAGATATGCAAAATCAATAATCTTAGATAGCATCGCAAAAAAAGAGGAAAAAAATATATTATTAATTTGTCCTAATGTAGAAATTGCATACAAATGGATTGGTTATTTTGAAAGTATAAATGATAAAGCAGTTTTATATTATCCTCCAACAGAACATCTACCATACGCATCAATTAATAAATCCAAAGAGATTGAATTTAGTCAGCTTACTGTTTTATCGAAATTAATAAAAAAAGAGAAAAATGAACTTAATATTGTTATATCAACTGAAAGATCACTACAACCTCATCTAATAAATAAAAACTTATTAATTGAAAACAAGTTAGATTTGCAAAAAGGGGTTCAAATCGAAATTCAAGAATTAGCAAATAAACTTACTTTGCTTGGTTATACGAAGGATAATATAACTTCAGCAGAGGGATTCTGGAGTAGGAGAGGGGAAATAATAGATATTTATCCTGTCAATAATGAGTTTCCTATAAGATTAGAATTTTTTGATAATGTAATTGAGAAAATAAGAGAATATGATCCCCATACACAGAAAACATTAGAAAGTATCAATAATATTGAAATAATCCAGGCTGGATTTGATTTGCTAATAAAAGATAAGTTAAATAATTTATCTAAGAACAGTATTTTTAATTCAGAAGATATAAATAAAAATAATCTTGATCGTTATTTGGGAATAATTGAAAAAGAACCCTCAAACATACTAGATTTTATCAAAAGGGAAACAATTCTTGTAATTGATGAATTAGAAGATTGTAAAAAATTTGCAAATAATTGGTATCTAGATTCAGAAAGCAATTTTGATAATTGTGCGTATGAATTAAATGAAAACCTTAAAAATAATGACATTAATTTAGAGGCCCAACCTAATCTGCATTTAAAGTTTGACAAAATATTAAATTCACTAGGAAATTTTAATTTAATAAAATTTTATGAATTTGAATCTAAAGCGAATATTGATAATAGGTTTTTATTAAACGACAAAAGATTAAATTCATACTCTAAAAATATAGGCAAATTATCCAATGATATAAATAAAAATATAAAAAATAATGAAAAAGTATGGATATTATCAGCACAGCCATTGAGAACTAGGACTTTACTTTTTGAGCACGATTGTAATACAAACTTCTTAAACAATTCTAATGATATTGATGAAGCATTTAAGTCAATTAATAATTCAACTCCTCTAATTATAAAAAATAAGAACAATTATGAAATCGAGGGTTTTTATCTTCCGATATGGAAAGTTGTGCTGATAACGGATAAAGAATTATTTTCACAACAATCTCTTTTTAATAATGTATTCATTAGAAGAAAAAAAAGAAGTGTCAATTCAAATATAAATGTAAATAAGATTATTCCCGGTGATTTTATAGTTCATAAAAATCATGGAATAGGAAAATTTTTAAAAATAGAAAAAATAAATATAACTGGAGATTCAAGAGATTATTTAGTCATTCAGTATAAGGATGGGAAAATAAGTGTTGCCGCTGATCAACTTGGCAGTGTTAACAGATATAGATCAAGCGGGAAAATAAAGCCGAAAATAAATAAATTAGGAGGGACTGAATGGGAAAGAATAAAAAATAAAAATAAGAAACAAATCAAAAAAGTTGCTGTCGATATTTTGAAACTTTATGCAAAAAGAGAAAAATTAAAGGGGCACATATACCCAGAAGATGGTCCTTGGCAAGATGAATTAGAGGAATCATTCCCTTATCAACCAACACCTGATCAAATTACCGCTGTAAAGGAAATAAAATCTGATATGGAAAGCGACAAGCCAATGGACAGGTTAATTTGTGGAGATGTAGGATTTGGCAAAACAGAAGTCGCTGTTAGGGCTATTTTTAAGGCTATTACATCAGGCAAACAGGTAATATTACTTGCCCCCACAACAATCCTAGCTCAACAACATTGGCGAACAATTAATAATAGATTTTCACCTTACCCAATAAAAGTTTCATTACTCAATAGATTCAAAACCGTTAATGAGAGAAAGGAAATCTATGCAGGGTTGAAAAATAACAAAATTGATTTAGTCGTAGCAACGCACCAAATTTTAGGAAAAGAAATTGAAATTAAAAACTTAGGACTACTTGTCATTGATGAAGAACAAAGATTTGGAGTAAGACAAAAGGAGAAAATAAAAAAATTCAAAACCAACATAGACGTTTTAACTCTCTCGGCAACTCCAATTCCAAGAACTCTTTATATGAGCTTATCTGGACTGAGACAAATGAGCTTACTAAATACTCCTCCTCCATCAAGAAGATCAATAAAAACATATCTATCTGAAATAGATATGGATGTTATAAGAACTGCAATTAATCAAGAACTTGATAGGGGGGGGCAAATATTTTATGTTCTTCCAAGAATTTCTGATATTGATCAAGCTGTTTACAAATTAAAAAATATGTTCCCCAACCTAAAATTTATTATTGCTCATGGGCAAATGAATGAAACAGAGCTTGAAAATGCAATGATTGCTTTTAATAATGGAGAAGTTGATCTAATGATATGCACAACGATAATTGAAAGTGGATTAGACATCCCTAAAGTAAATACAATTATTATTGAAGATTCTCACAAATTTGGACTTTCACAACTTTATCAACTTAGAGGTAGAGTTGGAAGGAGCGGTTTACAAGCACATGCTTGGTTATTTTATCCAAATATAAATAAAATTAATGACGCTGCAAAACAAAGATTAAAAGCGATAAAAGACTTTTCGGAATTAGGAAGTGGATACCAACTTGCAATGAAAGATATGGAAATAAGAGGAGTAGGTAGTTTACTTGGAGAAGAACAAAGTGGAAAGGTTAATGCTATTGGATATGATTTGTATATAGAAATGCTCCATGAGGCTATTTCAGAAATCAGTGGACAAGAAATACCAGAAGTTAGCGACACACAAATTGATCTTCCAATAAATGCATTTATACCTGCAACGTGGATATTAAACAGAGAAGAAAAACTGGAAGCTTACAAATCTGTAACTGAATGTTCTAACAATAATGAATTAACTGAATTAGCAACAGATTGGGTAAATAGGTATGGAACTTTGCCCAAACCTGTTGAGTCTCTAATTCTTTTGATGAGACTAAAGTTAATTGCAAAAAAATGTGGTTTCCACAAAATCAAACTTAAAAAACCAAATATCCTAATAGAAACAAAATTAAAAAAATCTACCTTTAAGATATTTAAAAATTCATTACCTAGTAGTATTCAAAATAAATTTAATTTTGATGAAGTAGAACAATTTTCAATAATTACCATAAGGGGTTTGGGAGTTACTGAAATTCAAAATCAAATTGACCAACTAATGCTTTGGTTTGGGTTATTTTTAAAAGAAATCAATAATTTCGAGAAAAATCTTAGTAAAAAAGAATAAATTATTAAATAATCAGTTAATATCCGCGAATGAGTTTAATTTCGGTTAACTTAGAATAAAATTTTTTATTTATGGGTGAATATATAGACGTTGGAATTCAATCCTCAATATTACCAGTAACCATCCTTTTTTCATCTGTCATTTTTGGTATTTACGCAATATTCGGAACTGAGACAGAAAATGATGATGATGACTCTGATTCCGGCAGCGGGGGCTTAATGCAACCAATCTGAAATTATTTATAGCTTATTTTCCTTGTTCTTCTTCTAGAAATCTTAAATATCCTATATAAAGATCCTACTAATAATATTAAACTAATCAAATAAGAAACAATAATAAAAAATATAAGAAAAACCTCATATAAATTTGAAAATAGATCAATAATTAATAAAAAAGATTTGTTCAAAGTTGTAGGTAAATTTTTTAAAATCAAGTTTTTATTAGGTATTAAATAATTAATATAAACTAAAAAAATGCTCAAAATAAACATCAAAGCTGATTCAAAAAATAATTTTCTCTTGGATTTTCTTCTTAAACTTAATTTTTTTTTAAAAATATATTTATTTGAATTCATATTCAAATTAGGTATTTTTAAATCTGCCATAGATAACGACTCAAAGAATAAATTATTAGTTTTCCAGAAAAGAAATTAACCTATACTATCGTGTTTGTATTTATGATGCTAATAGGTCTTTATCGTTGATTTATTAATTCCTTATTCTCTTTATCTTCAACAGGATTATAAAAATAAATAAAAGTAGAGGAGACTAAAATTAAAGAAAAAATTGCTAATAAAGGAGGAATAATGAAATTGAAAAATTTAAGTTTATTATTCAAACTAAATCTTACTTTATTGGTAATATTTTTTGTTAAGACAGTTTTTTTAAATCTAACTTTTGTTGATTCATTTAATTGATCAAAACAATTTATGGTGTCTGACAATAATGAATTGCCAATCTTTAAAATTAATGGCTCTACATTTGGTTTTGAGCTCTTGAGAACAATATTATGTATGTGAATATTGTCAGGCTTTATATCAATTAATTTAGACTCATATATTGGGATTTGGTTTTTGATTAAAAGATTTGAATAAATATAGAAAGCATCCATAATAGGTTCTAAATGTTCAATTTTGCCTTCAATAAGTGGTTTATCTAGAATGGTTAATTTCCATTGCGAAATTATTGATATTTGATCATTTGTTTCATTATTTGAATAATCTGGCAATCCAAATATTTCGAGACTCACCGAAGATTGATGAAAAGATAATTTATTTTGTAGCATGTTAATAATCGAATAGAAAATTCTTCAACTTTTGATAACCCTGGTTTGAGATACAAAGGGATAAGGTAAGCAAAGACTTAATAATAATTTCATCATTTTTAGTTTGATTTAAAAGCTTTTTAACTCTCATACTGTCTGTATTAAATCTCTCTTTTATCAACTCAATAAATCTCACATTAAAGTCATTCCAAATAACTGGATTCATTTCAAGATCTTCTTTTGATTTAAGTATTTCTCGGATATAGGGATATAAATATTTAGACATTTCAGCAGTGATTTTAATTAAGGCCTCAAATTCATCTAGATTAATATTGTTATTCACAAAGGATTTTCTCAATGGATTATTATTCCTTAATTTCCAAATAGTAACTTTATTTGGCAAAACATCATTTAAGTCAAGTCTATTTGATAGAGCGTAAAGAGATTGTATCCCATTTAAATCGATAGTCTCAAGAATTAATAATAATAAATCAAGCTTCTCTATAGATTGCCTTGAAACCTGATTTCCTTTAAATAAAACTGTGATTGCTCTTGATTAAAATTTAAAACAATTATAACAGAAGTATCATTCCATTTTTTTAAATAAAAATGAATATAACTTGTCAAGTTCTTCAATAGTTAGCATTCCATAACTCCATAACAAGATAGGTAGTGAAGTGTTATTTTTTTTAGATAATTTTATACCAAGTTCAATTGATGACTCATCTAAACCTATCTCTTTGAATAAATAAATTATCATCTCTTTTGATATATTGTTATTCATTTATTTTGTTTAATTCTTGAGTAAATGAGAGATTTAGTCATTTGATTAAGTACTAATTTTCTTATAAAAAGAAAATTATTTAAAAGTACAAATGAAAATCTTCTTATTGGAAATAGGAGAGGGTTCCTATTTGCAAAAAGAACGATCAAAGAGTCGGTTACTAAAATTGTAAAAATAATATCTAAAATCCTACTTGAAAAGTACTTGAATTTAAATAAGATCAAATCCATCTTAGTAATAGCTATATTTTTATTAAAAATATCAAAAATAGTATTAACATCTCGCCAACAACTATTAAGGCCTTGACCGCCTACAGGATGAAACGTATGGAATGAATCACCTACAAGAACAATTTTTTTTAAATTTAAAACTGGTAAATTCAAGGATAATGAGACAGGAAATATATTAAAACCTCCAATTATTTGATCTAACTTAAATTCAGAAGGCAAGATAGTTGATAAATTATCCATCAAAAAATTTTTATCAGAATTTAACCTTTCAATAGACTTTAATGTACTAGAAGTCCAAATTACTTGATATAAGTTTTTTTCTAAAGGTAATAAAGCAAGTGGGCCTTCTTTTCTGAAAATTTCGTAAGCACGCTTTTCACAATTACCTCTAAGTATTACCTTAAACGTTAAACAAGACTGATTATAGGATTTTTTTATATCTACAAAATTTATCAATTTTTTATCAAGTGAGTTTGCTCCAGTGGATAAGAATTGATAATCAAATAATATTTTTTTACTCAACAATTTTTGTGGAGTCATAAAAAAAATATTTTCATAATTATCAATCTCTTGAAAAAATACATCCATAAGATCTGAATGTTTAACTACCCACCCAATATTTCCAAGAGAACTTATATCGTCATCTAAATCAGAAATTGTTAAGTTGGTGAATGTTGAAGTTACACTGTCTGTTATTGAAAGAGTATCAAAGCCGAATAAGTATGGTTCTAATTTTTCCCAAAGTCGAAATTTAGATAAAATTTTTCTTGTTGAGTGAGTAATTGCATAAGTTTTATCTTTATCAATTAGTCTATCCTTTGTTAATAAATCAGTTAAAAAAATATCACAATCAAATTTTGAAAGTGCAATTGATAGTAATAAACCTGTTGGACCAGAACCAACAATTTTAAAATTAAATTTTTTTTTCATCGGATGATATAGTTATCAACTATCTATTCAAGTAAATATAGCAAATTTCCTCGAATGCTGGTCTTAATAAATAAGGGTACTCACCAACCCATAAATTAATTTCTGGCAACCAAGCATCAGTCAAATAAAAGTCTCTGTCAAAATTACGATAATTAGATGTTAATAAACATCTAATACTCGAACCCACTCTAATTTGACTGTGCTTATTTTCCATGGGGAAACTTAACTTTTCTAAATAACCATCTTCATCTTCTAATTCAAGGACTAACCAAGTCCTTTTATTTTCAATTACTTCTAATCTACCTTGCCTATTAGATTGTTCTCTTGAACTTTCAATCTTTTCTGTTTTATAGATATCTGATACATAGCCATCAAATATAGAAAAAAATTTGTATTTTCTTAGTTGCAAATTCTTTCTACTTGATTCAAGAATTGGGCCCCAGATGATATACAAAAAGAAAGCTACACATAGCAATAACCAGAAATTATTTGTTTGATCTCCAGTTGAACTAATAATTAATGAAATGAATCCTCCAATGGAGGAAACTATTACTCTCTGAAGTATTTTTCTTGGATTACCCAGGGTGTATTTAAATTGACTTCCAGTACCAACTGCGGGAATAAGTTTTGAAATTTTATTAGAATTTATTGGAATTAGCATATTAAAAAATTAATTTTTCAAGTCCGTAAACTAAAGATTCATATTTACCTATTTTTTTAACCACTCGTAAAACACCAGGCATATAAGCCTTCCTATCAATTGTGTCATGCTTAATTGTGTAAGTTTCACCTGGTGATCCCATGATTACTAACTGATGGGCTAATAATCCTGGTAATCGTACAGAATGTATATTGATTCCTGAATCTCTGACCCCACCTCGCACACCTGTTAGTGACTCAAACTCTTTTACTAAATTCTGATTAAATTTCTTCGGGTACTCTTCAATCATCTCTGCAGTTTTTATACAAGTTCCACTAGGAGAATCAGCCTTTTGATTATGATGCATCTCAATTAATTCAATATTGTCATAAAACTTTGCTGCTACAGATGCTGCCTGCTGAAGAAGAACCATGCCTACTGAAAAATTAGGAATTATTGCACAACCAACAGATGCCTTCTGAGCAAAAACAGATAAATCTTTTATTTGCGAAGGGGTAAGACCTGTTGTTCCTACAACTGGTGATATACCATATGCGATAGCTGATCTTGTGTTCTCATATACAGAATCAGGATGAGTAAAATCAACCAGAACAGGTTTGATATTTTCATTTCTGTAATTCTGACTAACTGAACATAAAGTTCCTTCAAAGTCATTTGAAACAAAAACATCACATTTTTTTACTTTCAATAATTCTGAAATATTTGAACCCTTGTTCTTTTCGTTTATGTCAATTGCGGCAACAAGTTCACAATCTGTAGAATTTAATATAGTATTCACAACTTCGCTACCCATTCTGCCTAAAGCTCCGGAAACAAGTACTGGAATAGGTTTTTGAGAATTTTCAATCATTTTTATAAAAAATCTTTTTTTAAAGGATGTTACACGCTATTTATATTGCACACAATAACGTCTTTTCATTCGTAGTCTGGTAGAAATACTTAAAAGAAAATCAATGTTTACGCAGGTCCGCTCAGCAAACCGCAGAGTATCTCCTGTTGAGGATAACAAACACAAAGTTGTTATAAAAGCAGTTTATGTTGTCCTTGAGCCACAATACCAAAATTCCTTAACGGAAGCTGCAAAGTCAATAAATGAGATGAATGGGCCAATAGGCATTGATCTATGTGGTTATCTTATCGAAGAACTTAGAAATGAAAGTAACTATGAGGATTTTAAAGAAGATATAGCAAATGCAGATATATTTGTTGCTTCTCTAATATTTATAGAAGATCTGGCTCAAAAAGTAGTTGATGCAGTTTCTCCATACAAAGATAAGCTTAAAGCTTCAATTATCTTTCCCTCTATGCCAGAGGTTATGAGATTGAATAAACTAGGTTCTTTTAGTATGGCCCAACTTGGTCAATCTAAAAGTATTATTGGAGATTTAATAAAAAAGAAAAAAGAATCTGATGGAGCAAGCTTCCAAGATTCAATGCTGAAACTATTAAATACATTACCTTCCATACTTAAATATTTACCCGTAGAAAAAGCTCAAGATGCTAGAACATTCATTCTGAGTTTTCAGTACTGGTTAGGTGGTACTACTGAAAATTTAAAAAACTTCTTGTTAATGATTTCTGAAAAGTACGCAGTTTCAGAAAACATAAAAGATCAAATAGAAGAATTCAAAATTCAAGACCCTGAGACATTCCCAGATTTGGGAATTTGGCATCCTCTTGCTCCCTGTATGTTTGAAAGTCTTAAAGAATATCAAAATTGGGAAAATAACAGAAAAGATATAAAACCTAAAGATGATAAAACCCCAACAATAGGTTTAGTGCTTCAAAGGAGTCATATAGTTACCGGAGATGATGCTCATTACGTTGCGGTTATTCAGGAACTGGAATATAGAGGAGCAAGAGTACTTCCTATCTTCTGTGGAGGTTTAGATTTTTCTAAGCCAGTCAATGAATTTTATTATGATTCATTTAATAAGGATATACCTATTGTAGATGGAGTAGTATCTTTGACAGGATTTGCATTGGTTGGAGGTCCAGCAAGACAAGATCATCCTAAAGCTATTGATGCCCTCAAAAAGTTAAACAGGCCTTATATGGTAGCACTTCCATTAGTGTTTCAAACTACTCAAGAATGGGAAGATAGCGACTTAGGATTACACCCAGTTCAGGTAGCTCTTCAAATCGCCATTCCTGAACTAGATGGGGCTATAGAACCCATAATTCTTTCAGGGCGAGACGATGCCACAGGTAAGGCACATACACTCCAAGATCGAGTAGATGTAATTGCTGAAAGAGCCATAAAATGGTCAACTTTAAGAGTAAAAAATAGAAAAGATAAAAAATTAGCTATTACTGTATTTAGTTTTCCTCCAGATAAAGGAAATGTAGGAACGGCAGCATATTTGAATGTTTTCGGTTCAATATACAGAGTACTTCTTGAAATGAAGTCAAAAGGTTATCAAATAGAAGGACTTCCAAGTAATTCAAAAGAATTAATGGAAAAGGTAATTAATAACCCTGAAGCCATGGATGGTTCACCAGAACTAAATATTGCTCATAAAATGTCAGTAAAAGAATATGAAGAGTTCACACCATATTCACAAAGACTTGAAGAAAATTGGGGTAAACCCCCTGGCAACCTAAATAGTGACGGACAAAATCTTCTTATATATGGAAAACATTTTGGAAATGTCTTTATAGGAGTTCAACCTACATTCGGTTATGAAGGTGATCCAATGAGATTACTTTATTCTAGAAGTGCAAGTCCTCACCATGGTTTTGCTGCTTATTACACTTATGTAGAAAAAATCTGGAGTGCTGATGCTGTTCTTCATTTTGGCACTCACGGCTCACTTGAGTTTATGCCTGGGAAACAGATGGGAATGAGTGATACATGCTATCCAGATTCTCTAATAGGATCATTGCCTAATTTGTATTACTATGCTGCGAATAATCCCTCTGAGGCAACAATTGCGAAGAGAAGGGGATATGCCTCAACTATTAGCTATCTGACCCCTCCTGCAGAAAATGCTGGACTATATAAGGGACTTAAAGAACTAAGCGAACTCGTCGCTTCATATCAACAATTAAGAGAAAATAGTAGGGGTATTCAAATTGTAAATGCAATAGTTGAGACTTCTAAACAATGTAATCTTGACAAAGATGTCGAACTTCCTTCAAAACACGTAGAAGAACTTTCCATAGATGAAAGAGATTTATTTGTTGGGAATGTCTATAAACAGTTAATGGAAATTGAAAGTAGATTATTACCATGTGGTCTCCATACGATTGGAGAAGCTCCAACTGCAGAAGAGGCGGTAGCAACACTTGTAAATATTGCCTCTATAGAAAGAGAACAAGAGGAGTTAAGATCCCTTCCAGGACTACTTGCAGAATCAATAGGTCTGACTATTGAAAAAATTTATGATGGTAATAATAAAGGAGAATTAAAATTTGTAGAGTTAAATGAAAAAATAATTAAAACAGCAAGAGAGTCGATTTTTGCAATGGTCAACTCTCTAAAAATTGTTGATGGCAGGGTTTATTTAGAAAAATCACTCCTTTCCAAACTTTTTGACTTCCTCAAAGTGTTTGGCTTAAATTTACCTACTCCTTGGCTAAGAATCTGTAGATTAAATGGATTTAACGAAGTTAATCAGAAGGAATTAAATAAATTATTTGATTACCTACTTTTCTGTTTGGAACAGGTCTGTGCAGACCAAGAAATGGATAGCCTCATTAAAGCATTAGATGGGAATTACGTTTTACCTGGACCAGGTGGAGATCCCATAAGAAATCCAGGTGTTTTGCCCAGTGGTAAAAATATCCATGCCCTTGATCCTCAATCGATTCCAACTACAGCAGCAGTAGCTGCTGCAAAATCTGTTGTTGACAAATTAATTGAAAGACAAAAAGAAGAGCAAGGGAGTTGGCCTGAAACAATAGCTTGTGTTTTATGGGGTACTGACAATATCAAAACTTATGGAGAATCATTGGCACAAATCTTATGGTTTGTTGGGGTAAAACCAAAACCAGATTCGGTTGGGAGAATCAACAAATTAGAACTAATACCTTTACAAGAATTAGGTAGGCCAAGAATAGATGTAGTAGTTAACTGTTCTGGAGTATTTAGAGATCTATTTATCAATCAAATGGCATTAATAGATCAGGCAGTCAAATTAGCTGCTGAGGCTGATGAACCTTTAGAATCAAATTTTGTAAGGAAACATTCATTAGAACAAGCAGAAAAAGAAGGTACCTCTATTAGAGAAGCTTCAGCGAGAGTATTCTCTAATGCAAGCGGTAGCTACAGTTCAAACGTTAATTTAGCTGTTGAAAATTCAACATGGGAGGAAGAAAATGAATTACAAGAAATGTATTTATCACGAAAAACATATGCTTTTAATGCAGATAATCCAGGTGAAATGAATCAAAAGAGAGAGGTATTTGAATCTGTAATGAAAACAGCAGATGTTACATTTCAAAACCTTGATTCTTCAGAAATTTCCCTGACAGATGTAAGTCACTATTTCGACTCAGATCCAACAAAATTAATTAAAACTCTAAGAGATGATGGCAAAGAACCAAATAGCTATATAGCTGACACTACAACTTCCAATGCACAAGTTAGAACACTCGGAGAAACTATCAGATTAGACTCAAGGACAAAACTTTTAAATCCCAAATGGTATGAAGGTATGCTCAAGTCAGGTTATGAGGGAGTTAGAGAACTTTCTAACAGACTTAATTACACTCTTGGTTGGAGTGCAACAAGTGGTCAAGTAGATAATTTTGTATATGAAGAAACTAATGAAACATTTATAAATGATGAAGAGATGAGGAAAAGATTAATGGATCTAAACCCGAATAGTTTTAGAAGAATAGTTGGCACTTTACTAGAGGTTAATGGTAGAGGATATTGGGAAACATCAGATGAAAATATAGAACAGTTAAAAGAACTTTACCAAGAGGTAGAAGATAAAATCGAAGGCGTTAAAGAATAATATTTTATTACTTTCTGTTAACCCTATCAGAAACTTTTAGAATTTGATAATTCAGTTTTACATTGTGAACTCTCACAATATCGATATTAAAATGTGAACAAAGACAAGTTATTGCCAATGTTCCAATATCTCTATTTTTAGGATTTATTTCATTTAAAATTTCTCCTATAAATCTTTTCCTTGATGCACCGATTAGGATTGGGAAATTTAATTTTTTGAATACGTCCAAGTTTTTTAAAATTTCAATATTTTGATTTATATCTTTTGAAAAACCAATTCCAGGATCTACAATAATATTATTTTTTGATATTTTTTTTTCTAAAGCATTTTTTATCAGGATCTCAAGAGAGGACTTAACTTCACTTAATACATTATTGTATTTAGAAAGTTCATTCATATTTTGACTATTACCGCGACTGTGAGTAATAACAAATGGGCAATTAAATTTTGAAACCACATCCAAAATTTCCTTATCCCTTCTTCCTCCAGTAATATCATTTATCCAATTAGCGCCATTTAAAAGTGCTTCGTAAGCAACATCAGAATTAAATGTATCAATAGAAATTAAAACATCTGGATATTCAGATTTTATTAATTTTAAATAAGGAATCAACCTTTTTTTTTCTATGCTTGACCCTACTTCTTCGGCTCCAGGCCTAGTACTTTGAGCACCAAGATCAATAATATCAACTCCATTATGCAAAAATTGATTAACTTGATCTAATACCTTTTTTGAAGTATTTAAATCTCCACCATCACTAAATGAGTCAGGAGTTAAATTAATAACCCCCATAATTGAAGTCTTTTTTCTCCAGCCTTTAGGCCATGGATTTTTCTTATTTGTAATTTGCAATTCTTGCAAAACTATTAGGATCTAATGAAGCCCCCCCAACTAAGACTCCATCTATATCACTCATCGACATGATTTCATCAATATTATTTGGTTTAACTGATCCCCCATATTGAATAATCACATCTTCAAAACCTATTAATTTACGAATCAAAGAACAAATCTGATTAGCATCTTTAGCCTCACATGTTTTACCTGTACCAATAGCCCAAATTGGTTCATAGGCAACTATGAGATTTGATGGGTCTGTATTTTCAAGCCCTTGTTCAACCTGTCTAGTAATAACTCTAATTGCTTCTCCTCTTTCTCTTTGTTCTAATGTTTCTCCAACACAAACTATAGGAGTAAGTCCACTAGATTGAGCAAAAACTGCTCTTTTATTAATTTGTTCATCACTTTCACTAAAATATTTCCTAGGTTCACTATGACCAACTATTGCATATGAAACTCCATGCTCTAAAAGCATTTTTGGAGATATTTCAGCTGTAAATGCTCCTTTATCTTCCCAATGAATATTTTGACTGGAAATATTTAAATAATCGAAATCAGAATGATTAGCAACGGTTGAAATAGCTGTAAAAGGTGGAGCAATAACAATTTTGCGATCATCCATTATGTTTTTTATTAAAGGGATGAACTCCTCCAAATATGACTTTGCTTCAGCACAAGTCATGTGCATTTTCCAATTACCAGCAATAACAGATTTTCTCAAAATATTATCTCCAAGAAAATTATATTAATATAGATTGAGCTTAATCTGCTATCTATTCAAAAATTAATTCATTTTTTAGAAATATAACTTTATCTCCCTTTTTTAACTTTCTCCCTCTACGAGTTTCAATTACACCATTAACTATGACAGAACCAGAATTAATAAGAATTTTAGCCTCACCTCCAGAAGATACCAAATTTTTCCATTTTAAGAATTGAACTAATTTCATTGTTTTTTATACCAGAAGATATTGATAAAGTAGGATTAATAATAAAATATATAATATCTTGAGATTAATACCTCCAGTCAGACCATATTCAAATAGGTTTATTAAAGGTTTTCTTTGCATGCTTATTTACGTAGCTTGTTGGCCTTTGCTAGCTTATTTTGCAGGAAACTTAATCCCAGCAATTGGATCTGGTAATCTTTCAAAAGTTTCTAGCATAATAATTAAGTCTTTAGTAGTATTTTTAATTCAAAAAACTGCTCAATTTGGACAAGATGTTTTCATAGCTAAACCTTCATTAGAAATAAGTGAAGTAATGAGAGGAAATTTATTTAGCAAAATTCAAAAAATAGATATGAATTCTGTTAAAAAAATATCCGCAGGAGATATCACATATAGACTTACAGAAGATGTAGATAGAGTAAGCGAAGTAATTTATAAAACAGCTCAGGATACTATTCCTTGTACCTTACAATTATTGGCTGTAATAATATATATGTTTTATTTAGATTGGTCACTTACAATATCAACATTTGTATTGGCACCACTGATTATTCTTTCAGTTAATAGTTTTGGGAAAAGAGTTTTATTTGCTTCTGAAAAGAGTCAAGAGACAACAAGTAACTTAGCAGGTTTAATAGGCGAATCTATGAATGGCATGTCAACAATAAGAGCTTTTGCTGCCGAAAATTGGATTGAGAATAGATTTTATAAAAGGTTAAGTGCGAATAAAAATGCAAAATTTAAAACATTAAAATTACTTGCATATCAACATCCAGTCGTAGGGTTTATAGAAGCATTTGGAATATTAGCAATATTAGGTTTAGGCGCAGCAAGAATTAACCTAGGGCTTCTAACAAGTGAAGAATTTAGTAGTTTTTTTGCTGCAATACTAATGCTTATTGATCCAATAAGTCATGTAAGTACAAATTTTAATGACTATAAACAAGCAGAGGCTTCGATTAAAAGGTTGAAAAAAATAAATTTAGAACCTATTGAAGATGATAAAGAAGATTTAATAAGGGTATCAAATATTGAAGGGGGAATAAGTTTCAAGAAAGTTAATTTTGAGTACAAAAAAAATAATCAAGTTCTTAGAAATATAAATTTAGAAATTAAAAAAGGGGAAGTTACGGCTTTTGTTGGAGCTTCGGGGGCTGGCAAAAGTACAATGATGGCTTTGATATTAAAATTTATAACTCCAAATTATGGAGATGTATTTATTGATAATATAAATCTTAAATTATTAAAAACAAAAGACATAAGAAAAAACATTGCTCTAGTTCAACAACAGCCTTTTTTATTTTCGGGAAAAATTATTGATGTAATAAAAATGGGTAGGAAATTTACTAAAGAAGAAGTTATAGAATCAGCAAAAATAGCTAATGCTCACCTCTTCATTCAAAAGCTACCAGATAAATATGAAACTGAAATAACTGAAAGAGGGTCAAATTTTTCAGGAGGTCAGATCCAAAGGATAGCTATTGCAAGAGCAATTCTTGGAAACCCATCAATTCTCCTTTTAGATGAAGCTACTAGTGCATTAGATGCAGAATCAGAATCAGAAGTTCAAGAAGGACTCAACCGAGCAATGAAAAATAGAACTGTTATCGTAATTGCTCATAGATTAGCCACAACTCAAGAGGCAGATAAGATTGTTGTATTCGATAAAGGTGAAATAATTGAGGTTGGAAAACATATTGATTTACTAAATAAAAAAGGAATTTATAAAGAATTATGTGAAAAACAGTTGATAAAAAAAATATAACTCTATTTTATTTAGTAAATACTTAAACCTATGAGTGAAATCAAAAATGATTCAAAAAACCCAGTTTTAACCTTTGAAGGGAAAAAATATTTAATAAATGAACTTTCTAATGAGATAAAAGAATCTATAAAAGCTTTGCAAATAGCGGAAACACAACTTAAGATGCATGAGGATACTTTGAAATTACTTTCAATAAGTCGAAATGCTTTAGCTAATCAATTAAGAGATAAATTAAAAAATTAATATTAAATTTAATAATTATGGATTTCTTGTAGAGAGTACGTATCTATCTTATTGCTTTGCAAAGCTTTTATCGCTTTAATGGCGGCCTTTGCTCCTGGAATAGTTGTAAAAGTAGGAATATTATATTCTAAAGCAGCACGTCTTAAATATGCATCATCATGAAGAGCCTGAGATCCTATTGGAGTATTAATTATTAATTGAACAAGTCCCGAGCGAATTAGGTCCTCTATATTAGGTCGGCCTTCATGTACTTTTAACACTTTTTCAACTTTAATTCCTAAATCTAACAAATACGCAGAAGTTCCTTTTGTTGCGATTAATTTAAATCCTAATATCAACAATTCCCGAGCAATTTCTTCAAGATTTTTTTTATCTAAATCGTTTGTAGACAGAAAAGCTACTCCCTCAGAGGGAACACCATTTCCTGCTGCCAATTCGGACTTTGCATAAGCAATCCCAAAATCTTTAGCTAAACCCATAACTTCTCCAGTAGATTTCATTTCAGGACCAAGAAGTGTATCAGAGCCAGGAAATCTTTTAAAAGGCAAAACAGCTTCTTTAACTGCTTGATATTTTGGAAAAAATTCTTCAGTAAAGTTAATATCTTCTAATGTATAACCTTGCATTAACTGGGTAGCTAATTTGGCTACTGGCTTACCTATCGCTTTTGAAACGAATGGAACTGTTCTTGAAGCTCTTGGATTGGCTTCAAGAATAAATAGTTTGTTTTCTTCATTATTTAAATTTGTCACTGCAAATTGCAAATTAATTAAACCAACAACATTTAGTCTTTTTGCAATTAATTTTGTCCAGTGCCTAACCGTATCTAAAGTGGAAGCTGAAAGGGAAATAGAGGGTAAACAACAAGCTGAATCTCCAGAATGAATTCCTGCCGGTTCCACATGTTCCATTAGGCCGGCAATAACTACCGAACCAACTGAATCACATAAAGCATCAACATCTATCTCAATAGCATTATTCAAATATTGATCAAGGAGGATTGGATGCTCAGGCGATACCTTAACTGCTTCAGAAATGTATCTTGACAATTCATCTTCATCTTTAACGATTTCCATTGCCCTGCCTCCTAAAACATAAGAGGGTCTCACAACTAAGGGGAATCCAATTTTTTTAGCTACAATTTCTGCCTCATTTTGATTACGAGCTATACCGTTTAAAGGTTGCCTAATACCTAATTCCTCAAGAATTTTTGTAAATTCCTCTCTATCTTCAGCTAAATCTATAGAGATTGGGGAGGTTCCAAGAATTTTTGTTCCAGTTTTGAGCCCTTCATTAGTTTTAAGCCATTTAAATAAAGGTAAAGATAATTTCAGAGGTGTTTGTCCTCCAAATTGAACAATCAAACCATATGGATTTTCAACTTCTATTATGTTAAGTACATCCTCCAAAGTCACAGGTTCAAAATATAAAATATCGCTAGTATCGTAATCTGTTGAGACTGTTTCAGGATTACTATTAACCATTATTGTTTTGCAACCATTTATAGAAGCTTGATATGAAGCATGACAACAACAATAATCAAATTCTATTCCTTGACCAATTCTGTTTGGACCTCCTCCTAGAATCATAATTTTTTTTGATACATTATTTTTTGAAATCTCACTATCAAAATTTTGAGAATTTAAATTTATAAAAGATTCTTCATAAGTTGAATAATGATAAGGAGTTGAGGAGGAGAACTCTGCTGAACAAGTATCAACAGTTTTATAAATTGGTATTATGTTAAGTTCTTTTCTATATTTTCTAATTTCAAAAAAATCATTACAAGTTAACTTCGCTATTTGTTGATCTGAAAAACCTAATTGTTTAGCATGTAGCATCAAATCTCTATCTAGATCATAAAGTTCTTTCCCTTTTAAAAAATAATATTCAAAATTAAAAATATTTCGTAATTTTTCTATAAACCATAAATCTATGTTAGTGACTTCTTGAATATAAGAATTAGTTTTTCCAAGCTCCATAGCTTTTTTGATTATGAGAATTCTTTCAGATGTAGGGATTCTTAAACTATTATTTAAATCATTCTCGTTCTTAAATTCATCTAGTGAATCACATTCCCATCCATAAATATCTACTTCTAAGGACCTTAATGCTTTCTGAAATGATTCTTCAAAAGATCGACCGATTGCCATTGACTCTCCTACCGATTTCATAGCAGTGCTTAAGGCATTTGAAGAACCTTTAAACTTTTCAAAAGCAAACCTAGGAATTTTGGTAACAATGTAATCAATTGAAGGTTCAAAACATGCAGGTGTTTTTTTGGTGATATCATTAATAATCTCATCAAGTGTATAGCCAACAGATAATAAAGCTGCAATTTTTGCTATTGGGAATCCAGTTGCTTTACTTGCCAAAGCAGAGGATCTACTTACACGAGGATTCATTTCTATGACAATTACTTCTCCATTAGTTGGATTTAATGCAAATTGAATATTACTCCCTCCAGTTTCAACTCCTACCTCTCTAATGATTTTTAATGATAAGTCCCTTAACCTCTGATACTCCTTATCTGTTAATGTCTGCGCAGGAGCTACAGTAATTGAGTCTCCAGTGTGCACACCCATTGGGTCTAAATTCTCAATACTGCAAACTATTACCACATTATCTGCTTTATCTCTCATAACCTCTAATTCAAACTCTTTCCAGCCGATAAGTGATTTTTCAATCAATATTTGACTGCTTGGACTTTCCTCTAAACCTGTTTTACATAATTCCGAAAATTCTTCAAGGTTATAAGCAATACCACCTCCTACACCACCCAAAGTAAAAGCTGGCCTTATTATAAGGGGATAAGAATTGATATTTTTTGAAACCTCTATAGCCTCAGTTAGGTTAGAAGCTATACCAGAGGGACATACATTAACATTTATTTTTTCCATCGATTCTTTAAATAATTTTCTATCTTCAGCTTTGTTAATAGCTTCTAAATCAGCCCCAATTAGTTCAACATTATTATTTTTTAAAAAGTCTGATTCTGATAATTTCACCGCAAGATTCAATGCAGTTTGACCTCCCATAGTAGGTAGAATTGCATCAGGTTTTTCTCTTAAGATAATCTGAGAAACGATTTCAGGAGTCAATGGCTCTATATACGTTTTGCTTGCAATTTCAGGATCAGTCATTATTGATGCTGGATTTGAATTTATCAATATAATTTCATAACCAGCTTTTTTTAAAGCTTTGCAAGCTTGAGTACCAGAATAATCAAATTCACAAGCTTGTCCTATAACAATTGGGCCTGAACCTAGAATAAGAATTCGTTTAATATCACCTCTTTGAGGCATAATTTAAAAACATCATTTATTTCATGCTACTTATAAATCATCAGATGTTAATCAAGTTACTTGAAAAGCAACATTTGTTTCTATAGTATTGAAAGAAATAAATTTTTTATGAGCGAACTTCAACGGCTTAAAAGTTTGTTGCCTCCAGAGAATGAAAGTTGGGTATTTATTGAAGCTGCTGCTGCTATAGACCCACCGTTAATTACACTTGAGGAAATTGGTCGTGACGAAGTAGAAATCCAAATTGATTTAGATGAATGGGATAACTTTGCTATTGACCACAGAAATTTATTATTTTGGCATGAGGTAGGTAAAATTCAGAATGACACTATTCCAAGAGATGGTTGGGAGATGGCAGCTCTTGCAATAGGCCTTGGAGGGGCAATTGGTGAATTGTGGGTACAAGATGGATTACTTTTATTATTAGCCCTTGGGTTATCAAGTTTTGCAGGATATAGACTATATATAAAAAATAATTCTGAAAAAAAACTCCAAGATGCTATTTTTGCAGATGAAAGAGCCATAGATCTTGCTTGCAGATTTGGATATAGTGTTCCAAATGCTTATAAAAGTCTTGGAGGAGCATTAAAAGAGTTAATAGATAAAACAAGAAAAAAGAAAAAAAGAAGTTTCTTTGAGGATAGATTAGATGCATTAAGAAAAAGTGCTGAAAAAGCTAGATCAGAATTATCCCAGCAAGAAGGTTCAGAAAAATCAGTCTCAAGTGAAAATGTATATGGACAATAAAAGTTTAGTTCTAATGGCGGCTAAAGCATGTGATGAAAAAAAGGCAAAGGATATTAAACTTATAAAAATAGATAAAGTATCTTTCATAAGCGAATGGATATTAATTGCAGAGGGATTATCTGATGTACAAGTAAGGGCAATAACAAACTCTGTAGAGGGAGAGTTGAGAGATAAGGCCAGAATTGAACCAATAAGAAAAGAAGGAGTTAATGAAGCTAAATGGGCTTTACTTGATTATGGTGATTTAATTGTAAATATTTTTCAACCAGAAATAAGAAAATTTTATGATCTTGAGTCATTCTGGAGTAATGGAGATAATCTTATATTTCCATAATTTTTATTTATGAATGACTCTATATGTCCAGTTCCTAGGGAGCAACAACCAACAAATGAATTTATCGAATTATCAAAATCAACTATTTTTTCTTGGCCAAAAACAAAAAAATCTCTAACTATTGTATTGATTAAATTCTGGCTCGGTGCATTTGCCTTGTTTCTTATTATTTCTTCTGGAAGTATTTATTTCAAAACATCCATTTTAAAATATACTCTATTGAGTTTATTTAGTAGCATATCAGTCCCTCTTTTAATTTCTATAAGGTTATATCTTGGTTGGAATCATGTATTTAAAAGATTGAATTCTGAAAGAGTTGAGTACGAAGAATCAGGTTGGTATGACGGTCAAGTATGGGAAAAACCATTAGTTCTAAAAGAAAAAGAATCACTTATTGCCTCAATAGAAGTTAAACCTATCTTAAAAAATTTAATTCAAACTTTTTCTATATTCTTAATCTTAGCTTTATCAGGAATTTTACTTTTTCAATATAATTTCTAAATGAGTTCAAACTTTAAAAACTTATACACATCAAATAATCCCCCTTTACAAGCTACCTTGATAAGAGGTTCAAAAATTGAGTCAATTCATAAAATTCATGCAGTTGTTAGCGACAAAAAAGGAAGGGTTTTAATGTGCGCGGGAAATCCAGAATATAGTAGTTTCATAAGATCATCCCTTAAACCATTTCAAGCAATACCTTTTATTAGCAGTGGCGCTGCATCAAAAATCAATAATGCTTCAAAATCAATTGCAGTAGCATGTGGCTCGCATAGTGGATCAAAACTCCATTCAAGGGAAGCATTCAAAATTTTATGGGAATATGATATCGACATTAATCATTTGAAATGTCCAAAATCAAGGACAAGTCCATTAGAGCATAATTGTTCAGGTAAACATGCTGCATTTTTAGCAACATGCAAAAAATTGAATTGGCCATTAGATACTTATTTAAAAGGGGATCATCCTCTGCAAATCGAAATATTCAGAATAGTTTCCGAATTGCTTGAAATCCCCATTTCTGAGATAAAAGCAGAACGTGATGATTGTGGCGCACCAACTCTTTATTTAAAACTAATAGAAATGTCAAAACTATATTCACTTCTGAGCAGTTCTGACAATGCTGAATTAGAGCAAATAAGTAGAGCTATGACTACTAATCCAATAATGATAAGTGATAATAATAGATTTGATACAGAAATTATTAAGGCTTCTCATGGACAAGTTATTAGTAAAGGAGGTGCAGAAGGAATACAGTGTCTTTGCAAGGTAAACGAAGGAATTGGAATAGCTTTAAAAGTCGAAGACGGATCAAAAAGAGCCAAACATGCTGTTAGTCTTCACTTACTGAAACAGTTAGAGTGGATATCTGACTTAAGAATTCAAGATATTGAAGATAAGGTTTTTAACTTCTCAGAAGGCGTTCAAATTGAAGTTAAAGGTCAATTAAAGTTCCAAGAATCCTAAAGAAATAAAAAAAATTACCCTTTCAGATGTATGCTATGTATATGTCGCGGGGTAGAGCAGTCTGGTAGCTCGTCGGGCTCATAACCCGAAGGTCGGAAGTTCAAATCTCCCCCCCGCCACCATTTAGAAGCAGCTTCAAAGCTGCTTTTTTAGTATTTGCAGTAGTTACAGCAATTATAAAGTTTATAACTTCTTAACTAAAAATAGTTAATTAAAAATTATTTGAGATCTTTTTGAATAGAGAATTTCAAGTCAACTCTAACTAATAGACCAATAATGATAAACAATATTCCAATGTATGAGTTCAAAGATAGGTCCAAAAATATTAAAGTAATTTTCTAACTAAATTTTAACTCATAAATCACATCTATTAAATAAGCCAATAAAAAAGAATTTTAAAAAATCTGAATTTTGAACATTTTCATCTTGAATTACAAATTTAATTAAGTAAAGTTAAAACTATCTAATTTGGAAAATTATATGCAGGATTTACTTCAGCGTGATTTAGGTTCAAGCTTGTTATCAATAGCTGTAATATTAGGTTGGTTAGGTCTGTTTTTTGTTTTTTTGAGAGTATTAACGATTTCAATAAAGAGAATCCTTGAAGCTGTTTTCAAAAAATCGTAATTATTGAAATAAATCAATAATTCTGAATTAATCGCATAAATCCTTCACCACTAGGTATAATGACCTAAAAAATGTCAATTTTAGATAAGGTTAAGATAGGAAATTCTGTTCAAGTTAACCTAGAACTATCTAAGGATAGACTTACCAAAGAAACTATTGATGCGATAAATGTTTCTTCATTGGGTAAGATAAGTGATTTCAGAATAACTGATGGCAAAGGTATTGGAGTTGTCTTGCAATTGTCTAATGGTAAAGAGCAATGGTTTTTTGAGGATGAAATTGATCTTCTCGACGAAAATGGTAATGTGATTAAAAAAAATAATGATAAAAAAGAAAATAGTAATTTTATATTTGATTTTTTAAGAGGATTAAATTATGAAAATAAAAATAAAGTAAGCGAGTTACTTAATCCAATTAACTTTTTTATCTGGCTGGTTGTATCGTTTAAAGATATTTTTTAATTGGTTAAAAAATTTTCTACAATAAAAATAATTTAAGGATTTATTTAAATATAAAATTTCAGCAATTAAAAATTTAAATGGTACAAAATATTATCGATGTAAGAAATTTATCTAAGTCATTTGATATCGCTTCCAAAGAACCTGGCTTAAAAGGAACAATTAAACATTTTTTTAGAAGACAAACAAAAAGTTTAAAAGTTATAAAAGATATAAGTTTTGAAATTAAAGAAGGAGAAATAGTAGGCTTTCTAGGTGCTAATGGAGCTGGGAAAACAACAATCTTAAAAATGCTTTGTGGCTTAATTTATCCAAGTGAAGGTTCGATTTTGGTTTCAGGCTACTTACCTTTCAGGAGAAAAGAAAATTTCCTAAAGAATATCACGTTAATAATGGGACAAAAGCAACAGCTTATTTGGGATCTTCCGCCAATTGAATCATTCTATTTGAATGCATCAATATACGACTTAGATAAGTTCGAAGCTAAAAAGAGAATAAAAAAACTATCGGAAATGCTTGAAATTGATGAAGAGCTATTCATACCTGTTAGAAAACTTTCACTAGGTCAGCGTATGAAATCAGAATTACTAGCAGCTTTGATACATGAACCAAATATTCTATTTTTAGACGAGCCGACACTCGGATTAGATATTAATGCCCAGAGAAATTTAAGAAAATTCCTTCAAAAATATAATAAGGAAACTAATGCAACGATATGCCTAACTAGCCATTACATGAAGGATATTACATCTCTATGCAAGAGAGTTATATGTGTTCATGAAGGGGCTATATCATATGATGGGAACCTTGATCTGTTATTAAAAAAACTTTCTCCTGTTAAAGAAATATTAATAGTTTGTCGTTCAGAAGAGGATGCAATTAAATTAGAAAATTCCGGTTTTACTGTTAAAAATAAAATAAAGAATGAAATCACTATTGAAATTGAAAACAACTCTATTACCTCTTCACTGAAAACTATCCTAAATAATTTTAATATTGAAGACCTTTTTATAAATGAACCACCCATAGATGAAATTATTGGGAAAATATTAATCAAAAAAAATTATGATATCTAATTTGATTAACCGTAAAATATTCACTTTATTGAAAGTCCAATATTCAAACATGTTGGAATATAGGGTAGAAATTGCATTGTGGGCAATTTCAGGGATTATTCCTTTTTTCATGTTAAATATTTGGACAAACAATAATCTAAATGAATCTATAAACATTAGTGATGCATTACTTTCTAGATATTTCTTATCTGCTTTTTTTGTAAGACAGTTTTCTGTAGTTTGGGTTGTATTTAGTTTTGAAGAGGATTCTCTTATGGGGAAAGTATCTCCGTATTTAATCCAACCTTTAAATCCATTTTTCAGATATTTTGCACAACATCTTGCTGAACAGATAACAAGATTTCCTTTCGCGCTAATAATCGCATTTTTCTTTTTTATTTTTAATCCAGAAAGTATATGGATGCCAAATTTAGGTATTTTACTCTTATCCATAGTATCTACTTTCTTATCCTTCTTGATCCAATTTTTAATTCAGTCAATAGTCGCATGTCTATGTTTCTGGACAGAGAAAGCTTCCTCGATAGAAAGATTGTTATTTATTCCAACTTTATTTCTCTCAGGTCTTTTAGCACCAGTAGTTTCATTTCCCCAATATGTTAGATCTTGGATTTATTTGACTCCTTTTCCATATCTAATTGATTTCCCTGCAAACTTACTGTCAGGTAATGAAACAAATATTATTGGTGGATTAAGTATGCAAATTCTATGGATTTTTTTACTTTTCCCTTTATTTAAGAAAATCTGGTCTGAAGGAACAAAAAAATATACAGCTATGGGGTCATGAATTTAATAAAATATCTTAAAGTTTATAAAAAATTCTTACATACTTCTTTAGCTTCTGAATTGGAGTATAAGACAAATATATTAGTTGATTTAATTACTGCAATTTTAAGTTTAGTAGGGAGTACTTTTCTCTTATCTATTTTCTTTCAAAATAGTGGATATATTGGAGGATGGAAATTTGAACAGGCACTAATAATCCAAGGTATTTATACAATTTTGAATGGAATAACAAATACATGGTTCAATCCAAATCTTACAGAAATAGTTAAATATATAAGAGAAGGAACATTAGACTTCGTACTTATAAAACCTATTGATAGTCAATTTTTTATTTCATTAAAAAAAATAAATCCATCTGGATTTTTAGAAATTATGCTTGGATTTTTCTTGTTGTTCTTTTGCATAAGAATAAATCAAATAGATTTAAGTTTAAGTTTTCTGACCCTAGCCCTGATTACATTAAGCTGCTCGATTTGTATTTTATATAGCTTATGGTTTTTTATATCTACTACTACTATTTGGTTTGTTAAGACTTGGAATGCAATAGAAGTATTAAGATCATTTCTTTATATTGGAAGATTTCCTCTAAATTCATTTTCATTTTCTTTAAGAATATTTTTTAGTATTTTCATTCCTATTGCTTTTATAACTACAATACCTTCTGAAGTTTTCCTAGGACTTTCTCAATTGTGGAAAATATTGCTTGAAGTTATTGTTGCAACAGTATTTCTTATAACTTCAAGAAAGTTCTGGTTATTTGCATTAAAATTCTATTCATCAGCATCTAGCTAACTATTACTTAATAACCTCCCTGCAAAATTCCCAAATTTGTTGTTTGCTTTTCAGATTAGAAAGCCTAGATAATTTCTTAAAATGAGGTTTAGATTTTTCAACAGATAAAATCCTACAGTTGTATTCAATTTTATGATTTCTAGATATGATTCCTAATTTGAGTGCAACATCACAAAGGATAATTATTAGCGCGATAACAGAAACAATTTTAAAAACATTTGATAACGACTTTGAATAATTTTCACTTTCAGTTTTTAATTCAAGTTTCATTATTTAACTATATGCTGAGGACATTTAATTGCCGCAATAGCAACAGCTGTAACTTTAAAATTTTCTGATTTCTCAATTACGTTTTTTACTTCTAATGGTCCAAATTTATTACTTGCATCACTGTAAGAGAGAAGTAAAGATTTATAATTGTCATGGCCTAGATCTCTATATTTACAAAAATTATCTCCTACAAAATTTAACAGAGTTAATAAGGTTAATTCAATCATTAAAGTTTTTAACTAACAAAGTCTTTACGAATAATACAATGCTCAGCATTTTAAACAAGTTTAATAACTCTAAACACTTGAAATCTTGAAATAAGAATTTTCCTGATTAATTAAAATTTTGAAAATTATTTCAAAATTAAAAGGTTCTCATATATATAAATTACTAAAGCACTATCTATAGTGTATTGAATACGTTCTTGTTGCACTACAGGTAGGGGGTTGCAATTTTTAAGAAATTGGTTTAAAAATAAGGTTCCCCATCACCCGGCCTTACGATTGTAAGGCCTTTTTTTATGTTTTTTAAATAAAGTTTAAAAGTATTATTAAATAAAACGAGTAATACAGTAACTCCTTTTACAACGAATAAAGATATTAAATAATTTATTTTTTAATTCATGATCCTGCTTGAGAATTTTTTTTCCAAAATGTAATACTATCCTCCGATAATTTTATAAAAAGCTCTTTATGGATTTAATTAATAAGCTAATACCAACCAAAATACAAACTGTTATAAAAGTTTTCTTAATAAGTATATTCCCATTTAATTTTGACAGGTGAGCTCCGAAAAATCCTCCTGTAAAGGAACCTATTATTAAAACTATCAATAAATTTAATGGAACCGATCCTATTCTTGCCAAAAATACTGCTCCGACAAAGTTCCAAAAAATCCCAACAGTAAAAAATGTCATACTTATGGCTCGAAGAAAATCCATTTCAAAAGTTTTTATTAATAGTATTGTTACAAGCAATCCAGTTCCTGAAGAAATAGAACCATTTAATATGCCTATAAAAAAAATAAAAATTAAAAATCTAATTTTATGAACAAAATTAAGCTCTTTATTACCAGATGATAAGCCTAAATCTGGTTTAAGGAATGAGTAAAAAGCCAATAATATGGATATTATTCCTAAAATTAAGTACAAATACTTTTCTGATATATATTCAACTAAAGAAGCCCCAAAAATTACTCCTGGTAATCCAAAAATTAAAATTTGACAAGCAACACTTATATCATTACCTAAAGATTTGTAATTTCTTAAGGAACCCCCTATTCCTAGTGCTACTGTTGCTAATTTATGACTAGCAAGAGCCTGATAATAAGGAACTCCAGATAAAATCAATGCAGGCAATTGTAATAATCCTGCTCCTCCTCCAGAAATCGCTGAAAATGTATTAGAAAAAAACGATATCAAAAAAATATAAATACTTTTAAGTAAAGAATGATCAAAAATTCCTAATAATATTGTTAATAAATAAAGCATTAACTATAAATTGGTCTTTGTATTAATAAGTGAAAATTATTCTTTTCATTAGACACATTCGCTTTAAGAAGTCTTATCTTATCTTTTTCAATCATACTTTAAAAAAAACTGTTATTATCAGAAAAATTATCAAGAATTTTATGCATAGACAAGATGCAATTTACCTTGATCAGTTTTGTTCCAAGATAAGTAATAAAATTTGGAGAGAGTCACTTAACAAACTTACTAATTATAAATGCATTTATTGCGGTAAACCCTCAGAATCACTCGACCACCTTCACCCAATGTCAAAAGGAGGGATTAGCAGTTCAAGTAATTGCGTACCATGTTGTTTGTCATGTAATGGGAAGAAATCAGATTCAGAAGTTCTTAGTTGGTACAGAAAACAAAATTTTTATGATCCTCGAAGAGCTATGGCGATACGAGCATGGTTTAATGATGATTTGAAACTAGCGTCAGTTCTTTTGAACTACTTAAATTAAACAGTGAATGATAAATTGATTGAAATTCGAAAAAATATTTTTGTATATCCTTGAATAGGATCCTTTATTTTAGTAAGCAATCTTTTTATTAAATTATTCCTATTCTTTCTGAATTTATATTATTGTTCTTAAAAATCGAGATATTAGAATAATCATCTTTCCACATTATTGGTGAATCTATAACCTTTCTCTCTGGAGACTTTACTGAAAAAATCAATCCAAATACAAAAAGAATAGTAATCAAAATTATAGTCAATACTAATTTGTCTGAAATATTATTCATTAATCTAATCTATCTTGAAAATTTTTTGTCAGGAGTAGTTTTTTCGTAAACTTCTAGAAAATATGATTTGAAATAATCAACTCCCTCCTTTCCAATTAATCCAAATGACCATCCACAATCATTTACTACTTGCAATGAAATTTGATTTGCCAAGTCACTTTTCTCAATCCATTTTTTCTGAGGATTGTAAGAGAAAGATATAATGTTTTCAGTTTTTACAATAGCTGATTTCATTGCCTCATCTTTAGAAAGACCATTTTGGATGGCATTGCAATATTTCTTAGAGAAATTATTAGAGATCCTATTTTGTAGCAAACTAACACTAGGATCGGATGTATCAAAAGCTAAACCTATTGCAGGTTTTAATTGAAAAATTATAAATAAAAATAAGACAAAAAATAATTTTAACAACAGCTATTAATCAATAGTTTATAAGTAATATAATAGTATCTTAAAATTGTCTTTTCAATTAAATCTGATAATTATTAAAAGCTAATTAAATTTCAATTTATTAATAATTAAAAGTATTGCGATAAGTTCAGTAATAATAGTCAGAGGTTTATTTGACTACTAATATGTACGAATCATTGATGACTTTACTATTTTTTCCTGATTGGACAAATGGATTACCTTCAGATTTCTTAATTCTTCATTTTTTTGTAGGAGCTGTGATTTTCCCATTCAACATGATTCATGCTAAAGCAAGAAAAATTGACAGTCAAAACCCACAGGAAGCCGCTAATGGGTATAAAAATTCTGACAATGCAACATTTTTTGGATACGAGGAAATCAATTAGATTTCCATAAAATTTCTTTAAGGAATTAGTTCATTGATGATAATTTCCCTTAATACAGCTTTAGATCTTAAAAAATTCAGTCCCAGTGAACCTATAGGAATATTCATTATTTTTGTAGGATTAATATTTACTGGTATGATTTTCTATATTATTTATGCTGTAAGTACGAATAAAGAATCCTTAGAAGACAAAAAAATTAGAACAAAAAAGGAGTACTTACAAAAGGAGAAAATAGGAAAATTATTTCCTAAGAAAAAATAGATTTAATTGCTTTATTACTATAAAGATATTTATTTATATTATTAATTATTAAATCAGTAGGATCTAAAAACATAAGTTTTAATTCTCTTAAATCAAACATTTCTAAAAATCTAACTATAACAACAAAATTTTTTTTACGAGGACTTCATATTGTTAATTGCAAAGCTAAATTATTTTCATATCAAGCAAATAATGTTAAAAATGGAAAAATAATTCTAAATCTTGGAGAATTCACCTCAATATCTATTTCTTGCTAGTGGAGTGAATAATGGAGAGGGGTTTTGGATCGTGGGTATAAAAAATTGCGATGAAAATATCCTTGATGATGAAAATCTTTTAGATTGCCATAGAAAGGAATTAATAGGTAATGAATCAGCAAAAGATATTCTTTTAGCTATTAATTTAAACATAAATAATTTATTAAATGAACTAAGAAACAAAAATTATTTAATTGCAAGACCTTCAATGGGGATTCCATTTGATATCCCTTTAGAAATTTTGGAAAATATTTTTGATTTTTGGTTAGATATTTATAAAAATCATCAAGCCTGGGAAGCTTGTTTAGGACTTCTTAAAGTTAGAAAAAGGATTCCCCTAACAAACCTAATTGAAAGCGAAAGTTTAATGGGGAACTCTAAAAAATGGGCTATAAAAATAGAAAATTTACATACTTATGTTCCTTCTTCACTTAAAAATGAAAAATTAAATGACCCCATGTGGGAATAATTTTATCTTTTAATACTAAAAATATTTACTTCGTTGGATATTTAAGTAAAAATAAAATAACTAATAATATAAAAATGAATAAACCATATTCTTTTAGTATCGATCAAATGAACGGGATAGTTGAGGATACATACGCCAAGATAATAAATGAATGTGAAAATTTAAAAAAAAATACTAATTGTCCAAATGAGCAAGTAGTAGCACTTTTAAGTGTAATTGCTTCAAATTACGCTACTACAACAGAAAAAATCGAAAATTAAGATGATAAGTTATTTTACCTGGAGCGAATTTGATAAGAGCGTAGATGAAATAGCTGATAAATGTAGGTTTAAGGAGTTTTCTGGAATATATGGAGTTCCTCGGGGTGGATTATGTATTGCTGTAGCACTAAGTCATAAATTAAAAATTGAATTAATTTCAAAACCAATAAAAAATTCACTAATAGTAGATGATGTTTATGAAACTGGTCGTACATTAACGACCTTCAAAGATATTGAAGGAGCAATGTTTTTTGTATTATTTAGTAAGATTAAACCTACATGGTGGAATACAGTATTTATATCAAAAAAAAGCCAATGGATAGTTTTCCCTTGGGAAAATACTTCAAATTCAAAAAGTGACCGCGAAGAGTACATCAAAAAAAGAGGTTTAAATTGAGAAAGAAATTATATTTGGCAAATCCATATGGATTTTCAAAACAAACTAAAACACTCTTACATGAATTTATTGAAATATTCAATGATTTAAATGTAGAAGTATTTGAACCTTTTGAGAGAGCAAAACCATTAACTCAACAAGAAAGTGAATGGGCATATGACGTTGCAAGAAGTAATTTCCATGATTTAAAAGAATGTGATTGTATTTTTGCGATTGTTAATGGTAATCCACCAGATGAAGGTGTAATGATTGAATTGGGTATCGCAATTGCTCTAAAAAAGGAAATCTTTTTATTCAGAGATGATTTTAGAAATTGTTCCGATAGCGATCAATACCCATTAAATCTAATGTTATTTCTTGGACTGCCTAAAGATGATTGGGAAAAATATTATTTTGAATCATTACAAGATATAAGAAGTAATAAAAAAATATTTGTTGAGTGGGCAAAAAAATAAGCTATAAACCATAATTTCTTGAGTTGGAGTTTGAATTTTAAATTTATCTAATGAGGTGCTAGAATGTTTTTTATTTAGAAAATTTTGACACAGGTAACAGTTGGAGAGAACGAGGGAATTGAGTCAGCCCTTAGAAGATTTAAAAGACAAGTGTCTAAATCTGGAATCTTTGCAGATTTAAAAAGACTTAGGCATCACGAAACCCCTATTGAAAAATACAAAAGAAAGTTACAACAGAGAAGAAAAGCAAGGAGAAGATAATCTCAAAAAACTTATAAAATTTTTGTAAATTTATTATTATTAATTTTTATTGAAGTTTGAAAAATATTTAACTATTTAAGCTTTTTAAGCTTCTTAACAAGATTTATTCCAACTCCTGAGACAGCAAGAAGCTCTTTTTCATCAGCAGCGATTACTGCCTTTGTTGTTTTAAATCCTGCCTCATACAAAGCTTTTGCGCTTTTTGCTCCTACACCTGGAAGTGTAGTCAAAGTTTCAATATTTTTCTTAGAATTTACAGCTTTGGTTTTTGTTTTTGTTTTTGTTTTTGTTTTTGTTTTTGTTTTTGCAGACTTTGCTGCTTTTTTTTCTTTCTTTAAAGGAGTTTCAGGAGTTACTGCACTTTTAAATAAAATTGATTTTAGTTTGCTGAGAAATTTAGAAATCATTGCAATATATAAGTAATAAAATTAGCTCTTCAATTTAATATTATCAAATTCCAGAGGAATTAATAACTAGACAATAACTAATTGAGTAGAAATAATTTATTTACAATTATATAAAGACACACATTTAATATTTATGCAAGCTTACGAGCCATTGAAAGGTATTCAAAATTAATTTCAAAACTAAAAAAATATAAAATGTATATTCAAAATTTTAAGGGTTTTATTAATAGTAAAGTTAAAATCTTATTAAAGAACAGATGCCAAAAAATGAAGCTTATTTTTATAAGTGGACCTTCCGGAAGCGGGAAAACAACTTTATCGAATCAAATAATTAAAAAAAATAAAAATGGTATTGTGTTAAGTACCGACAATTACTATAAGACAGGTTTAATAACTAAATTACTAACAAAATTTGTAGAAGGCTTTTTTGATAGAAGTATCAGTTTTAATAACAAACTATTCAAAAAAGATTTTGATTTTATTTATAAGAATGGAATTTCAATCTGTGATCGTTATTATGATTTCGAAAAGAAAACAATTAAAAATATCTTAAACGAAACAAATAATATTAGTTTTTTAATTGTTGAGGGTATATTTGCTAAAGAATTCTCAAAAACTTTAAATAATAAGGATTATATTTTTTTAGAAATAAAAACTAAAAAAAATGAGTGCATGAAAAGAGTTGTCCAAAGAGATATAAAAGAAAGGGGGAAGGATAAAAAACAAGCTGAGAATGATTTCATAAAATCATGGAACATTTATTACGAAAAATTCAACCCTAATAGCATAAAAAATAATAAAAATAAATTCATTATTAAAAAAAACACTGATGTAGATCACATTCTGAAAAAGTTATTAAATTAAGTCTTTAATTTTTTTCTCTAATATTAAAGCACTAAAAATTGAGCCTTCAATTCTGCCAAATCCATCTCCTTCAAACCAGTCTCCGCAAAATCCAATTCTATATTTTCTACTAAATTGCAAAGATAATGGTATGGCAAGGCCAGAAGGCTGTGAAGCTCGCCATTTCATAATAGATATTTTTTCATCAAAAGTTAATTTATGGACTACAGAATTCTCTTCAAACAGTTCATTGAAATTTGTAATTATTTTTTGTTTAAAAACTTCTTCATCTTTTGCACTTATATAAGAATTAATTAACTCTGCGTTTTTTGAATGTGCTACAATTCCTAATTTATTATTATCTTGAAACTGAAAAATAATTCTTTCAAAACTATATTTTTTTTCTAAATTATTTTTTAAATAAAAATATCTTTGTTTTTTAGAATAATAGTCTTTATAACTATAATTTTCATTTGTATAAATTAAAAAAGTTAATCTGGGAATAAATGTTTGTTCTTCTAAAAAATTTAATAGTAAATCTATTTTTTTATCATTATTAATTGGAATAGCTTTTCTTAATGGAATTTGATTTACGTTTAATATTTTTAAAGACCTCTTATGTAACAACAAGTTAGTTGAACAAATTAGATATCTAGACTTGAATTTGTCGCCATTTTTTGATGTTAGCAACCATTCCTTATCATTAAACTTCATATCAACTATTAAAGTTTCAAAGAAAAAATCAATTTTCTCTTTTAAATTATTTGACTCAATTATCTTTTTCGATAATTCACTCATGGAATCTAAAGGTAGATAATTAACCCCGCGAGAAAATTCAGATTTTTTTATGTTTTCTAAATCAGAATCATCATTTAGAAAAATGATGTCTGAGTCATCTATTTTTATATATTTATTTTCTAATAGTTCATCAATATATCTTTTTAATAGAAGATTATTTTTACTATTAATTATATTAAAATTTGGAGAACCATGGTTTAGTTTCCATCCTTTATATTTTTTGCTTATTCTTGTACTTGATCTCCCTCCAAGTCCACGCCCAATTTCAATTAATCCAACTTTTTTTGTAATATTATTTTTCAGATACTTTGAGGCTAAAACACAAGCAGATATACCTCCACCTATTATTAATAAGTCATATGTAACATCACTTTTCATGGTTTTAATATTGAAAGAAATTATCTTTCATTTTCTAAAAAACTATAAACAGATTCAAGTTTCTCTAATGATGAAAAATCAGATTCAATTACAGGAGTAACATTATTATTTTTATAAAAACTAATTAAATCTCTTGTAAAATCAAAAAAATTATCTAAGGCAAATAAAAACTTTTCTGATATGTATACCTCTTTCCAAGGACGAAATTTAAACCGCGCTATAAATTGTTTAGAAGGAATAAATAAACTTCCAAATAGATTTAATTTTTCCTCTTTTACAATTTTCTTGAGATAATTCAACTCATTCTGAAGAACTTTAATATCAGTACCATATTGAAACCAAATTGAATTTATTAATCCAGTAGAAATTTTTCTCTCGAACCTTTCTCTTTCTGAAGAAATATTATAATATTTTTTCAAGTATGGATTGTAAGCTATACCTAATTTAACTTTTAAATTTTCTTCTTTTTTTAAATAAGCTAATACATCAACAGAGTCAAAGTGTTTTTTCTTATTTGATCCCGACACAAGCAAAATTTCATGATTTCTATTATTTTGAGAATTTTTAACAAAATCTAAAAAATACTGATATGATTCGGCTTTATTTTTTGAATATTGATGATAGAGACTATAGTGATAGGTCACATTAAATTCATTGAAGTTTTTAGATATATATTTAATAGTTGAATTAAATAATTCCTTCTTAATAAGTCCTTTACATGGAATATTAATATTTTTAATATTATTTAATTTGCAGAAATTAAGTCTATTTTCTAACTGAGAAATATTTTTAAAAGACAATTCAAATCTTATATTATTGTTCATTATTTAGTATTCAAATTTCATCCAATAACATATTAACGAAAACACGCATCTGCTACGATTCTTATTTTAGAAGTCGTATTTTTATTCTTAGCCTTTAGAAAATAATTAGGAGAAATCTCTAATGCAGCTTTTAAAGAAATTTTATCTTCTGCAGATTTTGCAATAACTTGATAAAAACATTTCCAATTTTCTGGTATTAATAAACCGGGCCATGATAAATAAAGACCTAAAAAAATCCCGAAGAATAGAAACAAAAAAAACTTCATAACAAATAAAACTTTTCATTTTACTAATTAGAATAAATAAAAAGCAATTGTTCAACTGTATTAGAAAATAATTAACAAACTATACTTTCTTCTTTTGGCAAATATTTAATCCATAAAAGATTTTCATGAACTCGAGAGGTTAGAATACCAAAAAGTATTATTTTAGAATATGGCTAGCCAAGATTATCTAATTGCAATAGCTTTAATAGAGCAAAACCATGTTAGAGCAATGCCTCTTGGAGGTAAAGAAATTAAAGATAATTTAGAGGAATCAGAAAATTTTAAGAAACTTGGAGAAGAGGTAATTTTAAATCTTCTATTGAGAGTTTTTCAAAGGAGCGATGAAGGTGCTTTAAAAAGGGCTTCAGAAGATAAAGGTTTGCTTTTAGTTCATATGCATCCTAAAAGGATGCAAAAAGAGCTTCCATTTATTAAATCTGAATGGATAAGAGACGGAGATACACAACAGTTTCTAAAATACCTTGGCAATCTCTCAAAAGAAGTATGGACTGCATCTTTCGTAAAATACAAAGGGATTGAATTTACTACTATCTCGAAGAATGAAGAGATCTAAAATATATTAAAACTATTTTCTTTTCAAAGAATTTCTTTCTTCACAATATTATTTTCCATTTTAACTCTAAAGCAGTTTCTACCATTACCAAAATCAATTGAGGAATAGTCAAAATCATTTTTAATATGCAAGGCACAATTGCCCTCAATACATATACAAGATTCAATAATTTCTCTCTGAATAACATCATTAACATAAGGTTCCCTCTCTTTCTCTTCATCGAAATGCGGGCACGCAATACCTTCAACTATACCTAAGCAATCAATTATGGCTAATTCTTTAGCATAAGAATCAGTTATACCTTTTTCAAACCAACAAATAGCCCCAGCACTTACACCACTCATTACAATTCCTTTTTCATAAGCATTTCGCAAAATTTTATGTAAATTCCATTCTTTCCAAACAGCTAACATACTTTTTGTATTTCCTCCGCCAACATAAATGATGTCTTGAGTTAAAACTATTTCTTCTAAGTTTTCTGTTCGGGAGAAGAAATCTATATGGCTTGTTATACAATCAAGTTTAGAAAATGCTCTATAAAAATTTAGTTTGTACAAACTACTATCGCCAGATGCTGTTGGAATAAAGCAAATTTTAGGTCTTTTTTTATTACTCAAAGAAACTATATATTTTTCAATATCAAGAGAGCCTAATGAACGTCCAAACCCTCCTCCCCCAATTGCGACTATATTTTTAATAGGCATTTTAAATAATAGATTCGTATATGAATTTAAGACAAATTACCATTAAAGATCAACAGGAATTAAAGAAGGTTTATTTTGATTCAATTCAATCATTAGATGAAAAAATTTATAGTCAAGAACAAAAAAGGGCTTGGTCAAGCCAAGCTTGGAATAATCCAAATTTTGATAAGTCAATAATTAAAGGAAAAGGATGGCTTATAAGTAAACAAGGAATTATTATTGCATTTGCCACAAGATATCCCACCGATAGAATTGCGCTATTTTACTGTAAAGGTAAATTCCAAAGAAAAGGTTACGGCTCTAAGTTGCTTAATAAATTAGAAGATGAAGCAAAGAAAGAAGGTTTAAATTCTATTTATACCGAAGCGAGCTTAATAAGTTATGAATTATTTCTTAAAAATGAATGGGAAATTATACGTAAAGAAAAAGTCATTATAAATAACATTTTTTTTGAAAGATATAAAATGACTAAAATTATAAAAAATTAATTAATTAATAATGTCTCGCAAAAGCAACGATTTTATCCTAGTTCAAAGGGTTCTAATTTGGGCATTATACTTTTTTTCAGGATTTATACTTTATTCAGAAGAAGGTATCTTACCATCTACATTAATTATTTTTTCAAGAATAATTTATCCATTATCTATTTTCTGGTTGCAAATAAGAATTAAGAAAAGAACCAATTTTCTGCCTATTGATTCAAAAATGACGACATCGCAGTTATGGTTTAATTTATTACCCGTTATTGCATCTCTAATAACTGTAATTTTTTCTTTAACTAATGCTTTTTTATATATTCTAGAAAAATTAATTAATTCTTAAAAAAAGAACATTATTATTTCCTGATTGCATTAAATATTTTTCTCATAAAAACATAATGTAAAGAAATTTGCCTTTTAAATATATTTGTCTAAATTTTAAATAGTGATCAATACAATCATGAAAAATATTTCATTAAAGGGAAATATTAATTTTGACAAAAAGAAAGATATAAATGATTATGAATTATTCTCTTTAAAAATCACAGACAGTTTATATAAAAAAGATATTGGGAAATTTCTTGAGACCCTCTCCTCTCACTTTATTTAGGAAAATATTCTTTTTCTGATCTTCAAATTCAAACAGTCCCATTAATAAATAAGTATTTGAGGGATAATGTGTAAAACCATAAGAATACTCCAATGCAATTATTTCTTGCTGACTGCCAATTCCCAGATATTGAGAATCAAGTGAAAGCTTATCAATTATTTGTGGAGGCCTGGGATAACGGTGAAATTGCAAAATCAGATAAAAATGATAAATTTGAGATGTTATTTAGAGTTCATGCTCCAGGAGAGGGTAGAGTAGTTTGTTTATGTAAGGCACAGAGTGATAAAGAAATTTTTGAGCATTTTGCTCCATGGAGAGCCAAATTTGGCATTCATATGGAATTTACACCTGTAATAAGTTGTCAAAATGTTGTTGATTACCATAAAAATTTGTTCAAAACATTAGGGTAATTAGCTTAAATCTAAAATTCATCGTGATTAAACCTTTTTCCAATCTTATTTATAAAAAAAAAGATAGAAATTTTTCTTCTTCAAAAAGTGAACTTAAGAAAGAAGAAAACGTCAAATCTAAACCATTAATAATATTTGGGTTTATCATCTCATTAACTTCCATCTTTTTACTTTTATTCACCATTAACAATAAATTTGGATGATATATGAGTAATTAGAACTATTACCTGGGAACAAAAATGTCCTATTATTAATTTAAATAACTAACTATATGGCTTTTAACGAAGGGGGGATGGCATCGGGACTTCTCATCATTGCAGTATCAATAGTTTTTGCTGCCGGCTTTGGATTTTTAGTCTTGCATTTTGTACCTGGAACTCCATTTTAGGTTATCCAACTTAATTTGATTCACAAAATATCTTAAACATTTACAGTTTCTAAATCCTGCATCTGATTATCATCAGAATTAGATTTCTTCTTTAGTCGATAGGCATAAACTAAAGATCCTAAAGCTATGGTACTAGAGGCAAAAATCCCCGATATGAGTATCAAGGCAAAAAGAGCCCCTATTAGACCCCCTTTTAATCTGAGCAAATTTGATTTAATTAAAAGTATTGATAAAAAAACAATAGTGGCTTTAAGAGAAGAGATTTTTAGAAAAGTAAATGGATAAAAAGGATTCAACAACATTTTTGGGGGAAATAATCTGGATTAATTCTAAAAATAAATTTAAAAAACCGCATAAAAAAAGACTCAAATGAGCCTTTTAAAAATCAATATTAAATTTGATGATTTATGCATCAGGGTCAAAATTCTTTAGGTTTGGACCAGCAACAAGACCAACAAGACCAAAAAGGACTAAAGAACCAATTCCAAAGCCTGCTGCCCAAGGATTGAAACCACCTAAAGCAAAAGAAGCTAATAAATTCATGATTTTAAAACATAATATCTCCGAGTAAGCATACAGATTTTTATGAAAAATATACCTATATTGAGACATTTCTTCGTAATTATTAGAATCGTTTAACTATCCTTTTAAAAAATCCACAAAATTTTTATTATTTGTTTTATTATCGAGGCATTACTATTTTTATGGCGCACCTTAATACCATCAAGACTGTTTTTTTCTAATGACTTCCAACTATACCTTTATTTATGATGGAGAATGCCCATTCTGCAATCATTTTGCTGAGCTCCTTGAGATCAAAAGCAAGTTAAATAATATTAAAATTTTGGACGGTCGTAAAAATTTAACTCTAATTAAATCCCTCCTAGATAAAGGCTATGATCTTGATAAAGGAGCCATTCTACTGAAAGATGAAGAGATCTTTCATGGGGCAGATGCAATTAACACTATTTGCAAACAGATAAAAAATCCCTCAAATAGTTTACTTTTGATACTCTCTAGAGTGTTTAAATCAACTAAACGAACAAATTTGATATTTCCTTTACTAGTCAGAGCCAGAAGATTTGCATTGATATCAAAAGGTATATCAATATCCCTAGTTTAAAAATAAAAACTTTCTAAATATTAAATAACATATTTATAAGCTTCTGTATCAATAAATGATAATTGATTATTTCTTAGCTAGAACTAGGTGGTAACAACAAGTATTAAATGATAGAGAACTTCAATCCCTTTATTTCATTGGGCGGTGATAACCAAAAAGTTAATCATATGGCTGAAGCGGCACTTGAAATGAATTTAACTTGCAATGATTTGAAGAAGGATTTAAATTTAACTGATGGTGATGTAGTGGATATGTTGCAACTAGTCATGGATAGGTTTAAAAATAGTAATTAAGTTTATATTTTTATCTTTTAATCGCTATATATCTATTATTTTTTAATGAAAACAGTACAAATTGAGTTTTCGAAATATGAATTAGTTAACTTTTTATGGCCTGAATTAATAGAAGACTACGGATTTGATAAAGCCAGAAAAATAGTTTCTCAAGCTATTGACTTACAAAAAATGAATGGGACTAAAAATAGCACCATGCCAATCATATTTTCAGGAACAGGAGGATTAGCTCTAATACCAATACAAATGCTAGAGAAAGAAAATTTTGAGATTAATTATAAAGATAATCAAGTTTTAATATTTAATCTAAAAAGAAAATCATTTCAAATCTTAAGTGAAGCAAACTAATCTAAATTAGTAATTTCTCGATAAAGCCAAAAGTACCTTATAGTCTAATAAAACAATTAATTGATAATGACTTTTGAAGCGACCTACCTAGGTTCAAACGGTTGGCTTATAAAATTTAAAAAAACCAATTTAATTATTGATCCTTGGCTCAAGGGAGATTTAATATTTCCTCCAGGTGAGTGGTTTTTTAAAGGATCATTAGATGAAGAAATTTCAATGGATAAAAATATAGATATTATTTTGTTAACCCAAGGATTACCTGACCACTGTCATGTTCCAACATTAGAAATGTTCAGAAAGGATATTCCTATAATTTGCCCTAAAAGTGCTGTTGAAACATTAAAAAAAATATGTTTTAGTTCAATTAAAGTGCTTAAGCCAACTGAAAAGACAAATCTTTTTAATTTAAGTTTTGAAGCAACTGCTGGGGCTCCAGTGCCACAAATAGAAAACGGATATATTGTTAAAGACGATCAAGATAATGGGTTTTATATAGAACCCCATGGATATCTTGATGAAAATTTAAGTAAGCAAAATCTTGATGCAGTCATTACTCCTACAAAAAATTTAGAATTACCCCTAGTTGGTTCTTTTGTAAAAGGTGCTGATGTAATCCCTAAATTAATTAACAAATTCAATCCAAAATATATACTCTCAAGCACCATAGGCGGAGATGCAAAATATTCAGGTTTTTTAAATAATTTTATTTCAGTTCAGGATTATGAAGAGGAATTAGATTGTAATCTTGTAGATCTAAAGAGTATGCAATCTATTATGATTTAAATCGATCCAAAAAGATCTTTTAATTAAGTTATTTAGCTTGAAAGTAAATCTACTTTAAAAGGAGCTCAAAAAATTCATTCATTTTTTATTACCTCAATACTTTTATTAGCTTTAAATAGTAGCTATGTATGTGAAAATTCAAAGCTTAATCTTGTTATGAGAAATAATATTAATGGTGACTTTTCCATAGTAGAAAAGATATCTGAGTTAAAGCCAGGCGCATTTATAAATATTAATTGGAATAAAAAAAAGCTCATGCTTCCATATTCTCTAAGAAAAGATTATATTTCCTTTACAGATAAAAAATGGGACTGGAGATATCAATTTAATAAGGACGGTTCGCCCGATATAAATAATCCTTCTTTATACGAACTACTACCTTCTGGGGAGATTAAAACACATTTTTGTGAAACAGAAGATGATAAGTCAAACTTATAATTTCAAAATAACTATTCTAGATTTTTTAACTTCTGAACTTCTTTGTAAAGATGAACAAACCAAAAAACCAAAATAATATTTCAAGATATGTGAAACTTGAAGATTACAAACTTTTTGATTATGAAATTCCAGAAATCTTTTTGGACTTCGTAATTAAGAAAAATGCTGTAAATGTTACGACCAAACTAAAATTGGTAAAAAAAAATAAGAATACCAGAAATCTAATTCTAGATGGTACGGATATATTAATAAAAAAAATATTTGTAGATAACTCACTACTGGGAAAGAAATACTACAAACAGCAAAAAAATAACTTGAAAATTGAAAATATAAACAAAGATAATTTTTTATTAAAAATAGAAGGAGTAATTAAACCGAAGGAAAATACGTCCCTTTTAGGTATGTATGAGAGCAATGGAATTATAACTACGCAATGTGAGGCAGAGGGATTTAGAAGAATAAGTTTTCACTCTGATAGGCCTGATATTCTAAGCAAATACACTGTGAGAATTGAAGCAGACAAGAATGATTATCCTGTCTTACTCTCAAATGGAAACGTCATAAAAGAAAATAATCTTGCAAATAATCGACATGAAATAATTTGGGAAGACCCATATCCGAAACCCTCATATCTATTTGCATTGGTAGCAGGAAAACTTAATTGTGTAAAAGACAATTTCATAACAAAATCGAATAAAAAGGTAAAAATAAATATTTTTGTCGAGTATGGCGATGAAAAATATGTTCAACATGCAATAAGTTCCTTACAGAAATCTATGAAGTGGGACGAGGATCAATATAACCTTGAATACGATTTGTCATTATTCAATATTGTTGCAGTCAGGCACTTTAATATGGGAGCAATGGAAAATAAAAGTCTCAATATATTCAACTCAAAACTAATACTCGCTAATTCTGAAACAACAACTGATGAAGAATTAGAGAGAATTGAGGGCGTGATCGCCCATGAATACTTCCATAATTGGACTGGGAATAGAGTGACTTGTAGAGATTGGTTTCAACTATCTCTAAAAGAGGGTCTAACAGTATTCAGAGATCAACAATTCACTGCAGACGTTCATGATCGCGAAATCAAGAGACTTGATGATGCTAAATTTCTTAGAAGAAATCAATTTAGAGAGGATTCTGGTCCAACATCACATCCTGTAGTGCCAATAAAATATAAAGAAATAGACAATTTCTATACGACCACGATTTACGAGAAAGGAGCAGAAATAATTAGAATGCTTAATAAGCTTGTAAAGGATGAAAATTTCTATAAAGGATTTAGTAATTACATCTCAACATATGATGGAAAGGCAGCAACAATAGACCAATTTGTCGATAAAATTTTAGAACATAATAATGAAATCGATCCTGAAAAGTTTAAAATCTGGTACAAGCAAAATGGGACTCCAAAAATTAAATTTAAGAGAATCTGGGATCAAAAAAGCGAAAAACTTACAATTGAAGCCTCTCAAAGTAATCCAATAAAGAAGAACCCATATAATGATTTACCTCTAATAATTCCTATAAATCTGGCTATATTTTGCAGTGAAAATAAAACGATAGTAAAAACGGTTGTTTTAAAAACAAAAAAACAAGAATTTATTTTTAGGAATATAAGATCTCACCTCCAAATTCCTATAGTAACTTATTTTCGCGAATTCTCTTCACCTGTTGAGTGGGAATCAGACACTGCCTTGGATGAAAAGTTTCTAATCTTAAAATATGAAAAAGATTTTTTTACACTATCTAATACTGTAAAAGCATTTTATAAAAAAATTATTTTATGTAGATTAGATGAAAAACCAGATCATAAAATTGAAAATAAATTAATAAGGACCTTAATATCATTTATAAAAAATAAAGATATTAATTTATCCCTTTTATCAGAATTACTAAGTATTCCGACATTTGCTGAAATTGAATCGGAAATGGAAAATATAGATCCTTTAAAGATATATAAAACTATTGACGAATTAAATCATTTATTCGGTATCAAATTAAAAAAAGAATTATATTTTAAGCTCGAAGAAATAGAGAAAAATCTAGATAAAGTGTGGCCTGAAGGTAAAAATGAAAGAAAACTAATCGAAACTATTTGGAAACTACTATTACACAGTCATGATGAGGAAATTAAAAGTAAAATAATTAATTATGTCGATAGTAATTCAATGACGCTAGCAAAAGCTGCATTGAATTCATTCAGTAGGATTAATTGTCCTGAACGAAAACTTATTTCAAATATATTCTTCAATAAATGGAAAAATAATAGTGTCGTTTTGGATAGTTGGTTCTCATTCAATGCATCTATAGAAATTGATGAAAAAACATGCAGCATTGAAAAATTATTTGAAAATAAGTTTTTTGATTCAAAATCACCGAACACTTTAAGAGCTATATTAAATTCTTTCGTAACAAGAAATAGTACTTTTCATGCAATTGATGGTTCTGGTTATAAATATATTGCAAAAAAGATAATTGATTTTGATAAATTAAATCCAATCGTAGTTTCCCGTTTTGTGAAAGTATTTAGTAGATACAATTATTATTCAGACCCTTACAAAAATAATATGGTAGAAACAATAAAGCAGATTAAAAAAAATAAACTATCAACAAATACTAAAGAAGTATTAGATTCAATAATAGAGTAATTAATTGATGTTATTTAATTAAATATAATAATAACAATTGTAAATATTAAAAATAAAATAAATACAAGATACTTATTAATAAAAATATAATCAAATACATTTTTATTATTATCTTTATTCCACTTTTTATTTACGTATTCCTTTGTTATAAATTTATTAGGTCTGCCACAATATAAACAAGTTGGGGAAGTTATTAAAATTAAATTTTTACATTGGGGGCACTTTTTTTTTTCCATAATTAAATCTTACTGAATAGAATTGAAATCAGAAACAATATATAAAATAAGTAATTTAAATTTTATTTATTATATTTTGAATAATTAAATATCATTGCAAAAAAAAATTTGATTCTAACTATTTAAAAAGATTCAATATAATAAAAAATTAGTATTTGGTTTGAAATGTTTGCTATTGCACTTGGAATGTCACCTATCGAAAAAATCACCGTTGCAATATCTGCTTCAATTTTTATAATCGCCTTTACATGGGTCTCGATTAAGGGAGATTTAAGAAAACTCGCTAATGAACTAATTGAAGACAATGAAAATAATCAGGATAATTAAAAAAAATTTTTAAACTACTTTGCATGCAAACTAGGATAATCAATAATATGCCTAATTTCTTTTAGGGAAGAACCATAGATTTTTTTACCATTTAGGTGAACACCAATCCATTTTTCCTTTTGATTAAAAAAATTACTTTTAGTAGTATCCCTCAGTAGATAATCTTTATTATCCCAATTTAAAGTTATATCCCAACCTTTATAATTTTCTATCATTGTGAAATAGAGAAGATACCCAAATAATACCCAGAGAGACATAAAACAAAAACAAAGGAAATAAGTATTTTTTTCGTTATTTTTATTTAATATTTATGTTGTACTGACTTTTATTTTACGAGCAGCTTCATCTGCATTTTTTCTAGCCAAATTTATGTCAGAATTTGATGAGAGAACAACACCCATTCTTCTGCCTTTTCTGGAAACCGGTTTACCAAAAATGAGCACTTTAGTCTTTTCAAATTCTAATGCTTCATTAAGCCCCTCATAAATAGGATTTAGATACTCTTGATTAGAGAGAATAACTCTGGTTGCAGAGGGTTCTATTAGATCTATATGCGGTATTGGTAAATTTAAAAAAGCCCTTAAATGTAATTCAAATTCATTAATATTTTGACTAACTAATGTAACCATACCAGTGTCGTGTGGTCTTGGAGATAATTCTGAAAATATAACCTCACTTCCTTTTATAAAAAACTCTACTCCGTATAATCCAGCCCCATTAAGGTTATTTAATATTCTACTTGTCATTCTCTTAGCTTCAATAATTAAGGACTCCTTGATCTCTATAGGTTGCCAACTACATTGATAGTCTCCATTAGATTGAAGATGTCCAATTGGTAAACAAAAAATATTTTCACCATTTTCCTTTCTTACAGTTAGAAGAGTAAACTCAAAATCAAAATTAATAAATTCTTCAATAATTACACCTTTAACCTTTCCTCTTGAATTTGCTCGTGCCTGTTCCCAAGAATTTTGTAAATCATTTTTTGTTTCAACCAAACTCTGTCCCTTTCCTGAAGAGCTCATTAAAGGCTTAAGTAAAAGTGGGAATCCAATTTCATCTGCTTTTTTTTCTAAATCATCAAATTCAAAAATATAATCAAACTTTGCAGTTTTAATTTTTAAATCTCTAGAAGCTAAGTCTCTAATTTTATCTCTATTCATTGTAATTTCTACAGTTCTGGCATTGGGAACAATTTTGAATCCTTCCTCCTCTAGTTCTTTTAAGGCTTCAATTGAAAGTGCCTCTATTTCTGGGACAACATAGTCAGGCTTAAATTCTTTTATAACATTTTTTAAAATATTTTTATCTCCCATATCAATTACTCTTGAATAATCAGCAACTTGCATTGCAGGTGCTTTTTCATATCGATCAATAGCAATAACTTCTAATCCTAATCTTTTGGATTCTATTACTAATTCTTTTCCAAGCTCTCCACTACCGAGCAATAAAATTCTCTTTTTAGAAAAAATTGATTCTTTCATATATATAAAACTTATTCATCATCCCCAGAAGGTTGTGAAGATGTATCATCTGCAATTTTTTTATCTTTAGAATAACTAAATAAAAAATTTCTACCTAACCAATTTTGACTTCGCATGCTACTAGTTATTGATTTTGAAATTGCTCCTAAAAAAAAGATTCCAATCATTGCCCAAATAATTCTTTCTAAAGCAATTGCAGGTGAAAAACCTTGACCGGAATAAATAATTTCAGTAAGTGGGTCTAAAGGGTCCAAAATTTAAACTGATTAATAATATTAATTATAAAGGGTTAAATAAATGAAAAATTAAAACTTATAAAAGAAATAACCAAAACCAGCATATAAATTAAACACAATAAAGTCTATACAATGCTATCTTCAAAGGGTGATTTTTTTTAGACATGCAAGTTGACGTACAAAATACTACTGTTCTTTCCGCGAACGGATCATCCATAAAACTCGGGGAATATTCAGGTGAAGTTATTTTAGTTGTTAATGTAGCGAGTTATTGCGGAAATACTGCTCAGTATCAGGATCTTCAAAAGCTACATGATTTATATTCAAGCAAAGGCCTAAGAATACTTGCATTCCCTTGTAATGATTTTGGAAAACAAGAACCTGACTCTCTTTCAGAAATAAAAAATTTTTGCACAACAAAATATGGCGTAAAGTTTGAAATCTATGAAAAAGTTCATGCCAAAGGGAATACCACAGAACCATACACAACCCTTAACAAAGTTGAACCTGAAGGAGATGTTGAATGGAATTTCGAGAAGTTTCTGATAGGAAAAGATAGTAAAGTAATTGCAAGATTCAAACCAAGCGTTAAACCGTTTGATGAAAACCTAATTGCAGCTATCGAAGTAGCTTTAGATTCATAACAATCTCCTTTAATTCAAATTAAAATATTAAAATTAAAGTCCCTTTATATTTAATTAAAAAAATAACCAAATTATTCTAAAAAAATATACTTTTTTAGTATTCAGCTCTTAATAGTGATCTTTAATTTAAATCTTATTTATTATCAGAATCAAATTCTACGTCTATTATTTCATCTTTAACAGTTCTTTTTTTTGGTTTAATTGATTTTACTTTTGCCTCTACTATTTCTTCTTTAACTTTACTTTCTTTTGATTCCTCTGCCTTTACTTCTGGCTCTATACTTTCTTCTTTAACTTCACTTTCTTTTGATTCCTCTGCCTTTACTTCTGGCTCTATACTTTCTTCTTTAACTTCACTTTCTTTTGATTCCTCTGCC